>JBFKQC010000006.1:0-87220 GCA_041627895.1 Rhodobacter sp.
CAGATGCAGGAGACCAAGGCCACGCTCTGCAAGATCACCGCGGCGTAAGGAGGAAAGAGAGATGGCAAGAGTTAAGTTTCTCGTCGACGCCGAACGCTGCATCGAGTGCAACGCCTGCGTCACCGCATGTAAGAACGAGCACGAGATCCCGTGGGGCATCAACCGCCGCCGGGTCGTGACGATCAATGACGGCGACCCGGGCGAACGCTCGATCTCGGTGGCCTGCATGCATTGCTCGGATGCGCCCTGCATGGCGGTCTGTCCGGTGGACGTGTTCTACCAGACCGAGGACGGCATCGTGCTGCACTCCAAGGACCTCTGCATCGGCTGCGGCTATTGCTTCTACGCGTGCCCTTTCGGCGCGCCGCAATATCCGCAGGCGGGCAACTTCGGGTCCCGCGGCAAGATGGACAAGTGCACCTTCTGCGCCGGCGGCCCGGAAGAGGACATGTCCACCGCCGAGTTCCAGAAGTACGGCCGCAACCGGATCGCAGAGGGCAAGCTGCCGATCTGTGCCGAGATGTGCTCGACCAAGGCGCTTCTCGCCGGCGACGGCGACGACGTGAGCGACATCTACCGCGAACGCGTCGTGGCCCGCGGCTTCGGCTCGGGCGCCTGGGGTTGGGGCACCGCCTACGACCAGAAGGGCGGCTGAGCCCGCGGGGGGTGTGCTTCGGCACCCGTCCCCGCCAAACGACTGCGAACGCCCCGGCCGCAAGGCCGGGGCGTGTTCCGATTCCCGGCGGGCACATGGTCCCGATCCGAAGCGATCGGCGCGCCCTCAACGCGCATGTGGCACGCCCGCTGCACCCGAGGCATTGCCGGAACCGCGACGGCGCAGACCCGCGGTCCAAACCCTTCCATTCCGCCCCCCCCTGCGTTACCTTTTTCCGCAACGCCCGGAACGTCTTGGGAGGGACGCAGATGGCTTGGCTTCGCCTGTTGATCCTCATCTTCGCATTGGGTCTGCCCGCCGGCCTTGCGGCGCAAGAGTCGCCGCCCGCCCCGGACCGTTCCGCCACCGGCGGGGCCCAGACGCTCGAGGACATCCTGCGCCGGCAGCAGGGCCTGAAGGTCGACGACAGCGCGCTGCGCGCCGCCACCGGCCGGCCCGAGGGCGCCGCGGCGACGACCGACCCGCTGGGCACGCTCGGCGGGGCGTCCGACCCCGATCTGTGGCGCGCGCTGCGCTACGGCACGGCGGATGTCACCGCCTCGAACCGCAGCCCCGGCGCGACGCTTCTGGTGCAGGATGCCGGGATCGGCTGGCTTCAGTTCCGCGAGGGGCCGCTGCGCAAGTACGGAGGCTATGCGCTTCTGGCGATGCTCGGGCTGCTGGTGCTGTTCTACCTGCTTCGCGGCAAGATCCGGATCGAGGCCGGTCCCGCCGGCACCACGATAGAGCGCTTCAGGCCGGTCGAGCGATTCGGCCACTGGCTGCTGGCCGGGTCCTTCGTGCTGCTGGGGATCACCGGGCTGATCCTTACCTTCGGCCGCGGCGGCCTGATGGACTGGATCGGGAAAGAGGCCTATTACACCCTCGCGATTGCCTCGAAATGGGTGCACAACAACGTCGCCTGGGCGTTCATCCTGGGGCTCGTGATGATCTTCGTGATGTGGGTCGCGCGCAACCTGCCGCATTACCGCGACCTGGTCTGGATCGCCAAGGCGGGCGGGCTGCTGTCCAAGCATTCGCACCCCGCGGCCGGCAAGTTCAACGCGGGCCAGAAAATCATCTTCTGGCTGGTGATCCTTCTCGGTGCCAGCGTCTCGGCCTCGGGCCTTGCGCTTCTGTTCCCGTTCGAGCTGCCGATGTTCGCCAAGACCTTCACGATCCTGAACGACTGGGGCATCACCGGGCTCGTCGGGCTCGAGCCGCTGCCGACCGAGCTTACGCCGCACCAGGAAATGCAGTTCAGCCAGCTCTGGCACAGCATCGCCGGCTTCGCGATGATGGTGGTGATCATCGCGCATATCTATATCGGCTCGGTCGGAATGGAGGGCGCGTTTGCGGCGATGGGCTCGGGCCAGGTCGATCTGAACTGGGCGAAGGAACACCACTCGATCTGGGTAGAGGAGGTCGGGGAGGTCGAGGCCGGGACCGGGGCCAAGGCCAAGAAGCCCCCCGAAGGCGCGGCGCTCGCCGAATAGGATGCGGCTTGCGGCCCTGATCTGGGTCCTCTGGGCCGGCGGCGCGGCGGCGCAGGGTTTTGCCGCGCTCGAGGGCCATGGCGGGCCGGTGATGGATGTCGCGATCTCCGCCGACGGGCGCCACGCGCTGACGGCGAGCTTCGACAATTCCGTGGGCTACTGGGACATCGCGTCGGGCGAGGTGACCTGGCTCGACGGCCACGAGGCGTCGGTCAAGGCGGCGATCTTCGCCGGCAACGGACTGGCGGCGAGCGCGGGCGACGACTTCGCCGTCGAGGTCTGGGACCTGTCGAGCGGCACCAGCCGGTTCCGGCTGGAAGGCCACCGGGGCCAGGTCAAGGACCTGGCGCTGTCGCCCGACGGGACCGAACTGGCCTCGGCCGGATGGGACGGGCGCGTCGGGCTCTGGGACATCGCAGCCGGCCGGCACAAGCGCTGGATCGAGGGGCACCAGGGCGCGGTGAACGACGTGGCCTATGCCGGCGGGCGGCTTTTCACCGCCTCGGCCGACGGCACGATACGCAGCTGGGATCCGGCCACGGGTGCGCCCGGCCGCGTGCTGGTGCGCCACGGCTTCGGCGTGACCAGCCTGCTGATCGACGAAGCCGCCGGCTGGCTGGCCTATGGCGCGGTGGACGGCGGCACGCGGATCATCGACCTCCAGACCGACGCGGTGATCGCCGACCTGACGCTCGACCGCCGCCCGGTGCTGGACATCGCCGCCGAACCCGCGATGACCCAGATCGCCGTGGGCGACGGCCAGGGGCATATCATGGTGGTCGAGACGCAGGGCTGGGACATCGTGCACGACTTCCGCGTCGCGACGCAGGGGCCGGTCTGGGCGCTGGCCTACGACCACGCCGGCCGGATCCTGGCCGGCGGCATCGACGACGCGGCGCATTTCTGGCCCGTCGGCGCCAAGGAGGGCGGCCCGATCATGGGCGACCGGCCCGGATTCCTGCGCGACCCCGGGTCCATGTCGAACGGCGAGCGCCAGTTCCGGCGGAAATGCTCGATCTGCCACTCGCTGACCGACGACGGCGTGCGCCGCGCCGGGCCGTCGCTGGCGGGGCTGTTCGGGCGCCGCGCCGGCAGCTTGCCCGGCTATGTCTACTCGGACACCGTCGCCAATGCCGCGATCGTCTGGAACGCCGAGACCATCGACAGGCTGTTCGACCTCGGCCCCGAACACTACATTCCCGGCACCAAGATGCCGGCGCAGCGGATCGCCGATCCGGCCGACCGGGCCGACCTGATCCGGTTCCTGCGCGAGCATACGGAAGGATAGGACATGCGAGCGATGTATCTGGCCTTTGCCGCCATCGTGGTGATCGCCGTGGGCGCCTGGTACGGGCTGAACCACGCCGGTTTCTCGGCGGCCGAGCGCAGCGCCGGCGACGCCGTGCGGCTCGACTAATCCGCGGGGCGACCGGTCTCGCCGAAAACGCGGCCGCACTCCCGCCCGCCGCGCGATCGCTGCGGCGGCTTGAATCCGCCGGGTTTCTTTGAAACGCTCCGCCGGACCCGAGGGGAACGGACACGCACGCATGGGGGAGATTTGGCAAGGGCTCGCGGCCGCCTTCTGGCTGCTCGTCGGCTTTGACGCCGATCTCGTCGAGATCACGCTGCGCTCGCTTCAGGTCACGCTGACGGCGGTGGTGATCGCCTGCGCGCTGGCGATGCCGCTCGGCACCTGGCTGGCGATCCAGCGATTCCGCTTCCGGCGCCACGTAATCGCGCTCTTGAACGCGCTGATGGGCCTGCCGCCCGTTGTGGTGGGCCTCGTCGTCTACCTGATGCTGTCGCGCTCGGGCCCGTTCGGCGCGCTCAATATCCTGTTCACCCCCACGGCGATGATCGTCGCGCAGGTGATCATCGTTACGCCGCTGGTGGCCTCGATCACGCACCAGGCGATGCGCGAGCTCTGGACGGAATACCACGACCTTCTGATCTCGATGGGCGCCAGCAAGCGCCAGCGCATGGCCACGCTGATCTGGGACGCGCGACGTGCGCTTCTGACCGCCGCGCTCGCCGGCTTCGGCCGCGCCATCGGCGAGGTCGGCGCGGTGATGATCGTCGGCGGCAACATCGACCATGTCAGCCGGATTCTCACCACCGCGATCGCACTGGAAACCTCGAAGGGCAACTTCGCGCTCGCGCTTGGCCTCGGCTTCGTGCTGATCGCGCTCGCCATCGCGGTCAATTTCGCCGTGCACGGCCTCGGACGCACCGAGCGCGAGGGGCGCTGGTGAGCGCGATCCTGCCCCTCACCGTGCGCGGCGCCACGCTCAGGCGCCGCGGCGCGACGCTGGTCGGGCCGGTGGACCTCGATATCGCCGGCGAAGGCGTCACCATCGTCATGGGGCCGAACGGGGCGGGCAAGACCTCGCTTCTGCGCCTGTTGCACGGGCTGGCCCGGCCGGCGGCGGGGCGCATCGACTGGGCCTGCCCGCCAGCCGATGCGCTGGCGGCGCAGGCCTTCGTGTTCCAGACGCCCGTGGTGCTGCGCCGGAACGTGCGCGACAACATCGCCTATCCGTTGATCCTGCGCGGGGCGCTGAAATCCGAGGCCCGCCGCAGGGCCGAAGGCTGGGCCGAACGTGTCGGGCTCGGCGAGGCGGTGGACCGCGCCGCCGCCGACCTGTCGGGCGGCGAGAAGCAGAAGCTCGCGCTGGCCCGCGCGCTGATCCGCGAGCCGCAGCTGCTGTTCCTCGACGAGCCGACGGCCAACCTCGACGGCCGCTCGATGCGCGAGATCGAGACGATCCTGGCCCGGACGCTGGCCGAGGGCACGCGGATCATGATGGCCACGCACAATATCGGCCAGGCGCGGCGCTTGGCGTCCGAGGTGATTTTTCTCTATCGTGGCAGGGTGCACGAGCGGAATCGGGCCGGGGCGTTCTTTGCCGGTCCCGAAACCCCCGAGGCGCAAGCCTTCATCAAGGGAGACATCGTCGAATGACCCGTATGCTCGCCTGCCTGACCGCGCTGATGCTCGCCGCCGGCGCCGCCGCCGCCGACGAGATGCGCATGGCGGTCACCACGTCGTTCCACAATTCCGGGCTGGCCGAGATACTGCTGCCCGAGATCAAGGCAGATCTCGGCCTCGACGTGCATATTCTGGTCGTCGGCACCGGCCAGGCGCTGCGGCTCGGCCGCGCGGGGGACGTCGACGCGATCCTGGTCCATTCCCGCGCCGCCGAAGAGACCTTCGTCGCCGAAGGCTACGGCACGCACCGGCGCGAGATCATGTACAACGATTTCGTCCTCGTTGGTCCCGGTGACGACCCGGCAGGGGTGGCCGGCGCCGGCGGGATCGCCGATGCGCTGGCCCGCGTGGCGGGCGCCAGGGCGGTCTTTGTCAGCCGCGGTGACGACAGCGGCACGCACCGGCGCGAGTTGTCGCTCTGGCAGATCGCCGGCATCGACCCGCAGGCCGCCGATCCCGCATGGTACCGCGCCGCCGGCGCCGGCATGGGCGCGACGCTGAACGTGGCCGCCGGCATGGGCGCCTACGTACTGAGCGACCGCGCAAGCTGGCTGAACTTCGGCAACAGGGACGGGCTGGCAGTGCTGTTTCAGGGCGATCCGGCGCTGTTCAACCAGTACGCCTATCTGCCGGTCGACCCGGCGCGGCACGCCCATGTCCGGCACGACCTGGCGGTGCAGCTGGAAACCTGGCTGGTGTCCGACAAGGCGCAGGCGATGATCGGTGCCTACGAGATCGGCGGCGAGCGGCTTTTCGTGCCGAACGCCACCGCCGACGGCGTGCCGAAGGAGGGCTGATGCTGCGCTGCAGTACCGACGCAATACCGACGTGATACCGACGCGATACATATGTCCGATTCCGACGCATCCAGACGCTTCCTGATCGCTCCCGATCCGACCGATCCGCGGCTGACGCGGGCCGTCGAGGGCGTCGACCACGAGGGCAAGCGGCAATCCGTGAACGTGGTCATGGAACGCGCTCTGACGATCTACCTGAACGGCCAGGAGATCGTGACGGCGATGACGATCGGCGATTATCCCGAGTACCTAGCGCTTGGATTTCTGTTGAATCAGGGGATGTTGCGGCCCGAAGATGATGTGACTGGCGTGGAGTATGACGAGGAGCTCGAGGTCGTCGTCGTCCGCACCGCGCGGCAGACCGATTATGAGGACAAGCTGAAGAAGAAGACCCGCACCTCGGGCTGCGCCGTCGGCACCGTTTTTGGCGACATGATGGAGGGATTGCAAGGGGTTAGCCTGCCTTCTTCACCTGTTCATACCACCTGGCTCTACGCGCTGGCGCGGCAGATCAACACCGCGCCGTCCCTGTATCTCGAGGCCGGGGCGATTCACGGAACGGTGCTGTGCCGCGCCGACAAGCCCCTGATCTACATGGAAGATGTCGGCCGCCACAACGCCGTCGACAAGATCGCCGGGTGGATGTTCGAGACCGGCGAACGGCCGGACGACAAGATCCTCTACACCACCGGGCGGTTGACCTCCGAAATGGTGATCAAATGCGCGCAGATGGGTATTCCGGTCCTCGCCTCGCGCTCCGGCTTCACCGCGTGGGGCGTTGAAATCGCACGGGAAATCGGGCTGACGCTGATCGGCCGGATGCGCGGCAAGCGGTTCCTCTGCCTTTCCGGCGAGGACCGGCTGGTCTGGGACGCGGACCTGGACGACGTGCCGGAAGAGGACCGCCGGCACCGCCGGAAAAGCGCCGATGCCGACTGAGCCCGTTCCCGGCGTGATCCTCGCCGGCGGGCTGTCGCGGCGCATGGGCGGGGGCGACAAGTGCCTGCTGACGCTCGCCGGCCGCCCGGTGCTGGCGCATGTGATCGAGCGGCTTCGGCCGCAGGTCTCGGACATCGTGCTGAACGCCAATGGCGATCCGGCGCGCTTCGCCGCGTTCGGCCTGCCGGTGCTGCCCGATCCGCTGCCGGAGTTCCCGGGGCCGCTTGCCGGTGTGCTCGCCGGGCTCGACTGGGCCGCGGGCATCGGTGCAGACCGCATCGTCACCGCCGCCGCCGATACACCGTTCTTTCCCGCCGACTTGGTGAAGAAACTCGCGGAAGCTGCGGAAAATCAGGGAAAATCCATAGCGCTCGCCGCCACGCCCGACGCCGATGGGGGGCGCATCCGGCATCCGACCTTCGGGCTTTGGCCGGTGGCGCTGCGCGACGATCTGTGCGCGGCGCTGCAGGCCGGACTGCGCAAGATCGTGCTCTGGACCGACCGCCACGGTGCCGCGCTGGCAGAGTTCCCGGCCGATCCTTGCGACCCGTTCTTCAATCTCAACACGCCCGGCGATATGGTCGAGGCCGAACGCATCCTCGGGGCAATGGGCTGATGGAAATCTTCGGCATCGTCGGCTGGAAGAACTCTGGCAAGACCGGGCTGATGGAACGCCTGGTGGCCGAGATCGCCGGGCGGGGCTTTACCGTGTCGACCGTCAAGCACGCGCATCACTCGTTCGACGTCGACCAGCCCGGCAAGGACAGCTATCGCCACCGCGATGCCGGGGCGACCGAGGTGCTGCTGTCGTCGGCCAACCGCTGGGCGCTGATGCACGAGACCCGCGGCGCGCCCGAGGCACCGCTGGCCGAGCTGCTCGCGCGGCTCAGCCCGGTCGACCTGGTGCTGGTCGAGGGCTACAAGCGCGACGACCACCCGAAGATCGAGGCGCACCGCGCCGCGACCGGGCAGGCGCTGATCGCGCCGGGCGATCCGACGGTGCGCGCCGTGGCGAGCGACAGCGCGCCGACGGGGCTGGACCGCCCGGTCTTCGATCTGGACGCCACGGCCGCGATCGCCGATTTCATCCTGGACGCCACCGGGCTGGTCCCGCTGGCAAGGACCGGCTGATGCAGCCGCCGCGGCTGAAGAACGACTGTTTCGCGCTGCCGCCCGGCGTCGACTGGACGCCCGTGGACGAGGCCCATGATCGCCTGCGGAAGGTGCTGCACGGCGTCACCGCCGTCGAGCGTCTGCCACTGGCAGAGGCCGCCGGGCGCTTTCTGGCCGAAGACGCCGTGGCGCGCCGGTCGAACCCGCCGGCGGCGAATTCCGCGGTCGATGGCTACGGGTTCGCGGGCGCGGGGATGGGCGAAGGCGTGCAGATCCTGCCGCTGGTCGAGGGCCGCGCGGCGGCGGGCGCGGCCTTTGCCGGCAGCGTGCCCGCCGGCCACGCGATTCGCATCCTGACCGGCGCGGCGTTGCCCGCGGGCGTCGATACCGTGGTCCTGGAAGAGGACGTGACCGCCGAGGCCGGCAGGATCGCGTTTCACGGACCGCTGAAGACCGGCGCGAACACGCGGAAGGCGGGCGAGGATGTGCAGGCGGGCGACGCCGTGTTGCGCGCGGGCACGCGGATCAGGGCGCAGGAACTGGCGATCCTGGCGGCGACCGGGGTGCACGAGGTCGCGGTGCGGCGTCGGCTCAGGGTCGGCGTGCTGTCGACCGGCGACGAGCTGCGGCCCGTCGGCGGCCAGGCGGCCGCGCCGGGCGAGATCTACGACGCGAACCGGCCGATGCTGCTGTCGCTGGTGGCGGGCTGGGGCTATGCGGCGGTGGATCTCGGCCATGTCGGGGATGACCGGGCGGCGCTGCGCGGGCGGCTGGACGCGGCCGCGGCACGGACGGACGTGATCCTGACCTCGGGCGGCGCCTCGGCAGGCGACGAAGACCACGTCTCGGCGCTGCTCACGGAAACCGGCACGGTCGAGGTCTGGCGTATCGCGATCAAGCCCGGCCGGCCCCTGGCGCTGGGGCTCTGGCAGGGGGTGCCGGTCTTCGGGCTGCCGGGCAATCCGGTCGCGGCCTTCGTCTGCACGCTGGTCTTTGCCGAACCGGCGTTCCGGCTGCTGGCGGGCGGCGGCTGGCGGCTGCCGGCGGGGTTCACGGTGCCGGCGGCGTTCTCCAAGTCGAAAAAGCCGGGGCGCAGGGAATACCTGCGGGCGCGGCTGAACGCCGACGGTGCCGCCGAGGTGTTCAAATCCGAGGGCTCGGGCCGGATTTCCGGCCTGGCCTGGGCCGACGGGCTGGTCGAGATCGGCGACGGCGCCCGCGAGATCGGCCCCGGCGACCCGGTGCGTTATCTTCCGTTCACCGGCTTCGGCTACGACTGAGCCGCGCCGCGAAAAAAGGAACGCCGCCCTGGGGCGGCGCAAAGCTCGAGGTTTAAGAGGTCTCTTCTGCCTGCGGCTGCGGCGGTCAACCGCCCCAGCTGCGCACGACCCCGCAATCCATGTGCACGAAGTTCGACCGCGAATAGCGCCCGACGCCGCCGGCGGCGCAGGCCTGTGCGGCGCGCGCCATCTGGTCGACACTGCGCGAGGCGAGCCTGAGGTCGGCGGCCTGGCCCTTAATGTGCAGCGAGTTCTTGGCGACCCCGCGCGAGCGCGAGCGCAGCATCGCGTTGGTCTGCGGCGTGCGGTAGCCCGAAAGCAGCATGTAGGGTTCGTCCGCGTCCATCAGGTTGTGCGCGGCGGCCATGATGTCGACCGTGCGCATGTCCATCGACGTCGTGGCGTCGGACCGCCAGTCGCGCATGAAGTAGTTGATTTCCTTGATGACGTCGGGGATGTACTCGCCCTCGATCCAGTAGATCGTGTCGATGCTTTCGCCGGTCCGGCCAGAGGACATCCGGATCCGGCGGATATCGCCGGCCCCCTTCAGGAATCCCGCCGCTCTGGTGAATGTCGGTGCTGCCACGATGGAGGTTGCCGCGAACGCACCCAAAAGGGCACGCCTCGAAAGGCCGGTAGAACTATCCTTGTGCATCGCTGTCCCGCGCGTCCCGTCGCTTGCCTATTTCACCGCCTTGTTCGCTATTTGGCTGCGATTCAGCGGTCTTCGTTGCCCCATCCCCAAGGCGCGTGTGCTTTATGACACAACTGAAATGTTTAACCAAGGTCGGACTACGCGCCATTCCGTACCGTCACCGGGGATCGGCGGAAAGTTGCCAGAACAAGGTTCCGATTTGGTTAACATTTCTGCGAATGCCACGCGTTGCGCCGCTGCGACACATCCGGGCCTTACGCATTTGTGAACCAACGAGGGCTGGTGTACTGGGTTAGGCTTGAACGCGAGATATGCATGGCTCGAATTCTTGAGTGAGGTTGACGATGTTCGATTCCGGTGTTCGCAAGCGGTTCGCCACGTGGCTGACGGCCCTGACGGTGCTGGTGGGACTGGCGCTTTTCGCGCCCGCTCCCGCGCAGGCGCAGGTCACGCCCTTCATGCAGGCGGTCGCCGAATCGGCGGCGAAAGACGCTGATATTGCAGCGTTTTACAAGGCGAACGGGTATCGGCCGATCTGGACCGGCAAGGGCAACCGCGACCGCAACCGGCGCACCGCGCTGCTGCGGGCGCTGCAGTCGGCCGGCGACCATGCGCTGCCGGTCGGTGCCTACGACGCCGAGCTGCTGCAGGCGAATCTGCGCCGGGTGACATCCGAGCGCGAGCTGGGCCTGATCGAGGTCGAACTGTCGCGCATCTTTCTACAATATGCCCGCGATCTGCAGACCGGAGTCCTGACGCCGGCCAAGGTCGACAGCGGGATCGTGCGTCAGGTGCCGCTGCGCGACCGTACCCAGCTGCTGGCCGCCTTCGCCAAGTCGAACCCGTCGATATTCCTGCGCGCGCTGCCGCCGCAATCGCCGGAATACGCCCGGCTGCTGAAGGCCAAGCTGGTGCTGGAGAAGCAGCTTGCCAAGGGCGGCTGGGGTCCCTCGGTGCCGGCTCGCGCGCTGAAGCCCGGCGATGGCGGGCAGGCCGTGGTGGCGCTGAGGAACCGGATGATCGCCATGGGCTACATGAAGCGGTCGGCCAGCCAGAGCTACGACGCGGCGCTGCAGAAGGCGGTGCAGCTTTTCCAGTATTACCACGGGCTGGAGACCGACGGCGTCGCGGGTCCCGGCACCATGGCAGAGATCAACATGCAGATCGAGGACCGGCTGCCCTCGGTCATGGTCGCGATCGAGCGCGAGCGCTGGATGAACATCCCGCGCGGCAAGCGCCATGTCTGGGTGAACCTGACCGACTTTACCGCCGCGATCATCGACGACGGGCAGGAGACGTTCAAGACCCGCTCGGTCATCGGCAAGAACACCTATGACCGCCGCTCGCCGGAATTCTCCGACGAGATGGAATACATGGAGATCAACCCCTACTGGAACGTCCCGCGCTCGATCGCCGTCAAGGAATACCTGCCGCGGATGATCGCCTCGGGCGGCGCCTCGGCGGGGCACCTGCAACTGGTGGACACGCGCGGCCGCGTCGTCAGCCGCGGCGCGGTCGACTGGGCGGCGGTCAGCCCGCGCAGCTTCCCGTTCGATCTGCGCCAGGCGCCGAGCCGGGGCAACGCGCTGGGGCTGGTCAAGTTCATGTTCCCGAACCCGCACAACATCTACCTGCACGACACGCCGGCGAAAGAGCTGTTCGCCCGCGAGCAGCGCGATTTCAGCCATGGCTGCATCCGCCTGAACGACCCGTTCGATTTCGCCTACGAATTGCTCAGCCGGCAGGAAGCCGACCCGGTGAGCTTTTTCCATGCACATCTCGAATCGGGCCGCAACACGCGGGTCGAACTGCAGGAAAAGGTGCCGGTGCACATCGTCTACCGCACCGCGTTCACCACCGCGAAGGGGCGGCTGAATTTCCGTCGCGACATCTATGGCCGCGACGCGAAGATCTTCGACGCGTTGGTCCGGGCCGGGGTGGTGCTGCGGGCGGTTCGCAGCTAAACCTCCGCCAGGACGCCGGCAGCGCGCGGGCGCGCGTCCGGCGGGCGGAGGACACATGGGCAGCTACACGATATCCGAGATCGCCGCGGCGCTTGACGCCGCGGCGTTCGGCACCACCGATCTGGCAGTCACCGGCGCGGCCGAACCGGCCGATGCCGGGCCCGACCAGCTGGCGCTAGCGATGGACCCGAAATATGCCGACGGGCTGGCCCGGGGCCGGGCGCGCGCGGCGCTGCTGTGGGACGGCGCGGACTGGCAGGCGCTGGGGCTCGAGGCGGCGATCGTCGTGAAACGCGCGCGCTATGCGATGTCGGGCCTCACCCGGCTGATGGATCCGGGCCCCGAGATCGCAGTCGGCGTCCATCCCACGGCGGTTGTCGAGGCCGGCGCCGAGATCGGCGAGGGCGCGGCCGTCGGCCCCTTCGCGGTGATCGGCCGCGGCGCCCGGATCGGCCCGCGCGCGCGCATCGCCGCGCATGTCAGCATTGCCGAGGGTGCCGTGATCGGCGCCGACGCGCTGATTCATGCCGGCGCGCGGATCGGCCGCAACGTGCGGATCGGCGACCGCTTCATCGCGCAGCCCTGCGCGGTGATCGGTGCCGACGGCTTCAGCTTCGTCACGCCCGAGAAAAGCCGCGCAGAGGCCGTGCGCGAGACCATGGGCGACGCCGCCGGCGCCGAACAGGCGCAAAGCTGGACCCGGATTCACTCGCTGGGCGCGGTGGTGATCGGCGACGACGTAGAGATCGGCGCCACGTCCTGCGTCGACGCCGGCACGATCCGCCCCACCCGGATCGGCGACGGCACCAAGATCGACAACCAGGTGCATGTTGCCCACAATTGCGAGGTCGGCCGCGACTGCCTGTTCGCGGGCCAGGTCGGCATCGCCGGCAGCGTGAAGATCGGCGACAACGTGATCCTCGGCGGCCAGGTCGGCGTCGTGGACAACATCTTCATCGGCGACGGCGTGGTCGCGGGCGGCGGCACGGTGATCCTGTCGAACGCGCCCGCGGGGCGGGTCCTGCTGGGCTATCCGGCGATGAAGATGGACACGCATGTCGACATCTACAAGGCGTTGCGCCGCCTGCCGCGTCTTGCCGCACAGGTTGCAGAGCTGCAAAAAGCAGTTTCAAAACCCGATCCGAGCGAATAATCACCCCGCAAGAGAGCGGAAGGCGGATGATGGCGAAGTCGATCAAGGACAGGGTGATTGGGATCATCGCCGACCAGGCGATGCTTGAAGTGTCGGATGTCACGATGGAGGCCTCGCCGGGCGATCTGGGGATCGACAGCCTGGCGCTGGTCGAATCGATCTTCGCCATCGAAGAGGAGTTCGACATCGAGATTCCGTTCAACGCCAACGAGCCCGACAAGAGCGACTTCGACATTTCCTCGGTGGCCACGATCGTCAGGGCGATCGAGACCCTCGTCGCCGAAAAGGCGGAATGAAGCGCGTCGTCATAACCGGCGCGGGCACGATCAACGCACTGGGCCACGACGTGGCGCAGACGCTCGAGGCGATGCGCGAGGGCCGCTGCGGTATCCGCGAGCTGGATATCCGCGACGTCGACCGGCTGTCGGTGAAGATCGGCGGCCAGGTGACGGGCTATGACGAGCACGCCCATTTCAACCGCCAGCAGATCGCGCTTTACGACCGCTTCACGCAATTCGCGCTGCTGGCCGCGGAGCAGGCGATCGGCCAGTCGGGGCTGGAGTTTTCCGGCGATCTGGCGGCGCGCTCGGGCGTGGTGCTGGGCACGTCCGGCGGCGGCCTGTCGACCCAGGACGAGAATTACCGCGCGGTCTACGAAGAGGGCAAGAACCGGGTGCATCCGTTCATCGTGCCGAAGCTGATGAACAATGCCGCCGCCAGCCATGTCTCGATGGTCTGGAACCTGAAGGGCCCGAGCTTTACCGTCGCCACCGCCTGCGCCAGTTCGAACCACGCGATGGGCCAGGCGTTTCACCTGGTCCGGTCGGGAATGACCACCGTGATGGTCACCGGCGGGTCCGAGGCGATGCTGTGTTTCGGCGGGGTCAAGGCGTGGGAGGGGCTGCGCGTGATGTCGAAGGATGCCTGCCGCCCGTTCTCGGCCACCCGCAACGGCATGGTCCAGGGCGAGGGCGCGGGCGTCTTCGTCTTCGAGGAGATGGAGCACGCCAAAAGGCGCGGGGCCGATATCCTGGCCGAGGTCGTGGGCTTCGCGATGACCTCGGACGCCTCGGACATCGTGATGCCGTCCAAGCAGGGCGCGGCGCGGGCGATGCGCGGGGCGCTCGCCGACGGGCGGATCGACGCGGACAAGGTGGGCTACATCAACGCCCACGGCACCGGCACGGCGGCCAACGACAAGACCGAGTGCGCCGCGGTGTCGGATGCCTTCGGCGGCCATGCCGACCGGCTGATGATCTCGTCGACCAAGTCGATGCACGGCCACCTGATCGGCGGCACCGGGGCGGTCGAGCTCTTGGCCTGCATCATGGCGGTGCGCGACGGCGTAATCGCGCCGACCATCGGCTACGAGGAACCGGACCCGGAATGCGCGCTGGACGTGGTGCCGAACGAGGCGCGCGAGGCCAGGGTCGACGTCGCGCTGTCGAACGCCTTTGCCTTCGGCGGGCTGAACGCCGTGCTGGCGCTGACGCGGGCATGAGACGGGGCGCGCCGGCCGCCCGGCGCGCCCCGCAATCTTCCGACCGGTCCTACTGGGCGATCCGCGCCGCCAGCGCGTCGAAACCGGCGGTGAAGCCCGCGAGCGAGACCGTCAGGTTCACCTTCTGGTCGGCCGCGGCCACCGGCACGATGGTCAGCGTCGCCTTGTTGCCGCGCTTGAAGGCGGCGACATCGTCCTTGGTGAAGCCGATCCGCGAGAAACAGCCGATCTGGCTGCACCAGCTGAACGGGTACTTCTTCGCCGCCGCGCCGTCGACCGACATCGCAAGCTGCTGCGTCAGAAGCGTCTCGAGCGGCGTGATCACCGTGGCGCCGGCGGCTGCCTTCTCGTCGCCGGCGATCGGGAAGACGTTGATCTCGGCCACCGGGTTGCCGTTGCCGTCGTCCAGCAGCTGGTAAAGCTGGCACGGATCGCGTTCGGCTTCGGACTTGATGCAGCGCAGCTCCCAGTCGCCGTGCTCGCTTTCGATGTAGATATCGCCGAGCTTCACGTCTTCGCCCATCGACAGCTCCATCGGGTCGGGACCCTCGCCGGGGCTCTCCTCGGTCCCGGTCGCGGGCGATTCGCCCGTGGCTTGCGCGAATGCGGGCGCGCCGAGCGCCAGGGCCAGCAGGATCGGTAACGTCTTGAGTGCGGTGTTCATCACAGGTCCATCGTCTGGAGGTTTGTCCAATCGGCCCCGGATGTAGCATGCCCTCAGGGGCGTGTCAGGTGCCAATCGTCGCGCCCGGCGGGCGCTTGCCGCCACCTTGCGAGCTGCCGAAAAGGCATGAAAAAAGGGCCGCTCGGGGCCCTTCTTTCGCCGTTTCTCTCCCTGCCGGACTGGCCGACTTATTCGTATGGCGCGTAAGCTACGGTGTGGCATTTGATCCGTCAACAGATAAGTTTTCACAATTTTCTCCGGGGTTTCCGCCGCCCGGCCCGGCACGGGAAAAAGGCCGCGTCCGGGGACGCGGCCAGTCTGACAGGGAGGAAGTCAGCCCGGCAAAGCAAGAGCATCCGCCGGGCTTCGATCACTCTGGCACATAAGGGTTAAGTTTGTATTTTGGCAGGGAGACCAGGTTTCGGGCAAGGGTGAGGCGCGATGGACGACCGGATATTCGTGGGCGGCGGCGGCGAGGGCTATGGCACGCATCAGGGCCTGCTGCTGAAATATGCCAACCGGCACGGGCTGATCGCCGGCGCCACCGGCACCGGCAAGACGGTGACGCTGCAAATCCTCGCCGAGGGCTTTTCCAGCGCCGGCGTGCCGGTCTTCCTGTCGGACGTCAAGGGCGACCTATCGGGCCTCGCCGCCGCAGGCACCGAGGCCTTCAAGCTGCACGGCGCCTTCATCAAGCGCGCCGCCACGATCGGGTTCGACGATTATGCCTACGAGGCTTTCCCGGTCACCTTCTGGGACCTCTTCGGCGAGCAGGGCCACCCGATAAGGACCACGGTGGCCGAGATGGGGCCACTGCTGCTGGCCCGGATGCTGGGGCTGTCGGAGGCGCAGGAGGGCGTGCTGAACATCGCGTTCCGGCTTTCCGACGACGAGGGCCTGCCGCTGCTGGACCTGAAGGACCTGCGCGCGCTGCTGGTCTGGGTCGGCGAGAACGCGGCCGATCTGTCGCTGCAATACGGCCATATCTCGAACGCCTCGATCGGCGCGATCCAGCGCCAGCTTCTGGTGCTGGAAAACCAGGGCGGCGCGGGGCTGTTCGGCGAGCCGGCGCTGGCGCTTGGAGATATCATGCGCGTCGACCCGGACGGGCGCGGGCGCGTCTCGATCCTGGCGGCCGACCGGCTGATGGCTTCGCCCAGGCTCTATGCCACGTTCCTGCTGTGGCTCTTGTCCGAGCTGTTCGAGGAGCTGCCCGAGGTCGGCGATCCGGACAAGCCGAAGCTGGTCTTCTTCTTCGACGAAGCGCACCTGCTGTTCGACGACGCGCCGAAGGCGCTGATCGACAAGGTCGAGCAGGTGGCGCGGCTGATCCGGTCCAAGGGCGTCGGGGTCTATTTCTGCACCCAGAACCCGGCGGACGTGCCCGAGGACGTGCTCGGCCAGCTCGGCAACCGTGTGCAGCACGCGCTGCGCGCCTTCACCGCGCGCGACAAGCAGGCGCTAAGCCGGGCCGCGCAGACCTACCGCGACAATCCGCGATTCTCGACCGAGGAGGCGATCCGCGAGGTCGGCGTCGGCGAGGCCGTCACCTCGATGCTCGAGGCCAAGGGCGTGCCCGGCGTGGTCGAGCGCACGCTGATCCGCCCGCCGTCGTCGCAGCTTGGCCCGGTGGACCCGGCGGCGCGGCAGGCGGTCGTCGAGGCGTCGCCGCTTTTCGGCAGATACGAGAACGTGCAGGACCGCGAAAGCGCCTTCGAGACGCTGAAGGCGCGGGCCGCGGCCGCGGCGAAGGACGCCGAGGCCGCGGAGGTCGAAGAGGAGCGGCTGAAGGAGGCCGAGCGCGAGTTCCGCGCTGCGCGCCGGTATTCGGGCGGCGGGGCGCGCACCGGGTCGCGCCGGATCGGGCGGTCGCGCCAGCCCGAGACGCTGGGCAGCGCGATCCAGAACGCGGTGATCAAGGAGTTGGGGGGAACCGCCGGCCGCCGCATCGTGCGCGGCATCCTCGGAAGCTTTTTCCGGGGCAGGTAGCGCCAGCTGAATTGTCGCGCTGCCGCGCGGCTCTGATCGACGCGGCGGCGAGGCGACGCGCCGTTCCGGCGTCGCGCCTCGGGCCGGCGTCTCGACATGCGTATCTTGAACGAGAAGAACGACCGGGTCGGCGTCTTCCCGTCCGGAATAGGCTCGCCGAAGGCACCGCCCGCAGGCGGTTCGTCAGATCGGCCTGATCTTCAGCCGCGTGATCCGGTTTTCCTTGCGGCCCGCGACCTCGAAGCGGAAGCCATGGAACGAGAACACCTGGCCCTGGGCCGGGATCATCTGCGCCTCGTGGATCACCAGCCCCGCGATGGTGTTGGCCTCGTCGTCCGGCAGGTTCCAGTCGGCGGCGCGGTTCAGGTCGCGGATCGTCATCGCGCCGTCGACCAGGACGTGGCCGTCATCGGTCTTGCGCAGCGGATGTTCGGCGTCGATGTCGAACTCGTCGGTGATCTCGCCGACGATTTCCTCGAGGATGTCCTCGAGCGTGATCAGCCCCTCCAGCGAGCCGTATTCGTCGACCACCAGCGCGAAATGGGTGTGACGGCGCAGGAACTGGCGCATCTGGTCGTCCAGCGTCGTGGTGTCGGGCACGAAATAGGGCTTCATCGCGACCTCCTGCACGTCAAAGCCCTCGAACGGATCGCCGTCGCCGCTGGCGTCGCGCCGGCGGGCATACATCGCGCGCAGCAGGTCCTTGGCGTGGATCACGCCGATGATGTTGTCGGGATCGCCCCGGTAGACCGGCAGGCGGGTATGGGCCGAGGCGAGGCATTGTTCCAGCACTTCCTCGGGCGCCAGGCTGGCGTCGATCATCTCGATCGAGCTTCGGTGGCGCATGATCTCGTCCACCGTCCGGTCGCCGAGGTCGAGCGCGCCCAAAAGCCGGTCGCGGTCTTCCTTCAGCACCGCACCGGCGGAGTGGCCGAGCGAGATCGCGCCGGCGATTTCCTCGCGCACCGCCAGGATATGGCTGTCGGGGTCGGTCTGGACGCCGAACAGCCCGAGGATACCGCGCACCAGCGCGCGCACCGCGCTGACCACCGGGTTGAAGACCAGGATCACCACCCGGATCACCGGCGACACCAGCGCCGCGGCGCGTTCGGCATTGGTGATCGCGTAGGTCTTGGGCAGGACCTCGGCGAAGATCAGCACCAGGAAGGTCATCACCAGCGTCGCCAGCGCCACGCCGGATTCGCCGAAGACCCGGGTGAACAGCGCGGTCGCCAGCGACGCGGCGAGGATGTTGACCAGGTTGTTGCCGAGCAGCACCGAGCCGATCAGGCGTTCGTTGTCCTCGGTGATCTTCAGCGCGCGTTCCGCGCCGCGGCTGCCCTTGTCGGCCTGGGTGCGCAGCTTGCCGCGCGAGGCCGCCGTCAGCGCGGTCTCGGAACCCGAGAAGAAGGCGGACAGGATCAGCAGCGCGAGAATCGCGGCGGAGGTGATCCAGAATGCGGCGTCGAATATCGTGGCAGGGCTGTCCATCGTGTCATGTCTTGTCTGGTGGTCACCCCGTGTTATGAGCGCCGGGGCGGGGGCTTTCAAGGAAGGACCGAGCGATGCACATCGCGGACCTGGGCAAGCTGGCCGGCGACGTGCTGGTCTTCGGCGGGCCGTGTTCGAACCGGCAGGCGACCGACGCGCTGATCGCCGCCGCCCGGGGGCACGGGATCGGCCCGGGGAATGCGATCTGCACCGGGGACATCGTGGCCTATTGCGGTTCGCCGGCCGAAACGGTCGCGGCGGTGCGCGGCTTCGGCTGTGCGGTGCTGGCGGGAAACTGCGAGCGGCAGCTTGCCGCCGGCGCGTTGGATTGCGCCTGCGGCTTTGCCGAGGGCAGCGTCTGCGACCGGCTGTCGACCGCGTGGTTCGCCCATGCCGACGCCGCGATCGGGGCGGAAGCGCGCGCCTGGATGGCCGGGTTGCCGGACTGGATCACCTTTGCCCATGCCGGGCGGCGCTGTGTCGCGCTGCATGGCGGGGCGAGCGATATCGCCCGCTATGTCTGGCCGTCGTCGGACGAGGCGCTGTTCACCGCCGAGATCGCGCGGATCACGGCCGAGGTCGGGCCGGTCGACATGGTGATGGCGGGGCATTCCGGCATCGCCTTCGCGCGCGAGGTGGCGGGCGTCACCTGGGTGAACGCTGGCGCGATCGGCCTGCCGCCGCATGACGGGCGGGCGGAAACCCGCTATGCGGTGCTGGGCGAGCGCGGCGTCGTGTTTCACCGGCTCGCCTACGACGTCGCCGGGGCGGTCGCGGCGATGCAGGCGGCGGGGCTGGTGCAGGGCTATCACCGGACGCTGCGGACCGGCATCTGGCCCAGCGAGGACGTGCTGCCGGTGGAATTGCGGCGCTGAAGCGGCGCTCAGCCGTCCCTGGCCAGCGGGTGATGCGCCAGCACCAGGTCCTTCAGCCGCTCGTCCAGCACGTGGGTATAGATCTCAGTGGTCGAGACGTCGGCATGCCCGAGCAGCGTCTGGATCGAGCGCAGATCGGCGCCATTGGCCAGAAGATGCGTGGCGAAGGCATGGCGCAGGGTGTGCGGCGTGACCTTGGCGGGCGGAACGCCGCCGGCGACGGCGAGTTCCTTGATCAGCATGTAGAAGCGGTGCCGCGTCAGGTGCCCGGACTTGCCGCGCGAGGCGAAGAGATGCCGCGAGGGCGGCTTGCCTTTCGCGCGCGCCTCGTCCTCGGCCGCGTCATGGGCGCGCAGCCAGGCTGCGAGCGCCGCGCGGGCCGGCGGCGAGAGCGGCACCATGCGCTCCTTGCCGCCCTTGCCCCGGATCAGCAGCATGCGCGGATCGCCGCGCGCCGCCGCGACCGGCAGCGAGACCAGTTCGCTGACCCGCATCCCCGTGGCATAGAGCAGTTCCATCAGGCAGGTGTTGCGCAGCCGGTCGGTCTTTGTCCGGCCGTGTTCGCGCGCCGCCGACAGCAGCCGGTCGACCTCGTCGACGCTCAGGGTCTTGGGCAGCCTGCGGTCGCGCCCTGGTCCCTTGATCTGGATCGCAGGGTTGTCGCTGCGCCAGCCTTCGTCGAAGGCGAAGCGGTAGAGCTGCCTGATCGCCGAGAGCCGCCGCGCGCGGGTGCTTTTCGCCAGTCCCTGCGCGTCGCAATGCACCAGATAGCCCTCGACATCGGCGCGCGACGCGGTGTCGAGCGCGCCGCCGCGCCCGCCCAGCCAATCGGCGAAGTCGCCGAGATCGCGGGCATAGGCCAGCTGGGTGTTCCGCGCGGCATCGAGTTCCGCCGCCTGGGCCTCGAGAAACGCCTGTATCCAGTGCCGCGTCATTCCTGCCGGTCCAGGATCATCACCTGCAGCGCGGCGCGGCGCGCGGCGTCTTCGAGCCCCAGCGCGCGGAACAGCGCGATCGCATCGGCCAGCTTGCGCGGGTCGCCCTCGGCCCCTTCGCCGAGCATCGCCATCGCCCTCAGGATCGCGGCGCCCAGTTCGCGCCGCCCGACCAGCGCGGCCAGCGCCTCGGGCGGTTCGGACGACCGGAACCCCTCGGCAATGGCACGCGCGGTGTCGTCGGGCGGAACGGTGCCGGCCAGATCGCCGCGTGCCAGCGCCTTAAGGAACCGCTCGGTGGCGTCGGCGGGCGCGCGGTTCTGCGCGGCGGTCTCGTAGCCGGGGCCGAGCAGCGCCACGCGAAACCCCAGCGCCGCGGCCTCGCCGGCCAGCGGCACCTCGGCGAGCCGCGGCGCGTAGGCGCGGGCGAACACCGCCTCGAGCCCGGTGCGCCGCATCGCAAACCAGGCGCCCGGCAGCGTCGCCGCCACCCGCGCCGGATCGCCCCCGGTCAGCGCGAGGTCGAGCCGCTGCACCGCCTCGACCCGGTCCCAGACCCCGCCCGAGGCGGCGGGCAGGCGTTCCGTGTAAAGCCCCAGCAGCAGGTTCTCGTCGACCGCGCCGCTGCGCGCCAGCCGCTCGGCCGCCTCGATCTGCGCCTTCCAGCCGGTATTCGACCGCAGGTCCGCCTGGGCGAAGGCCAGGGGCAGCGTCGTCGTCGGCAGGGGCTCGCCGATCGCCTCGTAAAGGCGGAACTTCAGCGGGCTCGGCCGTGCCGGCGGAGGCAGGGGCGGCGCGCCCTCGAAGATCTCGGCATCCAGGAACCGGGTCAGCAGCGCGTCCTCGGCGGCCGTCATCTCGCCCAGCGCACGCCCGGTCTCCAGCGTCAGCGCCGCCGCGTTCCAGTCGCCGCCGCGCGCCAGGCAGAAGATCCGCGCCGGCAGTTTCGGCGACAGGTCGGGCGAGGCGCGCAGCCGCGCGCAGGCGCGGTCCTCGGTGCCGGTCAGCAGGCTGGCGTCGAACCAGCGGCGAAAGGTCTCGGGGTCGTCCGGGCCGGCACGCTCCAGCAGCGCCTGCGCCGGGTCGACCGCGCCGAGCGCCAGAAGCGCGTCGATCCGCGCCAGGAACAGCGCGCTGGCCGGGTCGCTGTCGGCGGGCGGGTCGAGCTCTGCCAGAAGAACGGTGAACAGCAACTCCTGCACCGCGGGCAGCAGGCCGGTGGTCAGGTTCTGGATCAGGCGGGCCAGTTCGCCGCTGGGCGTCGGCCCCCAGAGATCGCGGGGCAGCCCGGTGACGTTGACCGGCAACAGCCCCACCGCGTCGGCCGTGGCCTGATCGAGGGGCGTCACCTCGATCACCTCGGGGGTGGTCCCGCCGCTCACCGGATGTTCGCCGGGCGCGGGGAACGGGCCCGCCGCCGGTGTCGTCACGCTCTCGCTCAGCCAGTCGATGGCCGAGAGCGGCGCCTGCGCTTCGGCCGGCCATCCAGGGGCCAGCAGGAGCAGCGCGGCGGCGGTCAGGCTATTTCGCATCGAGCGTCACCGGCGCCACGACTTCGGTCCTGTCGGGCGAGAGATCGCCCAGATAGGCAAATCCCACCAGCCCGATGCCCCCCACGATCACCAGGATGAAGATCAGCTTGAGTATCGTGAGCATCGGGCTCGCCTCTGTGTTCTCGAAATGCCTGTTTCTCTCATGCCCTTGCCTCGGGCCGTAATTATATATGGCATTTCCGGCGCGCAGCCGCCATTGAGTTCCGAGGGAAATTTCGGCGGGTCCGTGCCGGTGGCGCGATACAACTTGAAAAGGACGGTCGTGCTGGTCGGCATGATGGGATCGGGCAAGACGGCGGTCGGGACCGCGCTGTCGCGTATCCTCGGCGTGCCGTTCCTGGACAGCGACGCCGAAATCGTGCGCGCCGCGAACATGTCGATCGCCGAGATATTCGAGCGCGACGGCGAGAGGTTCTTTCGCCAGAAAGAGACCCAGGTGATCACCCGGCTGCTGGAATCGGAACGCGGCATCCTCTCGACCGGCGGCGGCGCGTTCATGAACCCCGAGAACCGGCGGATCATCTCGGATATGGGCATCGCGCTGTGGCTGCGCGCCGAGCTCGACCTGCTCTGGTCGCGGGTCCGGCACAAGAACACCCGCCCGCTTTTGCGGACCGCCGACCCCTATGCCACGCTGAAATCGCTCTGCGAGCAGCGCAACCCGGTCTACGCGCTGGCCGAACTGGCGGTGGATGCGCGGGCCGAGTATTCCATCGAAGAGATGGCGCGGCAGGTGATCGGGGCACTGCTGACGCGCCCGGACGTTCTGGAGGAATGCGGATGAGCGTGACGGTTCCGGTCGATCTGGGCGCGCGGTCCTACGAGGTGCGGATCGGCGAGGGGCTGATCGCGCGGGCCGGCGCCGAGATCGCGCCGCTTCTGACGCGGCCGCGGGTGGCGATCCTGACCGACGAGACCGTCGCCGCCCGGCACCTCGGCGCGCTCGAGGCCGGGCTTGCCGCCGAAGGGATCGACAACGCCACGTTGGCCCTGCCCGCCGGCGAGGCGACGAAAAGCTGGCCGCATTTCAGCCGGGCGGTTGAGTGGCTGCTAGAGCAGAAGGTCGAGCGGCGCGATGTGATCGTCGCCTTCGGCGGCGGGGTGATCGGCGATCTGGCGGGGTTCGCCGCGGCAGTGCTAAGGCGCGGCGTGCGCTTCGTGCAGGTGCCGACGACGCTTCTGGCGCAGGTCGACAGTTCGGTCGGCGGCAAGACCGGGATCAACTCGGCCCATGGCAAGAACCTGATCGGCGCGTTTCACCAGCCTTCGCTTGTCCTCGCCGATATCGGCGTGCTGGGCACACTGGCGCCGCGCGACTTTCTGGCGGGCTACGGCGAGGTGGTGAAATACGGGCTTCTCGGCGATGTCGCGTTCTTCGAATGGCTGGAACGCCACGGGCCGGCGCTGGCCGCGGGCGACGTGGCGCTGCGGATCGAGGCGGTGCGGCGGTCAGTCGAGATGAAGGCCGCGATCGTCGCCCGCGACGAGACCGAACAGGGCGACCGCGCGCTTTTGAACCTCGGCCACACCTTCGGCCACGCGCTGGAGGCCGCGACGGGATACTCCGACCGCCTGCTGCACGGCGAGGGGGTGGCGATCGGCTGTGCGCTGGCATTCGAGACCTCGGCGCGGCTCGGGCTGTGCGCGCAGGAGGCGCCCAGCCGGGTACGTGCGCACCTGGCTGGGATGGGGATGAAGCGCGACGTGTCCGAGATACAAGGCGATCTGCCGGATGCCGGGGGGCTGCTGGCGCTGATGGCGCAGGACAAGAAGGTGATCGACGGCCGCCTGCGGTTCATCCTGGCGCGTGGTATCGGCCAGGCCTTCGTCGCCGACGACGTGCCGACCGACGTGGTCCGCGGCGTCCTGCGCGATGCGCTCGCCGGGCGTTAGCCCCGCGCCGCGCGCTGGCGTTCCAGGACCATCAGCTCGCCGATGTTCTCGCGCGTGATGTAGCCCAGGAAATTACCGCCCCGGTCGGTGACCGCCACCGCGGGGTGTTCGGCCTCGCCCAACTCGTCCAGCACCCCGATCAGCGGCGCCTCGAGCGGAACCGAGCTGATCTGGCGCGCCATCACGTCGGCGGCGATAACGCGCCCGTCGCCCGCGGCGGCCTGAAAGATCGCGTCGCGCGTGACGAACCCCAGAAGCGCGCCTGAGGCATCGACGACGGGAAACTCGTGCTGGGTCGTGCGCAGAAGGCCGGCGGACATCGCCATCAGACCGTCGCCCGGCGCGAGCGTCGTGAACTGGGTGATCATCGCGTCGCGCGCGCGCAGGTCCTGTGCCACCGCGCGCAACTGCTCGTGCGCGCTTTCGGCCGTGGCGGCGGCGAAGACGAAAAGCGCGATCAGCATGAGGATCAGGTTGCCCGACAGCAGCCCGAACAGCGCGAACGCCACCGCGACCGCCTGGCCGAGCCCCGCCGCGACCTGTGTCGCCCGCGCGCGGTCCATCCAGATCGCCAGAAGCGCGCGCAGCACCCGCCCGCCGTCCATCGGAAAGGCCGGGATCAGGTTGAAGACCGCGAGGAACAGGTTCACCGCCGCAAGCTGCGTGGTGAAATCGGTGATCGAGCCGTCAAGCGTTTCCAGCTCTGCCATGCCCGGCGCCACCCCGCCGAGTAGCGCGATGACCACGAAGATCACCACGTTGACCAGCGGGCCGGCCAGCGCCACGGCGATTTCCTGGCGCGGATCGGTCGGCAGGCGTTCCAGCTGGGCGACGCCGCCGATCGGAAGAAGCGTGATGCGCGGGGTGCGGATGCCGTAACGCCGCGCCATCAGCGCGTGGCCGAACTCGTGCGCGACCACGCAGGCGAAAAGCGCGAGGATGAACAGCACGCTGCCCACCGCCGCGCCGGGGCCTTCGGCCGTCCAGGCCGAGATGCCGACCCATGCGAGCAGCAGCAGAAAGGTCGCATGGACCCGAAGCTCGGATCCGAACAGCCGGCCGACCGGATAAGACCAGGACATCGCGCCCCCTCGCTGAACGATGCGTTCCGCGGCCTATGTAATCAGCCGCGGCGCCAATTGAACCGCCAGAGGGATTTTGCCGCGCCTCCAGAGCAATTTCCAGCGAAGCCGATCCGGCGAAGCGTCGCGAAATTGCGCCAGGAACACAGGATAGGACGCATTCCGCGAATTGCAGATCGCGGAATGCGATCTAGAACGGAATCTCGTCGTCGATGTCGCCCGCGGGCGCCGGGCCGCCGAAGCTGCCGCCCCGGTCGTTGCCGCCATAGCCGCCCGAGCGGTCGTCGGAATAGCCGCCCTGGTCGCCGCTGCCGCTGCGTCCGTCGAGCATCACCATCGTCGAGTTGTAGGGACGCAGAACCACCTCGGTGGAATAGCGGTCCTGGCCAGACTGGTCCTGCCATTTGCGGGTCTCGAGCTGGCCTTCCAGATAGACCTTCGAGCCCTTGCGCAGGTATTGCTCGGCGGTGCGGGCCAGCGGCTCCGAGAAGATCGCCACCGAATGCCACTCGGTCCGCTCGCGCCGCTCGCCGGTGTTGCGGTCCTTCCAGGTCTCGGAGGTCGCCACGCGCAAGTTGCAGACCTTGCCGCCGTTCTGGAACGTGCGCACCTCGGGGTCGCGGCCGAGATTGCCCACCAGGATCACCTTGTTGACCGAACCCGCCATCTCTGCCTCCATCGAATCCGATTTTCTTCCGTCCCCGGTTACACCACTCGAGCAGGGTGAAGGAAAGGTTAATCTGCCGGCAAGGCTTTGCCCATCGGGCGGCGCGCGGTGCGAAAGGGGTGGCCCCCCGACGAGATTTCACTATAGTCCGCGGCCACGAAGAGGGGCGGTGGCGATGAGGTTTCCCGTACGGATCGCGGTTGCGGCGGCGGCGCTATGCGCGTCCGGATCCGCTTTTGCCGACGGGCTGCAGTTCTCGTCGAAGAACCGCGCCGGGCTGTTCCGGTCGCAGACCAGCGTGCTGGACACCCGCGCGGCGACGCAATACGCCGCCTCTGTCCGGCTGCAGCCGCGCAAGTTCGAGTTGCCGGGGCAGGGTGGTTCGCCCAGCTATCGCGGCAAGTACAACGGCCCCTACCTGGCGATGGCGCGCCAGGCGGCGCGGCGCTACGGCGTGCCCGAGGATCTGTTCCTGCGCCTGGTGCAGCAGGAAAGCGGCTGGAGCGCGACGGCGAAGTCGCACAAGGGCGCCTATGGGCTGGCACAGCTCATGCCCGCCACGGCGCGCGTGCTGGGTGTGGACCGGAACGATCCGTACCAGAACCTCGACGGCGGCGCGCGCTATCTGCGCCAGCAATACGACCGCTTCCGATCCTGGCGCCTGGCGCTTGCGGCCTACAATGCCGGGCCCGAGGCGGTGGAGAAATACGACGGCGTGCCGCCCTACAAGGAGACCCGCAACTACGTGCGGATCATCTGGGGCAGCTAGAGCCCATTCCGCGATCTTCGGTTCACGGACTGCGCTGCATCCTGTTTTCCGGGCGCGATTTCGCGATGCTTCGCCGGAGTTTGCCTTGACCGCGGCCGTGCGGCGCCTGCGCCGGTGCCGGCCTGCAATTTCTGCGCATTCCCTGTCCGTCATGGCGCGAACCGGCCGGGATCGCGGTTTCGTGCCCGCCGACGCGTCAGGCCGCCCCGCCGCGGCAATAACAGCTCGCGCGGATCGGCACCTCGGCCCGGGCCAGCGCCTGGTCGAGCTGGCGGCGGATATGCAGCACCTCGACGCTTTCGCCGCGACGCGCCAGGCATTCGTGCAGCCCGTGCAGCGCCCAGACGTTCCGCGGGTTCTGCAGGGCGCGCGGCAGCGTCGGGTCCAGCCCCAGATCGGCGCGATAGACCGCCTCGGCCTCGTCCCACTCGCCCGCGTCCAGCAGCAGCGCGCCGAGCGCATGGCGGGCGGGCTGCGGCCAGGCCCAGGGTTCCTCGTACATCAGCCCGTCGTCGAGCCGCACCGCCTCGCGCAGATGCGCCAGCCCCTCGGCCCGGCGCCCGGCCTTGTAGGCCAGTTCTCCCCGCATCATCGCCTGCGCCACGGCCAGCACGTCGCGGGCCTTGTTCTGGAACAGATAGCGCGTGTCGGGGATCGCGGCGAAAGCCGCCTCGAAGCGGGCGCGTTCCGCCTCGGCCTCGGGCGCACGGCCGAGATTGGCCAGCGCCACGGCGCGGGCATAGAGGATCAGCGCCTGCGTGACGGCATATAGCGCGGTGTCCCCGGGGATCGGCTCGCGCAGGATGGCCTCCCACATGCCGAACCGGATCAGGACATGCGGGCGCGAGGCGACGAAGGTCTCGAACAGGTCGGGATAGACCCGCACCACCTCGTCCGGCACCTCGGCGCGCAGCCGGTCCGCCGCGGCCAGCGCCACCGAGGGCTGGGCCAGGAACATCGCGCCGTAAAGCGCGAAATGCAGGTTGTGGATTCGGTAGAGCGCATAGAAATTCGCGCCGCCCGCATGGGCCTTGAACTTCTTGTCCACCTCGGCCGCCGCGAGGTTGCGCGACACCACGTTCTGATAATCGCCGCACAGCACGTCGATATGCGTCGCCATGTGCACCAGATGCCCGGCATCCGGCACCAGCCCGGTCAGCCGGTCGCCGTGGCGCAGCGCCGCCTCGGGCGTGGGCGACATTTCCATCAGGTGGATATACATGTGCAACAGGCCCGGATGATCCCAGGCCCCGGGGATTTCCGCAAAGCACCGCTCCAGCACCGCGCGCGCCTCGCCGGTCGAGGCGTCGGGGTTGGGCTGGCCGCTGGCCAGGTCCCAAAGCTGCCAGGGCGTGCGGTTCATCAGCGCCTCGGCAAAGACGAAGGCGATATCCAGATCGTCGGGGAACCGCAGAAAGACCTGCCGCATGGCCTCGGCGAAGGCGTCCGTCCAGGGGTCGTATTCCTCGACCGTGGGATCGTCGGGATAGCGCGCGGCGAGCGCCTCGAGCAGCGCGCGGTCCGGATCGCCCAGCCCCGGCAGCGCCAGCCCGGCGGCCAGCGCCGCATGGGCGCCGTTCAGCACCGGCGCCTTCTCGTCCTCGGTGAAGACGTCCCAGGGCTTGTTGTAGTTCGGCCCCAGCGCATAGGCCACGCCCCAATGCGCAAGCGCGCAGCCCGGATCGGCGGCGACCGCGCGCTTGAAACAGGCGATCGCTTCGTCGTGGTTGTAGCCGAACAGCCAGACCAGCCCGCGGTCGAACCATGTCTGGGCCTGCGCATCGGCCGAGACGGGGCGGGAATAGGTCCCGAGATCGAACGGGTAAGTCATCGCAAATGGCCGGTATGGATCATCGTGCACGCGGCTGCAGATTCCAGGCCGGTTGCGAGTGCCGCATCAGCCGCCCGCGATCTGGCGGGCGTAGTCGTCGGCGTCGAACCAGCCGCGCGAGGCGCGGACCTTGCCGTCTTCGTCCAGGTCCCATTCTTCCCATCCGCTGACGGACAGCGGCTTGCCGGTTTCGGCGTCGTGACCTGTGAATGTCCAGAAGTAGGCGACATGGTCGCCTGCGGCGCGAACCCTGTCGCGGGTCAGTTTCAGGTCGGGTACGGCGGTGTGAAATCCCGCGGCCATGGCCGAGATGGCGGCGCGGCCCTGATGCGGGTCGCCGCGGTTGATGACGATTGCCCCGTCCTCGGCGAAGAAGGCGGCCACCTGATCCGGGTCGCCCGAGTTCCAGGCGGCGGTATAGTTTTCGGTCAGACGGTCGATGTGGGCGGGGAAATCGGCGGACATGGCAATGGGCTCCTTTGGCAAATTGCCCGCCACCATAGTTGGAATCCCCGGTGGCGCAAACGGCGCGCAGGTCAGGACGAGCGGGGCCAGGCGCCTTCCGGGCCGCCCCGTAGAGCCTCGTTCACTCCGCCGCGATCTTGATCACCGGCTCCATCTCGGCGAAGGCTTCGGCCGACAGGTGGCACTTGATCGTGTGGCCCTCGGCCATGACCCGCTGTTCCGGCACCTCCTTTTCGCAAAGATTGCCGGGCACCTTGTCCTTCCAGCTGCAGCGGGTCTGGAACGGGCAGCCCGGCGGCGGATTCATCGCCGAGGGGATGTCGCCCTCGAGCACGATGTGCTTCTTCTCGACATGGGTGTCGGCGATCGGCACGGCGGACAGGAGCGCCTCGGTATAGGGGTGGTAGGGCGGCGCGAAGACCTGGTCGGTCGAGCCCAGTTCGACCACGTGCCCGAGATACATCACCATCACCCGGTCGGACAAATAGCGCACGATCGACAAATCGTGCGAGATGAACAGCAGCGTCGTCTTCTCGGTGCGCTGGATTTCCATCAGCAGGTCCGTCACCGCGGCCTGAACCGAGACGTCCAGCGCCGAAACCGGCTCGTCCGCCACCACGATCCGCGCGCCGCCGGCGAAGGCGCGGGCGATGCCGACACGCTGTTTCTGCCCGCCCGAAAGCTGGCGCGGCATGCGTTCGGCGAACTCGCGCGGAAGTTTCACCAGATCGAGCAGTTCCAGCATCTTCCGGCGCCGCTGTCCCTCGGTCTCGCCGATGCCGAAGATTTCCAGCGCGCGCATGATCTGGCGCCCGACCGTCATCGATGGGTTCAGCGTGTCGAACGGGTTCTGGAACACCATCTGCACCGACGACACCGTCTTGGTGTCGCGCTCTTCGATGGGGATCTGCTCGATGTTGCGGTTGTCCAGAAGGATCTGCCCGTCGGTCGCGGTTTCCAGCCCCATCAGCACCTTGGCAAAGGTCGACTTGCCGCAGCCCGACTCGCCGACGATGGCCAGCGTCTCGGATTCGCGGGCCTCGAAGCTGAGCGTCTCGTTCGCCTTGACCACCTTCTTGGACCCGCCGCCAAACAGCGCATTGGCCGCGACCTCGTAGTATTTCTTGAGGTTGTCCATCTTCAGCACGACATTGCCGGGTTCGGTCCTGGCGTGGGTCTCGGCGGCGACGATCGGCGCGTGCCAGTCGATCTCGTCGATCCGGCGGCAGCGGCTTTCGTGCCGGTCGTCACCCTTGATCGGCACCATCTTGACGTCGCCGGTGTTGCAGACGCCGTCGGCGAAATAGTCGCAGCGCGGGCCGAAATTGCAGCCGGGCGGACGTTCGTGGGGCAGGGGGAAGTTGCCGGGGATCGCCACCAGAGGGCGGCTGTTCTTGTCGGCCCCGGGCAGCGGGATCGACCGGAACAGCGCCTGCGTGTAGGGGTGCTGCATCTTGTCGAAGACGTCGCCGATGCTGCCGGTCTCGACCGCCTCGCCGGAATACATCACGCAAATTCGGTCACAGGTTTCCAGCACCAGCCCCAGGTTGTGACTGATGAAAAGCATGGACGTGCCGTATTTGCGGCCAAGCTCCTTGACCAGTTCGACCACGGCCGCCTCGACCGTGACGTCGAGCGCGGTGGTGGGCTCGTCCAGGATCAGCAGGCTGGGCTTCGACATCAGCGCCATGGCGATCACGATGCGCTGCTGCTGGCCGCCCGAAAGCTGGTGCGGAAAGCTTTTCAGGATACGTTCCGGATCGGGCAGCTTGACGTCGGTGACCACTTCGAGCGCGCGTGCGTAGGCCTCCCTTTCGCCCAGGCCCTCGTGGATCATCGGCACTTCCATCAACTGCTTGCCGATCCGCATCGCCGGGTTCAGCGACGCCATGGGTTCCTGGTAGATCATGGCAATCTCATTGCCCCGGACGTCGCGCAGCTCCTCTTCGGTCATCTCGGAAAGATCGCGGCCCTTGAACTTGATTGTGCCGCCGACGATCCGGCCGTTGACGCCGAGATCCTGCATGACGCCAAGTGCCACGGTGGACTTGCCGCAGCCCGATTCGCCGACGAGCCCCATCGCCTCGCCCGGCTGGACGACGCAGGAGAAGTCCATCACGGCGGGGATTTCGCGAAGCCGGGTGAAGAAGGAAATCGACAGCTTGTCGATTTCGAGGATCGGTCCGTCATGGTCCCATTTGGCCATTAACCACTCTCCTGTCGGGCCGGATTCCAACGTCGGTATTACGTATGTATCACGTCGGTATTGCGTAGGTGCCGCATGGCGTCCGGTGTTGTTAACGAATGCGCCCCGGGACCGCGGCCCCGGGGCGGCAGGTCAGTCTCTCAGGCTTTCCTCGCGCAGCCCGTCGGCCAGCAGGTTCAGCCCCAGGACGAGGCTGAGAAGCGCCAGCGCCGGGGGCAGGGCGGGGTGCAGGTAGATCGACAACAGCTTGCGCCCCTCGTTGATCGTCGAACCCCAGTCCGGGCTTTCCGGCGGCAGGCCGAGGCCGAAGAAGCCGAGCGTTCCTAGCAGGATCGTGGTGTAGCCGACGCGCAGGCAGAAATCGACGATCAGCGGCCCGCGCGCGTTGGGCAGGATTTCCCACAGCATGATGTACCACGGTCCCTCGCCCCGGGTCTGGGCGGCGGCCACGTAGTCGCGGGTCTTGATGTCCAGCGCCAGGCCCCGGACGATCCGGAACACGGTGGGCGAGTTGACGAAGACCACCGAGACGAAGACCACCAGCACCCCGCCGGGGACGTCGAACAGATCCATCCAGGCCGGCCAGACGTCGACCCAGGTAGCGCGGTCCCACTCGCTGACCAGCGAGGCGTAAAGCCAGAAGCCCACCGCCATCACCAGCGCCAGCACGGGCGTGCGGACCTTGGGCTGGGTGTGGTAGCGCGAGTTCAGAAGCACCGCGAGGAAGACCAGCGGAAAGACGAACAGCACCGCCGCCATGTAGGCCGGGATGCCCGTCGCCACGATTTCCGGCGTCACCAGCAGGTAGAACAGCAGGATCACCGGGAAGGCCAGGATCAGGTTCGCCAGGAACGACAGCACCGTGTCGAGCCGCCCGCCGTAATATCCCGCCGGCAGGCCCAACGTGATCCCCACCATGAACGCGAAGAGCGTCGCCAGCGGCGCGATCGCCATGACGATGGTCGAGCCCTTGACCACGCGGCTGAACACGTCGCGCGCCAGGTTGTCGCCGCCCAGCAGATACCAGGCGAAATCGCCCTCTTCCGCGCCGGCGAGCGGGGTTCCGGGCACCTTGTTCTTCATCCCAGAGACCTGGGTCAGCGGGTCATGCGTCGCGATCAGGTCGAGAACCCCGGTGAAAAGCGCGGTGTAGAACCAGAACGCCACCAGCGCGAAGCCGACCATGCCGATCACGCTGTCGAACAGCTGGCCGTAAAGCCCGAGCCTGCGCTTGAAGGTGATCGAGGCCGCGAAGGTGATCGCCAGCGCGATCCAGACCGGCGCCAGTTGCGCCGACACCGCGCCGATGATGCCGGCGCCGCGGTCGGCCAGGGCCATGCCCGCCAGCAGATAGGCCAGCACGATCGCCACCAGCGCCAGGAACGTGTATTTTGCCGCCCGGTTGGCCAGGCCCTGCATCCCGGGCGTCACCGCGGTGCCGTCGGGCGCGATCTGCACGCGCTGGCCGGCATAGACGATGCCGGCGACGAATTGCGCGACCAGCGCGACCGCGAACGCGATGGCGGCGATGACCAGCAGCGGATTGAGGACGGTGCCGAGCGCGCCGGTCCAGGTAAGTTGGTCAACCATCTGCGCGCTCCCCTACGAAATCCTGATCCGCGGGTTCAGGTAGACATAGCCGATATCCGAGATCAGCTGCGTCGTCAGAACCACGATCACCGAGACCACCGAGACCCCCAGCAGAAGCTCGATGTCGTTGTTGCCGGCCGCTTCGACCAGCGTCCATCCGAAGCCCTTGTAGTTGAACAGCGATTCCACGATCACCACGCCGTTCAAGAGCCAGGGGAACTGCAGCATGATCACCGTGAACGGTGCGATCAGCGCGTTCCTCAGCGCGTGCTTCATCACGATGTTGGTAAAGCTCACGCCCTTCAGCCGCGCGGTGCGGATGTATTGCGCGGTCATCACCTCGGCCATGCTCGCCCGGGTCATCCGCGCGATATAGCCCATGCCGTACAGCGCGATGGTCAGGACCGGCAGGGTGAAGTTTTCCCAGGTGATATCGTCCATCGCGGTCGTCGCGGTGCCCTTGAACCATTTCAGCCCCACGGTGGACGAGGCGAAGACCGCGATGAAGATCACGCCCGAGACGTATTCCGGTGTCGCCGTCGTGGTGATCGAGACGGTGGACAGGGTACGGTCCATCCGGCTGCCCTCGCGCATGCCCGCCAGCACGCCGATGATCAGCGCGCCGGGCACCATCACGCACATCACCGCCAGCATCAGCCAGCCGGTCAGCCCGAGGCGCTTGAACACGATTCCCGAGACGTTCTCGCGGAACCGCGTCGACCAGCCCCAGTCGCCCTGCAAAACGCCGCAGAACCGCGGAGCGTCCTCGATCGCGATTCCCGGCTTGGCGCATTTCGCGCGGACCTCGCCGTCGTTGCCCTCGATCACGTAGCCGGGCAGGACGCCCAGCCACTCGCCGTATTTCACGAAGACGTTGCGGTCGTAGCCCCGGTTCTGCAGCCAGAACTGGACCTGTTCGTCCGACATCCGCATGTCGCCCTGGGTCTTCGAGAGCTTTTCGAGGTTGGGGTAGAGGTTCGTCAGGAAGAACACGACGAAGGTCAGGCAGAGCGCGGTCAGTATCATGACCCCGATCCTGCGCAGAATGAAGCGAAGCATGGCGTCCCCTGTCGGTTTCGGGGCGGATCATGCGCCTTTGCGGCGTCTGGCGCGGCGGCCTCGGCCGCGGCCCGTCCCGGTGTGACGCCGCGCCCCCGTGGCGGGGACGCGGCGCGGCTTGGTCCGCAATCAGGCGGCGAGACCCCACATGTAGTGGTGGTGCTCGAAGGCGATGTGCTGGTCGGCGCCCACCAGGCCCTCGCGGTAGTGGCGGTAGAGCGAACGCCAGTAGGGCTGGATCGTCACGCCCTCTTCCTGGATCAGCGCCTCCATCTTGGCGGCGACCTCGCTGCGCTTGGCGGCATCGGCCACCGAAAGCGCCTGGGCCAGCAGCGCGTCGAAGTCCGAGTTCGACCAGCCGAACTCGTTCCACGCCTCGCCGGACTTGTAGGCCAGGGCCCAGATCTGCACGGCGAGCGGGCGGTGGTTCCAGTTCGTCGACGAGAACGGGTACTTCGTCCAGTCGTTCCAGAAGGTCGAGCCCGGCAGGATCGTACGCTTCACCTTGATGCCGGCATCGCGAAGCTGGGCGGCCACCGCGTCGGTGGTGTTGCGCCGCCAGTCGTCGTCGATCGAGAAGATCTCGTGCTCGTAGTCGGCCATGCCGGCCTCTTCCATCAGGGCCTTCGCGCCGGCCGGGTCGTAGACCGGATCGCCGATATCGGCGTATTCCGGGTGCTTCGGGCCGGCGTGGTGGTTCTGCGCGACGGCGCCGCGGTTGCCATAGCCGAGTTCCAGCAGCACGTTGTTGTCCACCGCCATCTGCAGCGCCTTGCGGACGCGTTTGTCGGCGTAGGGCTTGGCGCCGCCGGCCTCGGCGACCTGGTTCGGACGGATCACGAGGGTGCTCATGGTCACCACTTCGGACTTCACGAAGCCGAGGCCGTCCATCACGTCAATGAACTCGCCCACCGACTCGTGCAGCATGTCGACCTCTTCGGATTCGAGCGCCGCCAGCCAGGCCGACGGGTCGGTGCCGTAGTCGATATACTCGATCCGGTCGAGATAGGGCCCGCCATAGACCTCGGTGCCCCACCAGGCGTGGTCGGCGTTGCGCACCAGCGTCGCCTTGACGCCGACCTCGAGCTCTTCCAGCAGGTACGGACCGGTGCCGATGGCGTTCGCGGTGTCGGCGGGATCATAGGACGCATGGACGATCGCCGCCGGATAGTCCGACATGCCCGCGATCAGCGAGATGTCGGGCGCGGGCAGGTGAAGCTTCACGGTGTGGCTGTCGGCCACTTCGATCGAGCCTTCGAGCGCCTTGTTGGTATCAGGATCGACCAGCGTGCCCATGCGGCCGGCCATCGAGTTGCCCTCGACGTCCTTCTCGCACCAGCGTGCGATGTTGCGCGCCACGTCATCGGCGGTGAAGTCGTCGCCGTTGTTCCACTTCGCGCCCTGGCGGACGTTCAGCGTGTACTCGGTGGCGTCCTCGTTGATCTCCCAGCTTTCAAGCAGCATGCCCTGGAAGGTGCCGTCGGAATTGTACTGCACCAGATATTCCAGCGTGCCGCGCGTCTGGTTGCCCATTTCGGACCAGTCGTAGGAGCGGGTGTCCTTCAGTTCGCGCACGCTCATCTGCACGCGCAGCGTGCCGCCCTGCTGGGCATGGGCGGCGGCGCGCGCCGGCTGGTTCAGGCCGATCAGCCCGTAGGCGGCGCCCGCGGCCACGCCGAGCGAGGTCGCACGCGTCAGGAATTCGCGGCGGTCCATCAGGCCCGCCCTGTACTCCTCTGCGTACATGCGGGCGGCCGGATGGACCGTCCGGGTTTCGGTATGTAACGTCATCATCTTCTCCCTGTAAGACGTTGAATTTCTGCGGGTAATGGCACTTGGTGCGCGGCCAGTACCCTGCGCCTCGGCGCATTGATCCCGTTCGGCGTCGCGACAATCCTCCCCATGCTCTATTGCGCATGGATCGGGCCGACCCGTCAACGTTCGCTTTCGCCCAATTGCGGCTCAAAAGCGACATGCCCATTGAAGAAAAACGACATCGGTCCGGATTGCAAGCAGATCGGCGCCCGGCGCCGCGTGGGCGCCCTGCGGTCTAGGCGCGCTTGCGAAAGTCGGACGGCGTCGCGCCGGTGTGCTTCTGGAAGGCGCGCGTGAAGTATGCGGCCGAGCTGAAGCCCAGCTCGTCGGCGATGTCCTTGATCGGCCTGCGCGAGTTGCACAAAAGCTCGCGCGCCTCGAAATGGATGCGGTCGGCCAGCAGCGCCGACGCCGAGCGGCCGCAGGCGATGTTGCAGGACCGCGTCAGGTGCGTCGGTGTCACGCCAAGCTGCTGGGCATAGTCGTGGATCGTGCGCCCCGAGCGGAAATCGCGCTCGACCATCGAGGTATAGGCCGCGGCGAGCCGCCGCGCGGCGTCGGAATTCAGGTCGTGCAGGTTCTCGTCGCGGGTCTCGCGGTCGAGCCAGACCGACAACAGCCCGGCATGCGCCAGCAGCGCCCGGTCCTGGCCCGGCAGGTCGTTCTTCAGCTCGCGCGCGATGTTCTCGATCAGCGCGGTCAGTTCCGCCTGCTGCTGCACGTCGCGGAACCGGAAATGCACCGGCGCCTCGGGCAGCGTCAGCGAGCTGTCCTTGGGAAAGTAGACCGCGGTGCCGAACACCTGGCCCAGCATTTCGTAGCCGTGCATCGTGCCCGCGGGCAGGAAGACGGCGTGGTGCGGGCCGAATCCGTGGGTGACGCCGGCGACGGTGATGCGGCCCTGTCCGCGGGTGAACCAGATCAGCAGGGGCTGCGAGTAGGATCGCATCGCCTCGGTCCGCCAGCGCGTCTCTGCCGACAGCCGCGGCAGCTGCTCGACGCGAAAACGCTTGTTTTTCAACGTGCTGTTGATGTCAGGACGGTTGGTGCTGAAGATCTGCTTCATGTTGGACTAGTACAATTATCCACAGGGTTTTCCCGGGCGTTCCCCCGAAACTCGTTCGCAAGGTGTAAGCGCGGCAGCGCATCAGGGCAACAGAATCGCTGCCCATCCCCGCATTCTCGACCGAAACCATGTGCGCTGTCTTTTGGCATATTGCCGTGTGGCGGTCTTTGCGTCGGCAACTGCGTCCTTCAGGTCACGGTTGCCCCGCAGGTGGTCGATCAGCTCGCGCGCGCCGATCGCCTTGGACGAGGGCAGCGCCGGGTCCCAGGTGCCGAGGTTGCGCCGCGCCTCTTCCAGCGCGCCGTTCGCGACCATCGCGTCGAAGCGCCGGTCGATCCGCGCCGCCAGCCAGTCGCGGTCGGCCTCGATCAGCAGCGGCTGCGCCGCGGCGAGCGGCAGCAATGGCGCGGGCGTCTCGTCCTGCCACGAGGCGAGGCCGCGGCCGGTGGCTGCCTGCACCTCCCAGGCGCGCTGGACGCGCACCGGGTTGGCACGGTCGATCCGCGCCAGCGTCGCCGCGTCCAGCTCGGCCAGCAGCGCCGCGGCGCCCTCGGCGGCGAGACGCGCCGCGGCGCGTTCGCGGATTTCCGCCGGCACGGGCGGGATCTCGGCCAGCCCCTCGGTCAGCGCCGCGAAATATAATCCGGTGCCGCCGACGATGATCGGCCGCGCCTCGCCCTTGAGGATCAGCGCGGCGTCGCGCAGCCAGTGGCCCACCGAATAGGCCGCGTCGCCCGGCACGTGACCATAAAGCCGGTGCGGCGCAAAGGCTTCCTCGTCCGGGCCGGGGCGCGCGGTCAGCACGCGCCAGTTGGCGAAAACCTGCAGCGCGTCGGCATTGACGATCACGCCGCCCTGGCGCCCGGCGATTTCCAGCGCCAGCGCGGATTTGCCCGACGCGGTGGGCCCCGCGATCAGCACCGGGCGCTCGCCCGAGAGCGATTTCAGCAGATCGCGCATCGCGGCGGTGCTTGGCGATTGATCATGGGGGGCTTTTCCGACATTTTGCGCCGCGAGCATAGGGGGGCAGTAATGGACGATACAGCGGCGGCGGTGCCGACCACGAAATACAAGCGCGTGATGCTGAAAATCTCGGGCGAGGCGCTGATGGGCGACCAGGGCTATGGCCTGCATCCGCCCACGGTCCAGCGCATCGCGCAGGAGATCAAGTCGGTGCACGACCTTGGGGTCGAGATCTGCATGGTAATCGGCGGCGGCAACATCTTTCGCGGGCTGCAGGGCTCGGCCCAGGGGATGGAGCGCACGACGGCCGACTACATGGGGATGCTGGCGACCGTGATGAACGCGCTGGCGATGCAGTCGGCGCTGGAACAGATGGGGGTCTTTACCCGGGTGATCAGCGCGATCCCGATGGACCAGGTCTGCGAGCCCTACATCCGCCGCCGCGCGGTGCGGCACCTGGAGAAAAAGCGCGTCTGCATCTTCGCCGCGGGCACCGGCAACCCCTATTTCACCACCGACACCGCCGCGACGCTGCGCGCCAGCGAGATGGGCTGCGAGGCGATCTTCAAGGGCACCAAGGTCGACGGCGTCTATGACAAGGACCCCGCGCGCCACGGCGATGCCGAGCGCTACGAGACGATCAGCTACGACGACGTGCTGGCCCAGCACCTCGGCGTGATGGACGCCACCGCGATCGCGCTGGCGCAGGGAAACAACCTGCCGATCATCGTGTTTTCGCTGGACGAACCGGGGGGATTCAGGGGGATTCTCGCCGGGGAAGGCACCTATACAACGGTGCACGGTTGACGGTATAAACCCCCAATTCGCGCCCGGGCCGGGCGCAGCGACCAAGGGCAGCAGGCATGTCAGACGCTCAGGACATCGACATCAAGGATTTGACCCGGCGCATGGACGGCGCGATGACCGCGCTGCGCCACGAATTCGCGTCGCTTCGCACCGGGCGCGCCTCTGCCGCGATGATCGAGCCGATCAACGTCGACGCCTACGGCGCGGTTACGCCGATCAACCAGGTCGGCACGATCAACGTGCCGGAACCGCGGATGGTGACGATCAACGTCTGGGACAAGTCGCTGGTCAACAAGGTCGAAAAGGCGATCATGGAATCCGGTCTGGGGATCAACCCGCAGACCAACGGCACGATCATCATGCTGCCGATCCCCGAGCTGAACGAGGAACGCCGCCGCGAGCTGACCAAGGTCGCCGGGCAATATGCCGAACAGGCCCGCGTCGCGATCCGCAACGTGCGCCAGGACGGGATGCATCAGCTGAAGAAGGCCAAGGCCGCCGGCATGTCGGAGGACGAGGAAAAGCTCTGGCACGACGAGATCCAGGAACTGACCGACAAGCACATCAAGTCGGTCGACGACGCGCTGGCGACCAAACAGGAAGAGATCATGCACGTATGAGCACCGCGCCGGAAGCGGCCGGGCGGGGCCGGCTTCGGGTGCGGAAGGGCAGGGCCCCGATTACGTCAAGATTCAGTGTCATGTAACCAGTAGGGCCGGTCCGGCCCGAGGAGCGAGCAGATGAAGAAGACCAACCAGACGGGTCCGCGCCATGTTGCGATCATCATGGACGGCAACGGCCGCTGGGCGCAGCGCCGCGGTCGGCCGCGGCTCTTTGGCCACCACGCCGGCGCGCGGCGGGTGCGCGAGATCGTGCGCGCCTGCCCCGATATCGGCGTCAAGTACCTGACGATATTCGCCTTTTCGACCGAGAACTGGAAGCGGACCCAAGCCGAGGTGGCCGGGCTGATGAGCCTGTTCCGGCGCTATATCACGCGCGAGGCCAGGGCGCTGTTCGAGGAAGGCGTGCGCGTGCGCTTCATCGGCGACCGGATCAAGCTGGATGAAAAGCTGGTGCGGCTGATGGACGAACTGGAACTGCTGACCGCGGACAATTCCAAGGTGCATCTGACCATCGCGCTGAATTACGGCGGGCGCGACGAGGTGGCGCGCGCGACCCGGCGCATGGCGCGCGAGGTGGCCAGCGGACGGCTCGACCCCGAGAAGGTGAACGAAGAGACCCTGGCGCATTACCTGGATACCTATTTCCTGCCCGATCCCGATCTGGTGATCCGCACCTCGGGCGAGGCGCGGATCTCGAACTTCCTGCTCTGGCAGTCGGCCTATGCCGAGTACGAATTCATCGACACGCTCTGGCCGGATTTCACCAAGGACATCTTCGCCGGCATCGTGGCGAATTACTCTGGCCGCGACCGCCGGTTCGGTGCCGTCCGGGCATGACCCAGCCGGCCCGCAACTGGGACGACCTGCGCCCGCGGCTGATCACCGGCACGGTGCTGATCGCGGTGGGCGGCCTGGCGATCTGGCAGGGCGGGGTCTGGTTCGCGGCGCTGGCGGCGCTGGTCACGGCGGTGATGATCTGGGAACTGGCCGCGATGACCAACCCCGACGAGCGGGTCGAGGCGGTGACGCTGGCCGTGATGACCGGCGTGGCGATCCTGGTCGCGCGCAAGTTCCCGGTGGCCCTGGCGCTGCCCTCGGTGGCGCTGCCGGCGGCGGTGGGGCTTTACCTGTTGTCCCGGCACCGGGCGATCTATCTGGCCTATGCGGTCGGCGTGGCGCTGGCGGGATACGGGCTGATGGCGTTCCGCGACAGCCACGGCATGCTCTGGCTGTTTTGGCTGGTGCTGGTCGTGGCGGCGACCGACATCGCCGGCTATTTCGGCGGAAAGACGATCGGCGGGCGCAAGTTCTGGCCGCGGGTCAGCCCCAAGAAGACCTGGGCCGGCATCCTCTGCGGCTGGGCCGCGGCGGCGGTGATCGGGTTGGTATTCCTCGGGATCAGCGATGCCGGGCGCGACCTGATCTGGATTTCGGTGCTGTTGGCCTTTGCCTCGCAGATGGGCGACATCGCCGAAAGCGCGATCAAGCGGAAGATGGGGGTCAAGGACAGTTCGAACCTGCTGCCCGGCCATGGCGGGCTGATGGACCGGTTCGACGGCTTCCTCGGCGCGGCGCTGTTCATGCTTCTGACCTCGCTGGTCGTGGACGTGCCGGACTTCCAGCTCTGACGATGGTGCGCCGGGTCTCGATCTTCGGCGCCTCGGGGTCGATCGGACAGAACACGATCGACCTGATCCGGCGCGACAGGGAAGCGTTCAAAATCATCGCCTTGACGGGCGGCGCCAACGTCGAGCAACTGGCCCGCGATGCGCGCGAGCTGGGCGCGGCGGTGGCGGTGACCGCCTACGAGGACCGGCTGGGCGACCTGCGCGAGGCGCTGGCCGGGTCGGGCACAGAGGCGGCCGCGGGCGAGACCGCGATGCTGGAGGCCGCGGCGCGGCCCGCCGACTGGGTGATGTCGGCCATCGTCGGCGCCGCGGGGCTGGCGCCGGGGCTGGCCGCACTGGAACACGGGTCCACGCTGGCGCTGGCCAACAAGGAAAGCCTGGTGACGGCCGGGCCCCTGCTGATGCGGACCGCGCGCGACCACGGCGCCACGGTGCTGCCGGTCGACAGCGAGCATTCCGGCGTCTTCCAGGCGCTGGTCGGCGAGGATATCGGCGCGGTCGAGCGGATCATCCTGACCGCGTCGGGGGGCGCGTTCCGCGACTGGCCGCTCGAAGCGCTGGCGCGCGCGACACCCGAAGAGGCCGCGAGCCACCCGAATTGGGCCATGGGGCAAAGGATCACGATCGACAGTGCGTCCATGTTCAACAAGTCACTGGAACTGATTGAAACCCATGAATATTTCGGCATTGCGCCCGAGCGGGTCGAGGTGCTGGTGCATCCCGAGAGCCTGATCCACGCGCTGGTGGGGTTCCGCGACGGGGCGCTGATGGCCCATGTCGGACCGGCGGACATGCGCCACGCCATCGGCTATGCGCTGAACTGGCCCGAGCGGCGCGATTTGCCGGTCGAGCGGCTGGATCTGGCCGCGATCGGTTCGCTCAGCTTCCGGGCGCCCGATAACGCGCGCTGGCCGGCGCTGCGGCTGGCGCGCGAGGTGATGAAGACCGGCGGTCTGGCCGGCGCCGTGTTCAACGCGGCCAAGGAACGCGCACTCGACGGGTTCATCGCGCGCGAGATCGGATTCACCGCCATGACGGGGGTGGTCGAGGCGGTGTTGACCCAATTGTCATCGGAAACCGGCCTTGGTTCGGCCCAGATTACCCTTGATAACGTGCGCCAGATCGACCATCTCGCCCGTATCCGCGCGGCAGAGGTGATCGCGAGGCAGAGCCGGATGGGCTAGAATAGCCCATCCAGAGTCGAGAATAACGAGGCAGGCGGTTTGGAACTCATCGACCTGATCCCGTCCTTCGGGAACACGCTTTACACCATCGGCGCCTTCATCATCGCGCTGAGCGTCATCGTGGCGGTGCATGAATACGGCCATTACATCGTCGGCCGCTGGTGCGGGATCAAGGCAGAGGTGTTCTCGATCGGCTTCGGCCCGGTGCTGTACGCGCGCGAGGACCGGCACGGCACGGTCTGGCAGGTCGCAGCGCTGCCGTTCGGGGGCTACGTCAAGTTTCTGGGCGACGCCAGCGCGGTCAGCGACAAGGCCAGCGACGAATTCGAAGGCTTCGACGACGAGACCAAGCGCCACACGATGCACGGCGCGCCGCTCTGGGCGCGGGCGGCCACGGTGGCGGCGGGGCCGGTGTTCAACTTTGCGCTGTCGATCGTGGTCTTCGCGGCGATCCTGTTGTTCCGCGGCGTCGCTGCCGATCCCCTGACCATCGACGAGCTGCGCCCGGCGCCGGGCGGGGTCGAGGCGCTGCAGCCGGGCGACCAGGTGGTCGCGATCAACGGCCAGCCGACGCCGAAGGTCGACGAGCTGGAAGGCTTCTTCGACACGCTGCCTGAAACCGCGACGCTGGACTACACGCTGCGCCGCGACGGGCGCGAACTGACGGTGACCGCGCCGCATGCCTTCCCGCCGATGGTGTCCGGCGTCACTTCGGGTTCGGCCGCGATGGAGGCGGGGCTGGAACCGGGCGACGTGATCGTGGCGGTCGACGGCGTCGAGGTCAGCACCTTCTCGGAGCTGCGCGAGATCGTCGGCGGCTCTGGCGGCAGGACCTTGAGCCTGGAAATCTGGCGCGCGGGCGAGACCTTCAGCGCCCAGATGACGCCCCGCAGCGTCGACATCCCGCGCCGCGACGGCAGCTTCGAGACCCGCTATCTGATCGGGGTCTCGGGCGGCATGCTGTTCACCCCGATGACCGAAACGCCGGGTCTCGGCGCGGCGGCGGGATATGGCGTCAGCCAGACCTTCTTTATCGTGCGCTCGTCGATTTCGGGGCTCTACCACATGGCGGTGGGCGCGATCAGCTCGTGCAACCTGCGCGGCCCGGTGGGAATCGCCCAGACCAGCGGCGCGGCGGCCAGCCAGGGGCTGACCAGCTTCATCTGGTTCATCGCGGTGCTGTCGACGGCGGTCGGGCTTTTGAACCTGTTCCCGATCCCGGTCCTGGACGGCGGGCACCTGGTGTTCCACGCCTACGAGGCGATGGCGGGCCGGCCGCCCAGCGACACGGCGCTGAAGGTGCTGATGAGCGTCGGTCTTGCGCTGATTCTGACGCTGATGGTCTTCGCGCTGTCGAACGACCTCTTCTGCCCATAGCGCCCGCCCGTAGAAAAACGCCCGAAAACCCGCCCGCAAAAACCCGCTCGAATGCCGCATTTCGGCCCGATTTGCGCCCTAGCGTCCCTGCCAAGACGCAACTCATGCGAGGTCCGGCAAATGGATACGCTGAAAGACGGTGTGAGCAGCCTGTCGCTGATCGCGAACCTGAACTGGGACCGGGTCCTGTTTCTCGGGCTGATCGGCGCGTCGCTGTTCGGGGCGAGCTTTATCGGGTCGCTCTGAGCCGCGCGGCACCCGCGGAAGACGGACGACGCCCGCCCCGGCGGGCGTTTTTCTTTGGCCCGAAAAGGGGGGTAGTCCACAGCCGGCCCTGGGGATAACCCCGGTTCGCGGCGCTCACAACATCTGGTGTGGCAATTGTCACGCTACGGCATTGCTTGGGGTGGCACGGCTTTTGACAAGCCCTGGCAATCCCGTTACTGAGGCAAAAAATGCCTGGGTGTTACGGGGTCAAAACCGATGGGACGTGAAGCGCGGGGCGAGTGTGGCGCACGGGCGGATTGCATGGGCCGTGCGGCGCGGGTCGCCGGTTTCGTTTTTCTCTTTCTTTCAGTGATTTATGCGGGTCTCGCCAGCCCGGCGGCGGCGCAGACCTACCGGTTCTCCTCGGTCGAGATCGAGGGCGCCACCCGGATCGAGCCTGCCACCGTCCTCAGCTACGCAGGAATCGCCCGGGGCGAGACGGTGACGGCGGGCGAATTGAACGCGGCCTACCAGCGCGTGCTGGCCTCGGGCCTGTTCGAGACCGTGTCGTTCGAACCCGCCGGCAGCCGGCTGGTGATCCGCGTGACCGAGTTCCCGACGGTCAACCGCATCAACTTCGAGGGCAACCGGCGGCTGAAGGACGAGGAACTGGCGCAGATCGTGCAAAGCCAGGTGCGGCGGGTCTATTCGCCCTCGCTGGCCGAACAGGACGCCGCGCGCATCGTGCAGGCCTACGAACAGGCCGGACGGCTGGCCGCGAATGTCGATCCGGTGATCATCCGCCGCTCGAACAACCGTGTCGACCTGGTGTTCGAGATCAAGGAAGGCCGCGTGATCGAGGTCGAGCGGATCAGCTTCGTCGGCAACCGGAACTATTCCGACCGGCGCCTGCGCCGCGTCCTGGAATCGAAGCAGGCCGGCCTTCTGCGCCTCATCATCCAGCGCGACACCTTCGTCGCCGACCGGATCGAGTTCGACAAGCAGGTGCTGCGCGATTTCTACCTCAGCCGCGGCTACGTCGATTTCGAAATCCTCTCGGCCTCGCCCGAATTCGCGCGCGAGCGCGACGCGTTCTTCGTCACCTTCAACGTCCGCGAGGGCCAGAGGTTCAGCTTTGGCGAGATCACCACGACCTCGGACCTGCCGGAAATCGACATCGACGAGTTCCATTCTCAGATTCGCATCCGCCCGGGCCAGACCTATTCGCCGAACGGCGTCGACGGCACGATCCAGCGGCTCGAGCGGCTGGCGATCCAGAAGGGGTTCGACTTCATCCGCGTCGAGCCGCGGGTGACGCGCAACGACCGTGCCCAGACGCTGGACATCGAGTTCGCCGTGGTGCGCGGGCCGCGCGTCTTCGTCGAGCGGATCGACATCGAGGGCAACGCCACGACGCTGGACCGTGTGGTGCGGCGCCAGTTCCGCACGGTCGAGGGCGACCCGTTCAACCCGCGCGAGATTCGCGACGCGGCGGAACGCATTCGCGCGCTCGGCTTCTTTTCCAAGGCCGATGTCGATGCGCGCGAGGGTTCGGCGCCCGACCAGGTGGTGGTCGATGTGGATCTCGAAGAGCAGCCGACCGGCAGCCTGGGCTTCGGCGCGACCTACAGCTCGGCCTCGGGCGTCGGCTTCAACGTCAGCTTCTCCGAGCGCAATTTCCTCGGCCGCGGCCAGGCGCTGCGGTTCGAGTTCGCCAGCACCACGGATTCGGGCGTCTATTCGTTCAGCTTCACCGAACCGGCCTTCCTGGGCCGCGATCTGTCGTTCGGGGTCTTCGCGCGCTATGCCGAGAACAACACGGTGATCAACACCTCGTACAACACCCGGCTGGGCGAGGGGGGGCTGTCGCTGGAATTCCCGGTCAGCGAATTCGGCCGGTTCGGCGTGAACTACAAGGTGCGCGCGTCCGAGGTGAAGGACGTGCCGGCGGCCTCGTCGGCGATCCTGATCGCAGAGGATGCGCGCGGGCTCGAATACGACAGCATCCTCGGCTACTCCTACAGCTACCGGACGCTGCAGGGCGGGCTGAACCCCGAGGCCGGGGTGCTGTTCCGCTGGAGCCAGGATTTCGCCGGTCTGGGCGGGGACAACGAATACGTCAATTCCGAGGTCCTGGTCGTCGGCGAGCGCAAGATCATGAACGACGAGGTGACGCTGCGCGCGATCTTCGAGGGCGGCGCGCATGTCTCGTTCGGCGGCGGGGTCAGCCGGGTGACGGACCGCTTCACGCTGAACGGCAAGATGCGCGGCTTCGACGCCAACGGCGTCGGCCCGCGCGACCTGGGCGCGGCGAACACCGACCTGCTTGGCGGCAACTACTACGCGGTGGCCCGGTTCGAGGCCGAGTTCCCGCTGGGCCTGCCCGAGGAATACGGCATCCACGGCGGCGTGTTCCTGGATGTCGGCACGCTCTGGGGGCTCGACAACACCGCCGGCACCGGCGGTCCGGTGGATGACAGCGCGCATCTCCGCTCGTCGGTCGGCATCTCGATCTTCTGGGACACGCCGATCGGTCCCTTGCGGTTCAACTTCGCCAAGCCGATCGAAAAGCGGCCCTACGACCTCGAGCGCGAGTTCGACCTGACGATCTCGACCCGGTTCTAGCCATGCGCGGGCTGAGGGCCCTGGCGCTGGCGGCGGCCTGCCTTGCCGGCGCCGTCGCGGCCGGCGATGCGCAGGACGTCATCCAGGTTCCGTCGCCGATCCTGACGCTGGACCAGGAGCGGCTGTTCGAGGGCTCGCGCGCGGCGGCGCGGATCTCGGCCGAGATCGAGCGCCGCACCAACGAGCTGACCGCCGAGAACCGGCGCATCGAGGCCGAGCTGACCGAAGAGGAGCTGGCGCTGACCGAGCGCAGGGCCGCGCTGACCCCGGCAGAGTTCCGCGACCTGGCGGATGCGTTCCACGAAAAGGTCCAGGGCATCCGCGCGGCGCAGGACGCCAAGGCGCGCGAATTGCAGCGCATGCAGGAAGAGGAACGCCAGTCGTTCCTGCGCCAGATCACCCCGGTCCTGGCCGAGATCGTGCGCGAGCGCGGCGCCGTCCTGGTGGTCGACCGCCGCTCGGTGATCCTGTCGGCGGAAAGCATCGACATCACCGACGAGGCGATCGAGCGGATCAACGAGGTCTTTGAACTGCCCGACGCGCCAGAGCCCGGCCCCGGCGAGCGGCCCGAGCCGCCGGCGCCCGGGTCGCCGGCGCCGATCCCGATGCCCGGGCCGGCGCCCGCGCCGGACCCGGAACCAGAGGTTCCCGACACGCCCGCGGTGCCCGCCGAGTAGCCGCCAAGGCCGGTTGTCTCGGCGGCGGCGAGTTGCTACCAGACCGGGGCCGGAGACCAGTGAAGGAAGCTGCCGATGACCGAAGGTCTGCAAAGCGCGGGTATCGACCTGATCCAACGGATCATCCCGCATCGCTATCCGTTCCTGCTGGTCGACCGCGTGGTCGATATCGACGGCACGAAGACCGCGACCGGCCTGAAGAACGTCAGCTTCAACGAGCCGCATTTCCAGGGCCATTTCCCCGGCGCGCCGATCATGCCGGGTGTCACCATCATCGAGGCGATGGCACAGACCGCCGCCGTGATGGTGGGCGTGGCACAAGACCTCGCCGACCGGGATTTCCTGATCTATTTCATGGCTATCGACGGGTGCAAGTTCCGCCGCAAGGTGGTGCCCGGCGACGTGCTGAAGCTGCATGTCGAGACCATGCGCGGCGGCTCGAAAATCTGGAAGTTCAGGGGCCGCGCCGAGGTCGAGGGCGACCTGGCCGCAGAGGCCGAGTTCACCGCCATGATCGACATGCCCGCCGCGTAGCCCCGCATGGCCGTCGATCCAAGCGCCCGGGTTCATCCCACCGCCATCGTCGAGGACGGCGCCGCGATCGGGCCGGGCTGTGTCGTCGGGCCGTTCTGCACGGTCGGGCCGAGGGTGGTGCTGGGCACGGGCGTCACACTCAAAAGCCATGCCGTCGTCACAGGCATCACCGAGATCGGCGAGGGCACCACGATTTTTCCCTTCGCCTGCATCGGCGAGATCCCGCAGGATCTGAAGTTCAGGGGCGAGGAGACCCGCCTGATCGTCGGCGCGCGCAACCGCATCCGCGAGGGCGTGACGATGAACACCGGCACCGAGGGCGGCGGCGGCATCACCCGCGTCGGCGACGATTGCCTGTTCATGACCGGCGCCCACGTCGCGCATGACGCCCAGGTCGGCAGCCGGGTGATCGTCGCCAACCAGGGCGCCATCGCCGGCCATTGCGTGATCGAGGACGACGTGATCATTGGCGGGCTCTCGGGCGTGCACCAATGGGTGCGGATCGGCCGTGGCGCGATCATCGGGGCGGTGACGATGGTGACCAACGACGTGATCCCGCACGGGCTGGTGCAGGGCCCGCGCGGCATCCTCGACGGCCTGAACCTGGTGGGGCTGAAGCGCAAAGGCGTGGCGCGGTCCGACATCACCGCCCTGCGCGCGGCCTACCAGATGCTGGCCCAGGGCGAAGGCACGTTCCAGGATCGCGCGCGGCGGCTGTCGCAAGAGACCGAGAGCGACTATGTGCGCGAAGTGACGGCCTTCATCCTCGGGGCCTCGGACCGGTCCTTCCTGACGCCCGACTGATGGCCCGGCTCGCCATTCTCGCCGGACAGGGCGCGCTGCCGCAGATGATCGCGGCGGCGCATCCCGGGGCGCTGTTCGTGCAATTCGAGGGGCTGGCGGTGGACCGCCCCGGCAACGAGACGCTGGAAGCCTCCTACGAGCGGTTCGGCGAGATGTTCGCGGGCCTCGCCGCGCGCGGCGTCACCGAGGTGGTCTTTGCCGGGGGGCTGGCGCGTCCCGCGCTGAACCCGGCCAATTTCGATGCCCGGATGGCGGCGCTGGCGCCGCGCTTCCTCGCGGCGATGCAGGGCGGCGATGACGGGCTGCTGCGCGCCGTGATCGACGCCTTCGAGGACGAGGGCTTTGCCGTGCGCGGCGCGCATGAGCTGCTCGGCGGCCTGACCGCTGCGCCGGGCCGTCTGGCCGGCCCCGAGCCGTCGGCGGCCGATCTGGCCGATGCCGCCCGGGCCCGCGCAATCCTCGCCGCGCTCGGGCCGCTCGACGTCGGCCAGGGCGCGGTGGTGGCGGACGGGCAGGCGCTCGGGGTCGAGACCGCGCAGGGCACCGACGCGATGCTGCGCTTCGTGGCCGGCACCCCGGCGAAGCTGCGCCAGCGCGCGCGCGGCGTGCTGGTGAAGGCGCCGAAGCCGGGGCAGGACCTGCGCGTGGACATGCCCGCGATCGGGCCCGGGACGATCGCCGCCGCGGCCGCCGCAGGGCTTGCGGGAATCGTGATCGAGGCCGGCACCGTGCTGCTGATCGACCGTGACGAGACCTTGCGGGCGGCCGATGCCGCCGGTCTGTTCCTGATCGCCGAGGCGCCCTAGATGCGCGTCTTCCTGATCGCCGGCGAAGCCTCGGGCGACCGGCTCGGCGCGGCGCTGATGGCGGGGTTGCACACGCTTGCCGGCAGCGTCGAGTTCGACGGTATCGGCGGGCCGCTGATGCAGGCCGAGGGGCTGGTCAGCCGCTTTCCGATGGACGAACTGTCAGTCTTCGGCATTGCCGAGGTGCTGCCGAAATACCGCCACCTGAAACGCCGCATCGCCGAGACCGCGCGCCGCGTGGCCGAGACGGGACCGGACGTGTTGATCACCATCGACAGCCCGGATTTCTGCCTGCGCGTCGCACGGCTGGTCAAGGCGGCAAGCGACGTGCGCGTCGTGCACTACGTCGCGCCCTCGGTCTGGGCCTGGCGCGCGGGCCGGGCGGCGAAGATGGCGGCCTCGGTCGACCAGGTGCTGGCGCTTCTGCCGTTCGAGCCGCCCTACATGCAGGCCGCGGGCCTGCGCTGCGATTTCGTCGGCCATCCGGTGGTCGCCGAGCCCCGGGCGACCGGCGCCGAGATCGCCGCCTTCCGCGCCGAAACCGGCATCGGCGACGCGCCGGTGCTTCTGGTGCTGCCCGGATCGCGCCGGGGCGAGGTCGGCCGGCTGGCGCCCACCTTCGGCGAGGCGCTGCGACCGGTGCTCGCCCGCCACCCCGAACAGCGCGTCGTCCTGCCTGCCGCACCGTCGGTGGCGAGCGCGGTGGTCGAGGCGGCACGGGCCTGGCCCGGCGATCCGGTGATCCTCGACCCGCGCGGCATGCCCGAGGCGGCCGCGGCGACCGCCAAGCGCGCCGCCTTCGCCGCCGCCGGCACCGCGCTCGCCGCCTCGGGGACCGTGTCGCTGGAACTTGCCGCCGCGGCGACGCCGATGGTGATCGCCTACGACATGAACTGGCTCAGCTGGCAGATCATGAGCCGGATGCTGAAGACCGACACCGTGACGCTGGTGAACCTGGTAAGCGGCACCAGCACCGTGCCGGAATTCCTCGGCCCCGCGTGCAAGCCCGCCGCCATCGCCGGGGCGCTGGTTCGGCTGATCGAGGACGAGGCCGCGCGTACGGCGCAGATCAGCGCGATGGCCGACACCATGATCCGGCTCGGCCAGGGCGCCGAACCGCCGGGCCTGCGCGCCGCCCGTGCCGTGCTCGACGGTCTCGGCACGCCGGCAGGGCCGCGCGGGTCCGCTGCTTCTTCTCGTTGAAAATATGCAAGTCCCGCCCTGGCCGCCGGCGCCGCGCGGCACCGGGGCGTCGCGCGGCAACCGGCGGAAAAGAGCGCGCGGTAGCGCACATCATGGTAACCGGCCGGCGTTGCGGGATGATGCGGCCGAGCGGGCTCAGCCGCGCCCGATCCAGCCGCCGCCGTAGATCCGCGTGCCGTCCGGCTCGTAGAACACGCAGGCCTGCCCGGGCGAGACGCCTTCCTCGGCCACGACCAGTTCCACCTCGGCTTCGGTTTCCGAGACCGGGCGGATCACCGCGTCGCGCGGCGGCCGGGTCGAGCGCACCTTGACCGCCAGCGGCCATTCCGCCCGCGCGGCGAATGGCGCATCGCCCAGCCAGTTGATCTGGCGCACCGGGATCGTCCGGGTGGCCAGCATCGCTTTCGGCCCCACGATCACGCGCCGCGCGTCGACGTCCAGCCGCACCACGTATAGCGGCTCGTCCAGCCCGCCGATACCGAGGCCCCTACGCTGGCCGACCGTGTAGTGGATCACGCCACGATGCTCGCCCAGCACGCGCCCGTCGGCATGAACGATCTCGCCCGGCTCGGCCGCGCCCGGCCGCAGCTTCTCGATCACCGCCGCGTAATCGCCGTTCGGCACAAAGCAGATATCCTGGCTGTCGGGCTTGTCGGCGACGGACAGCCCGTGCCGCGCGGCCAGCGCGCGGGTCTCGGCCTTCGACGTCAGCCCGCCCAGCGGAAAGCGCAGGAATGCCAGCTGTTCCGGCGTCGTCGAGAACAGGAAATAGGACTGGTCGCGCGCCGGATCGGCCGCGCTGTGCAGTTCCGGCCCGCACGGGCCGAGGCGGCGCCGGATGTAATGCCCGGTCGCCATGCAGTCGGCGTCGAGGTCCTTCGCGGTCTCCATGAGGTCACGGAACTTCACCCGTTCGTTGCAGCGGATACAGGGCACCGGCGTGGCGCCGGCCAGGTAGCTGTCGGCGAATTCGTCGATCACCGCCTCGCGAAACACGGTCTCGTAATCCAGCACGTAGTGCGGAAACCCCATGTCCCCGGCCACGCGGCGCGCGTCGTGGATGTCGATCCCGGCACAGCAGGCGCCCTTTTTCGCCAGCGCCGCGCCGTGGTCGTAAAGCTGCAGCGTGACGCCCACCACGTCGTAGCCCTCGCGCGCCAGTTCCGCCGCGACCACCGACGAATCGACACCGCCCGACATGGCGACGACCACGCGGGTCTCGGCGGGCGGCTTGGCAAAGCCCAGCGAGTTGATCTCGGCATCGAGCGCCATGAAGGACTCCTGAATGAACCCGCGGAATATAGGAAAATCCGAGGCACTCACAAGTCCGGGTTTCACCGGCTATTAAACCATTCCTGCGCAGTCTGCCCGCGAGCAGAACGAAGGACGACCGGATGTATCTACGCAAAGTCGACGGCCCGCGAACGGTAACCCTGCCGGACGGCACCGTTATTTCGCGTGCAGACATGCCTCCGGCCAATACCCGACGCTGGGTCGCCAGCCGCAAGGCGGCGGTGGTGCGCGGCGTCATCTCGGGGCTGCTGCCGCTGGCCGAGGCGCTGGAAACATATGGCCTCAGCGAGGCGGAATTCGAGGAATGGCGCCTGGCCGTCGAACGGCATGGAATCGCCGCGCTGAAGGCCACCACGCTGCAGAAATACCGTTGACTTCAAGTTGAGTGCAGAATTTCCACATCTCTGGTAACGTGCGGTTAACCTTTTGCCGCCAGAGTAACCTTAACGAATGCGGATGAAGTGGAGTTTTGCACATGCGGGTGCTTCTGGTTGAAGACGATCCCACGACGTCGCGCAGCATCGAATTGATGCTGACCCATGCCAATCTCAACGTCTACGCGACCGATCTGGGCGAGGAAGGGATCGATCTGGCGAAGCTCTACGACTACGACCTGATCCTGCTGGACCTGAACCTGCCCGACATGAACGGCCACGACGTGCTGCGCCAATTGCGGCTCGCACGGATCGATACGCCGATCCTGATCCTCTCGGGCGCTGACGATACCGAGAACAAGCTGAAGGGCTTCGGCTTCGGCGCCGACGACTATCTGACCAAGCCGTTCCACCGCGAGGAGCTGGTGGCGCGCATCCACGCGATAATCCGCCGGTCCAAGGGCCATTCGCAATCGGTGATCCGCACCGGCGCGGTCGAAGTCAACCTCGACGCCAAGACGGTCGAGGTCGACGGCAAGCCGGTCCACCTGACCGGCAAGGAATACCAGATGCTCGAACTTCTGAGCCTTCGGAAGGGCACGACGTTGACCAAGGAGATGTTCCTGAACCATCTCTACGGCGGGATGGACGAGCCGGAACTGAAGATCATCGACGTGTTCATCTGCAAGCTTCGCAAGAAGCTCAGCCAGGCCACCGGCGGCGAGAATTACATCGAAACGGTCTGGGGCCGCGGCTACGTGCTGCGCGATCCCGAACCCTCGGCACTGGACGAGCAGATCGCCATCGGTGCCTGAGCCGCACCCTGGTGTCACTCCCCACGCGGCCGCCTCCGGGCGGCCCGTGACTTTCTGATCCTGCCACACTCACGGGCTGGACCTCTCCAGGGTGCGCTCCTATCACTTGGGGGACATCCCTGGAGGGACCGGCGTGGCGGACGCGGACGACATCGACAAGCTGACCGAGACCGAGGCGGCGGCAGAACTGGCGCGGCTGGCGGCGCTGCTGAACCGGGCCGACCGGGCCTATCACGCCGCGGACGCGCCCGAGATCAGCGATGCGGAATACGACGCGCTGAAGCGGCGCAATGCCGCGATCGAGGCCGCCTTTGCGCACCTGAAGCGCGACGACAGCCCGACCGAGCAGGTCGGCGCCCCGGTCTCGGACACCTTCGCCAAGGTCACGCACGCGGTGCGGATGCTGTCGCTCGCCAATGCCTTCGACGCGGCCGATATCGAGGATTTCGACGACACGGTGCGCCGCTATCTCGGGCTTCGCGACGGCGACCCGGTGCTGGCCTACACGGCCGAGCCCAAGATCGACGGTCTGTCGCTTTCCCTGCGCTACGAGGGCGGGCGGCTGACACAGGCCGCGACCCGCGGCGACGGCGAGACCGGCGAGAACGTCACCGCCAATGCCCGCACCATCGCCGACATCCCCGGCCGCCTCGACGGCGCGCCGGAGGTGCTGGAGGTGCGCGGCGAGGTTTACATGAGCCACGCCGATTTCGCCACGCTGAACGCGCGCCAGGCCGAGACCGGCGCCAAGACCTTCGCCAATCCGCGAAACGCCGCCGCAGGATCGCTGCGCCAGCTTGACGCGGGCATCACGCGATCCCGCCCGCTGCGGTTCTTCGCCTATGGCTGGGGCGAGGTCAGCGAGGTGCTGGCCGACACCCAGATCGCCGCGCTCGGGCGGCTGAACGCGCTCGGCTTCGCGACCAACCCGCTGACCAGGCTCTGCGCGGGTCCGGCCGAGATGCTGAGCCATTACGCCCGGATCGAGGCGCAGCGCGCCACGCTCGGCTACGACATCGACGGCGTGGTCTACAAGGTCGACGACCTCGCGCTGCAGCGCCGCCTCGGCGTGCGCTCGACGACGCCGCGCTGGGCGATCGCGCACAAATTCCCGGCCGAGCTTGCCTGGACCAGACTGGAAAAGATCGAGATCCAGGTCGGCCGCACCGGCGCGCTGTCCCCTGTGGCGCGGCTGACGCCCGTCACGGTCGGCGGCGTCGTGGTCTCGAACGCGACGCTGCACAACGAGGATTACATCGCCGGACGCGATGCCCAGGGCAACCCGATCCGCGACGGCAAGGACATCCGCGAGGGCGACTGGGTGCAGGTCTACCGCGCCGGCGACGTGATCCCCAAGGTCGCCGATGTCGACCTGAGCCAGCGCCCGGACGACGCGCAGCCCTACGCGTTTCCGGACAGGTGCCCGATCTGCGGCTCGGACGCGATCCGCGAAGCGGGCGACGCGGTGCGCCGCTGCACCGGCGGCGTGATCTGCGCCGCGCAGGCGGTGGAGAAGCTGAAGCATTTCGTCAGCCGCGCCGCGTTCGACATCGAGGGGCTCGGCGCCAGGCAGATCGAGGCCTTTTATGACGACGACACGCTGCCGATCCGCGAACCGGCGGACATCTTCACGCTGAAGGCGCGCGACGAGGCCAATGTCGCGAAGCTGAAGAACCGCGACGGCTATGGCGACAAGAGCGCGAAGAACCTGTTTCAGGCGATTGAGGACAAACGGAAAATTCCGCTGAACCGCCTGATCTTTGCGCTCGGCATCCGCCATGTGGGCGAAAGCGCCGCGGCGCTGCTGGCGGCGAATTACGGCACTTGGAGGAATTTCGAGCGCGCGATGACCGCGGCGACCGTGGGCGACGGCCCGGAATGGGACGCGCTGACCGCCATCGACGGGGTGGGCAACGTGATGGCGGCCTCGCTGGTCACGGCCTTCCACCAGGAGGCCGAACGCGCCTCGATCGACCGGCTGGTCACGCAACTGGACGTGCAGGAGGTCGCGCCGCGCGGCCAGGTCGACAGCCCGGTCGCCGGCAAGACGGTGGTCTTCACCGGCACGCTGGAACGGATGACCCGGGCAGAGGCCAAGGCGCGGGCCGAGGCGCTGGGGGCCAGGGTCGCGGGGTCGGTCTCGGCGAAGACCGACCTGGTCGTGGCCGGGCCGGGCGCCGGATCGAAGGCGAAGAAGGCCGCGGACCTGGGCATCGAGACCATCGACGAGGATGCCTGGCTGTCGCTCATCGCGGGGACATGAGCGGGCGGCCGGAAATCCTGTTTCCGCTGTTCGCGGATATCGAGACGCTGCCGGGCGTCGGCCCCAAGATCGCCCGGACGCTTGCCGGGATCGAGGTCGAGAAGCCGCGCGACCTGATCTTCACGCTGCCCTGGTCCGGGATCGACCGGCACCGCCGGGCGACGATCCTGGGCGCCGATCTGCCGCAGGTGCAGACCGTCGAGGTCGAGATCGGCCGCCACCTGCCGCCCCGCGCCAAGGGCCGGCCCTATCGGGTCGAGGTGCGCGACGCGCGGACCACGTTCCAGCTGGTGTTCTTTCACCCGCGCGAGGACTGGCTGAAGCGGCAGTTGCCGACGGGCCAGCGCCGGGTGGTGTCGGGCAAGGTCGAGCTGTTCGACGGCATCGGCCAGATGCCGCATCCCGACCACATCCTGCGCCCGGAAGAGGCCGACGAGATCCCGCCCTTCGAGCCGGTCTATCCGCTGACCTCGGGTCTGACGCAGCGCGTCGTCGCCAAGGCCGCGGCGGCGGCGCTGACCCGCGCGCCGGAGCTGGCCGAATGGATCGACCCGGGGCTGCGCGCGCGCGAGGGCTGGCCGGCCTGGCGCGCGGCGCTGGACACCGCGCATCACCCGCTCGGCACGGCCGAGATCGCCGCGACCTCGCCGGCACGCCAGCGGCTTGCCTATGACGAACTGTTCGCGCATCAGCTGACGCTGGCGCTGGCGCGCGCCGCGGTGCGCAAGGGCAAGGGCGTGCCGACCACGGGCGACGGCGCGCTGCGCGCCAAGGTGCTGGCATCGCTGCCCTACCAGCCGACCGGCGCGCAGACCCGCGCGGTCGGCGAGATCGCCGGCGACATGGTCGAGCCCTACCGGATGAACCGCCTGCTGCAGGGCGACGTGGGCGCGGGCAAGACGCTGGTCGCCCTGATGGCGCTTCTGATCGCGGTCGAGGCGGGCGGGCAGGGCGCGATGATGGCGCCCACGGAAATCCTCGCCCGCCAGCACCTGGGCGGGCTGCGCCCGCTTGCCGAGGCGGCGGGCGTCGTGCTGGAGCTGCTCACCGGCCGCGACAAGGGCGCCGAACGCGCCGCCAAGCTTGCCGCGCTGAAGGCCGGCGATATCCATATCCTCGTCGGCACCCATGCAGTGTTCCAGCAGGACGTGGAATTCCGCGACCTGCGCCTGGCGGTGGTCGACGAACAGCACCGTTTCGGCGTGGCGCAGCGGATGGAACTGGGCGCCAAGGGACGCGCGGCGGACATGCTGGTGATGACCGCGACGCCGATCCCGCGCAGCCTGGCGCTGGCGCAATACGGCGACATGGACGTCTCGGTGCTGGACGAGAAGCCGCCGGGGCGAAAGCCGGTCACGACGGCGCTGGTCAGCGCGGGCCGGATGGACGAGGTGGTGGAACATCTGCGCAAGGCCGTGGCCGAGGGGCGGCAGGCCTACTGGGTCTGCCCGCTGGTCGAGGAAAGCGAGGCGGTGGACATGACCGCCGCCGAGGAACGCTTCAAGCGGCTGCGCGCGGCGCTCGGGCAGGACGTCGTCGGTCTGGTCCATGGCCAGCTGCCGCCCGTCGAAAAGGACGCCGCCATGGCGGCCTTCGTCGGCGGCGAAACGCGGGTCTTGGTCTCGACCACGGTGATCGAGGTCGGCGTCGACGTGCCGAACGCCTCGATCATGGTGATCGAGCGCGCGGAATCTTTCGGGCTGGCGCAACTGCACCAGCTGCGCGGCCGGGTCGGGCGGGGGGCCGCGGCCTCGACCTGTCTCCTGATGTACCAGCCGCCGCTGAGCGAGGGCGGGCGGCGCCGGCTGGAGACCTTGCGGGAAACCGAGGACGGGTTCCGCATTGCCGAGGAAGACCTTGCGATGCGCGGCGCGGGCGATCTGATCGGCACCGCGCAGTCCGGGCTGCCCAGGTTCCGCATCGCCGACCTGGAACGGCAATCCGCGCTGATGGCGCTGGCGCAGTCGGACGCGCGAAAGCTGCTGACCGACGACCCGGGGCTGACATCCCCCCGCGGCCAGGCCGCGCGCGTGCTGCTCTGGCTGATGGAGCAGGACAAGGCAATCCGTTTGATTTCCGTGGGTTAACCGCCTCGCTCACTTTTTGTTCACGAATGTTCTTAAAAAGTTCTTTACAAGACCCGGCAAATTTGAGAACAAATTAGCAACAAATCGAACGAAAGGCCGCCCGCCATGATCGCCGAACTGAAGAGGGTCATCGCCCGCTCTGACACGATTCTACAGGATTTCGCCGGTGCCGCGGCGCTGGTCCTGATGCTGGTGGTGGGCCTCAATCTGCCGCTTGCAAGCTAGGGTTTCTGCCTGCGTTCTGTTCCCGGCCGGCCCCGCGTCCCTGTCCCCAATAGCCGACGCGACACCGCCGACCTGCCTGTCCCGGCGCGGGGCGATCCTCACCGCCCCTGGGTCCGGCCGACCGGCGCCTCGAGTGTCCCCTCGACAGGCGCCAGCCCAACAGACGCCACTTCCGCCGCCTCCGGTCCCGGGGGCGGCGGTTTTTTCTGTTGCGGTCTGCGATGCGGGCTTTGCCCCCAAAGGCCCGCGGTCTTCGTCTTGGGAATTGTCCTGCCGGGTGAAAAAAGCCGTCTTGCGGCTTAGGCGCAGGCGGCCTTTTCGGCCTCGGCCATGGCTTCGGCGGCGGCCTCAAGCGTCAGCATGATCGAGGCGTGGCGGTTCTTGAAGTCCTTGGCGGGCAGCAGCACCTCGAGCCCGTCAAACGGCGCGTCCGGCACCGGGCCGTCGGATTTCAGCATCGCCTTCAGCTGGTCGCGCGCGGTTTCCACCTCGGCGCGGGTGCGGCCGATGATGTTGGCGCCGACGACCGAGGCCGCCGCCTGGCCGAGAGCGCAGGCCTTCACGTCCTGGCCGTATCCGCTGATCCGGCCGCCATTCGTCTCGATATCCACGGTCACGGTCGAGCCGCAGAGCGGCGAGCGCTTCTTGACCGTCGCCTGGGGATGCGCCAGCCGGTCGGTAAACGGGATGTCGGCCGCCAGTTCCAGGATGCGGCCGGAATACAGCTTGATCAGATCGGCGTCGCTCATGGCTTTTCTCGTTTCACTGAACACCCTACATAGGCGCGGCATCCGCGCATGGAAAGGAAATCTTCATGACCTTCGATCCCTCGACCCTGGTCTATGACGATCGCGGCCTGTTGCCGGTCATCGCGCAGCAGGCGGAGACCGGCGAAGTGCTGATGCTGGCCTGGATGAATGCCGAGGCGGTGGCGCGGACGCTGGCGACCGGCCGCGTGACCTACTGGTCGCGCTCGCGGCAGGCGTTCTGGGTGAAGGGCGAGACCTCGGGCCATGTGCAGGAACTGGTGGACCTGCGCGTCGATTGCGACCGCGACTGCCTGCTGGCGCTGGTGCGGCAGACCGGGCCGGCCTGTCACACCAACCGGCGAAGCTGCTTTTTCACCGCCGTGCGCGACGGGGGCGAGGTCGAACTGACGGCCCCTATGGGCTGAGGCCGACCATGGCGCGGATATCCGCGGGCGAGGAGCCGGCGTCGCGGTAGGTGCGGATCGACCGGGCGTCGTCGCGCTTGGCCAGCCGCTTGCCGGTCTCGTCGCGGATCAGGTCATGGTGCCAATAACCCGGCCGCGGCAGGTCGAGCAGCGACTGCAGCAGGGCGTGGATATGGGTGGCCTCGAACAGGTCCGCGCCGCGCACGATCTCGGTGATGCCCTGCGCCGCGTCGTCGACGACCACCGAAAGGTGATACGAGGTGCCGAATTCCCGCCGGGCCAGCACCACGTCGCCGATGCCCCCGGTCATCCCGGCGGCGGTCATCCGGTGGGGGCCGGGATATAGCGGGCCATGCTCGACAAAGCCCGGAACCGCGCCCAGCAGGTCAAGCGCGCGGCCGATATCCAGCCGGATGCTGTCATCCGGTCCGGCCTCTGCCATCGGCCTGGCGCGGCAGGTGCCGGGATAGACCGGCCCGTCGGGCCCGTGCACTGCCGCGCCCTCCTGCGGGGCTGACAGGGCGGCGCGGATATCGGCGCGCCGGCAGCGGCAGGGATAGAGAGCGCCCATGGCGGCCAGCCGGTCGAGCGCCTGGGCATAGGCCGGCATCCGGTCCGACTGCCGCATCACCGGCTCGGGCCAGTCGAGCCCGAGCCAGCGCAGGTCCTCGCGGATCAGCGCCTCCCATTCCGGGCGCGACCGCTCGCGGTCGATGTCCTCGATGCGCAGAAGAAACCGGCCGCCAGCCGCCCCGGCGCGGCGATAGGCCGTCAGCGCGGAATAGGCGTGGCCCAGATGCAGCGGCCCGGTGGGCGAGGGGGCGAAGCGGGTGACGTAGTTCACGTCTTTTGCAGCACGTAGACCTTGGAATTGGTGCCGAGCTTCGGCAGGTGCGGGCCGTAGTCCTCGACCAGTAGCCGCGCCTTGCCGGCCGCGGTGTAGCTTTCGAGCTTGGCCAAGTACTCGGGCACCTCCAGCGCGTGATCGTTGTAGCTGAGCGTGAACAGCGCGCCGGGCGAAAGCGCCGCCATGATGTCGTCGAAGACCTCGACCGGCGCGGCGCCGCAGCCGATCACGCCGATGGCGCATATCGCGGCATAACCGGCGGGCAGGGCGCTGCCCGGCTCGATCTGGCCGAGGCGGCGGTAGATCGCCTTTTCGCGTGCGCCGGCCAGCATTTCGGCCGAGGGATCGAGGCCGTCGATGGTGGTGAAGCCCTCGCGCCGCAGCGCCGCGCCGGACATGCCGGTGCCGCAGCCGAAATCGAGGATCGGCACGCTCTTGTCCGCCAACTGCGAGGCCAGCGCGCGGGCCGCGCGGGCAGGCGTGGCATAGCCCGCCCCGGTGACGTCGGCGTCGTACTGCCCCGACCATTCGTCGTAGAAGTCGCGCGTCTCTTCGGCGTCGCCGAGCTGATAGACCTTGTCGAAGAACCTGTCCGCCATGGCGCGACGCTAGACCGCCGGGTTACGCCGCGTCCAGCGCGGATTGCGCGAGCCAGGCGGCAAAGGCGGCCTTGGCGCGGTCGGTATAGGCCTTGTAGCGCGCCGGGCGGTTGCGGCGCCCGCCCTTCATGTCGACCGGCGGGAACAGGCCGAAATTGACGTTCATCGGCTGGAAGGTCCTGGCCTCGGCGCCGCCGGTGATGTGGGTGACCAGCGCGCCCATGGCGGTTTCGGGCGGGGGCGGCGCGAGTGTGTGGCCGAGGATCTCGGCCGCCGCCATGCGTCCGGCCAGCAGACCCATCGCGGCGGATTCGACATAGCCCTCGACCCCGGTGATCTGGCCGGCGAAACGGATGTTCGGGCGCGTGCGCAGGCGCATCCCGTGGTCAAGCAGCGTGGGCGAGTTGATGAAGGTATTGCGGTGGATGCCCCCCAGCCGCGCGAACAAGGCGTTTTCGAGCCCCGGAATCATACGGAAAACATGGCCTTGCGCGCCATACTTCATCTTGGTCTGGAAGCCGACGATGTTGAACAGCGTGCCGAGCTTGTTGTCGCGGCGCAGCTGCACCACGGCATGCGGCTTTGTGTCCGGCGCGTGCGGGTTGGTCAGGCCGACCGGCTTCATCGGGCCGTGGCGCAGCGTCTCGCGGCCGCGTTCGGCCATCACCTCGATCGGCAGGCAGCCGTCGAAATACCGCGCCGTTTCGCCCTCGTGGAACTCGGTCTTGTCGGCGGCCAGCAGGGCGTCGATGAACGCCTCGTACTGGTCCCGGTCCATCGGGCAATTCAGGTAGGCGCGGCGTTCGTCCTCGGTTTCGCCCTTGTCATAGCGCGACTGGAACCAGGCCCGGCCCATGTCGATCGTGTCGGCATGGACGATGGGGGCGATGGCGTCGAAGAAGGCGAGCGCGTCTGCGCCGGTCTCGGCGCGGATCGCCTGCGCCAGCGCGCCCGAGGTCAGCGGGCCGGTGGCGATGATCCACTGCCCGTGGCGGGGCAACTCGGTGATCTCGCCCTCGGCCACGCGGATCCGGGGATGCGCGCGAAGCCTTGCGGTGACCCACTCGGCGAAGGGTTCGCGGTCGACGGCCAGCGCGCCGCCCGCGGGCAGCTTGTGGCGGTCGGCCGAGGCGATGATCAGCCCGCCGGCCGCGCGCATCTCCCAGTGCAACAGCCCAACCGCGTTCTGTTCGTCGTCATCCGACCGGAACGAGTTGGAACAGACCATCTCTGCCAGGTTGCCGGTCCGGTGCGCGAAGGTGCCGACCCGGGGCCGCATCTCGTGCAGCACGACGTCGACGCCCATCTCGGCGGCCTGCCAGGCGGCTTCGGACCCGGCCATGCCGCCGCCGACGATATCAAGGGAAAAGGACATGCGCCCGATCTAGTCGACCGGGCGCATGTTTGGAAGTGTGGAGAGCGAGTACGAGTGATACGTGAGAGAGCTTGTCAGGCAGGCACCGGGGCACGGCGCCGCTTGGCCGGCCGGTCCCAGACGTCGGCAAACAGGTTGTCGACCTGGGCGTCCGGGTCGGTCTCGGCCGCGTCGACGCAGAGGTTCCAGGCATCGGTTGAGAGCCCTTGGTCCTGGTCCTCGTCATAGACGGCGCGGTCGGTGGTCGGCTGCGATTCCAGCGCGCTGATCCGGCGGCTTCCGCCCGGCTCGGTCACGGCGATCAGCAGGATTCCCCCAAGCAGTGCCATGTCGCGCCAGAACTCGCCGAGCGTCTGGTGGTCGCCGAAGTCGTAATGCGTGAAGCCCGACCAGAAGATGTAGACCGCCAGCATCAGCGCCGCGGGGCGCACCGCGACACCGACCATGATCGAGAAGGCCATCACGAAGAGATAGGTCGTGGTCACGATCTGGGCGTGCGGCCAGGCAAGCACCGGATCGAGGAAGGTCCGGCTGGCCGGTTCGAAGATCAGGCCGGTCGCCATGGCGAGGAAATACGACGCGATCAGGATGCGGACCACGGACAGCACGGTCCGCGAAACCGGATTTCCCTTGTCGTAATGTCGAACTGGTCGAACCGTCGGCATTGTCTTCCCCAGGTTTCGGCGCCCCCGCCTGATGTGTCCAAAAGGACAGGCCGGTGTGGCGAAGCCGGGGCGGAATTGCGGCCGAACAAGGGCGGTCGAAAAAAATACCGAATTCCGGTTCCGGTTTGCGGACAATTCGACTTGTCTTTTCCGGATTGACGGCGAAACGGCGGCAATCCTTTGCCCGGGTGATCGGAAACGCCGCGCGGCACCGGCCGAATCGGTCGCCGGCGGGGGCCGGTTTCAGGCCTCTTCTTCGTCGTCGTCGCCCTGATCGGCGATCCAGGCGACCGAAACCACCTCTTCGCCGGCGCCGGTGTCGAACACCCTGACCCCGCCGGCCCCGCGCGAGCGAAAGCTGATCCCGTCCACCGGGCAGCGGATCGACTGGCCGGTCGAGGTGACCAGCATGATCTGATCGTCCATCTCGACCGGGAACGACGCCACCAGCCGGCCGCCGCGCATCGCCTTGTCCATCGCCGCGACCCCCTGGCCGCCGCGCCCGCGCACCGGGTAGTCGTGGCTCGACGAAAGCTTGCCGGCGCCCTTCGCGGTGATCGTCAGGATCAGGTCCTCTGCCGCCGACATTTCGGCGTAGCGCTCCTGCGGCAGGGCGACGTCGGCCACGGCCTCTTCGTCGTCGCTGATCTCGGCTCCGTCGGCTTCCTCGGCCATGCCCGCCACGGCGCGGCGCATCTTGAGGTAGGCGGCGCGTTCCTCGGGGCTGGCCTCGAAGTGCCGGATCACCGCCATGCTGACCACGCCGTCGCCCCGGCCCAGCTTGATGCCCCGCACGCCGGTCGAATCGCGGCCCTTGAACACCCGCACATCGGTGGTCCGGAACCGGATCGCCCGGCCGCCCGCCGTCACCAGCATCACGTCGTCGTCCTCGGTGCAGATGCGCGCGTTCACCAGTGCGACGTCCTCGGGCAGCTTCATCGCGATCTTACCGTTCGACTTGACGTTGGTGAAATCGCTCAGCGCGTTGCGCCGCACGTCGCCGGCCGTGGTGGCAAAGACGATCTGCAGGTTCTCCCAGTCCTCTTCCGGCACGTCGACCGGCATGATCGCCGCGATCGAGACGCCCTGCGGAATCGGCAGGATGTTGACGACGGCCTTGCCCTTCGACGTGCGCCCGCCCTGCGGCAGCCGCCAGGTCTTCAGCTTGTAGACCATGCCGTCGGTGGTGAAGAACAGCAATTGCGTGTGCGTGTTGGCGACGAAGAGAGTCGTGACGACGTCCTCTTCCTTGGTCGCCATGCCGGACAGGCCCTTGCCGCCGCGCTTCTGGCTGCGGAAGTCGACCAGCGGGGTGCGCTTGATGTAGCCGCCCGAGGTCACGGTCACGACCATGTCCTCGCGCTCGATCAGGTCCTCGTCCTCCATGTCGCCGGACCATTCGACGATTTCGGTGCGGCGCGGGACGGCGAACTGATCCTTCACCTCGCGCAGCTCGTCGGCGATGATCGCCATGATCCGGTCGCGCGAGCGCAGGATCGCCAGGTAGTCCTTGATCTTCGCGGCCAGCTCTTCCAGCTCGTCGGTGATCGTCTTGACGCCGAGCTGGGTCAGGCGCTGAAGCTGCAGATCGAGGATCGCGCGGGCCTGGATCTCGCTCAGGTAATAGGTGCCGTCCTCGTTCACCGTGTGGCCCGGGTCGTCGATCAGCCGGATGTAGCCGGCGATCTCGGCCGCAGGCCAGCGCCGCTCCATCAGCCTTTCGCGGGCCTCGGCCGGCGTGGCGGAGGCGCGGATCGTCGCCACCACCTCGTCGACGTTCGAGACCGCCACCGCGAGGCCGCACAGCACGTGGGACCGCTCGCGCGCCTTCCTCAGCTCGAAGGCGGTGCGCCGCGCCACGACCTCTTCGCGGAAGCCGATGAAGTAGCTCAGAAAGTCGTGCAGCGTCAGCTGCTCGGGCCGGCCGCCGTTCAGCGCCAGCATGTTGCAGCCGAACGAGGTCTGCATCTGGGTAAAGCGCCAGAGCTGGTTCAGCACCACTTCGGGCGTCGCCTCGCGTTTCAGTTCGATCACCACGCGCACGCCGACGCGGTCGGATTCGTCCTGGACGTGGGCAATGCCCTCGAGCTTCTTCTCCTTGGCCAGATCGGCGATCTGCTCGACCAGCCTGGCCTTGTTCACCTGATAGGGAATCTCGTCGAGGACGATGGCGAAGCGGTCCTTGCGCAGCTCCTCGATCCGGGTCTTTGCCCGCACGATCACGCTTCCGCGGCCCTCGGTATAGGCCTTGCGCGCGCCCGAGCGGCCGAGGATCACGCCGCCGGTCGGGAAATCGGGGCCGGGCACGTACTCCATCAGCTGCATCGAATCGAGGTCGGGATTGTCGATCAGCGCCAGCGTGGCGTCGATCACCTCGCCCAGGTTGTGCGGCGGGATGTTGGTGGCCATGCCGACGGCGATGCCGCCGGCGCCGTTGACCAGCATGTTGGGGAACCGCGCCGGCAGGACGGTCGGTTCCAGGTCCTTGCCGTCGTAATTGTCCTGGAACTCGACCGTGTCTTTTTCGATATCGGCCAGAAGCGCGGCGGCGGGCTTGTCCATCCGCACCTCGGTATAGCGCATCGCCGCCGGGTTATCGCCGTCCATCGAGCCGAAGTTGCCCTGGCCGTCGAGCAGCGGCAGGGACATCGAGAAATCCTGCGCCATGCGGACAAGCGCGTCATAGATCGCGGAATCGCCGTGCGGATGGTATTTCCCCATCACGTCGCCCACGGGCCGCGCCGACTTGCGGTAGGGCTTGTCGTGGCTGTTCCCGGTCTCGTGCATCGCGTAGAGGATTCGCCGGTGCACCGGCTTCAGCCCGTCGCGCAGATCCGGGATCGCGCGGCTGACGATGACCGACATCGCGTAATCGAGATAGCTCGACCGCATCTCGTCCGAGATCGAGATCTGCGGACCGTCGTAATGCGGTCTCTCCGGTGCAGAATCGTCCGTGTCTTCAGGGGGTTCCGGCGTGTCGCTCACGTGCCTGTCCGCTCTACTTGCCTGGGGCTATATTTAGTTGTCGTCAAGTATATCCTACCGTGGATATGGGGTGCAATGCCGCTTTGCCCCGGATCAAGCAGCCAGCACAATCGAGTGATAACACGCTGTTTTAATTGAAAACTAACGGGATTCTGGCATGATGGAGAAAAACAATCGCCGGAGGTAGCAGAGTGGCGACATCGGAAACCGAGTTGATGCTGCGGGGATACGGGCTGACCACGGCAGAGTTCTACTATCGCATGCCCGACTACCTGCACGTGCTGAACACGTTCATCTGGCAGGATTACGACCTTGCGCCGGACCACCCGCGGCTGTTCCGGTTCATCGAGTTCTGGCAGGACGAAATCGAGGGGCCGCTGCACTCGGTGCGCTTCACCCACCGCAAGCTGATCGCGCCGGGCGAATGGCGCCACGTCACGGGCGAGTTCACGCTGCACTGACCGCCCGTCAGGGCGGGCGAACGTGGCTCAGGCCGCTTGCGCCGGTGCCGCGCGCATCAGCATCCCGTACAGGTCGCGCGGGTCGTCGGGATCGGCCAGCAAATCCAGTTTCTCCTCTGTACCAACCACTTGCAGTTGATCCCTGATGTAGCGCAGGGCCGAAAAGTCCTCGACCGCGAAGCCGACGCTGTCGAACAGCGTGATCTGGCGCGCGTCCTTCCGTCCCGGCGCGGCACCCGTGACCACCTGCCAGATCTCGGTCACCGGATGATCCGGGTCAAGCTGTTGAATCTCGCCCTCGATCCGCGTCTGCGGCGGGTATTCCACGAAGATCTCAGACCGCATCAGGATGTCCCGGTGCAGCTCGGTCTTGCCCGGGCAGTCGCCGCCCACCGCGTTGATGTGCTGGCCCGCGCCCACGAGATTGTCGGTCAGGATCGTGGCGTACTGCTTGTCCGCAGTACAGGTGGTGATGATGTCGGCGCCCTCCACCGCGTCTTCGGCGCTGGCGCAGCTTGCCACCTGCAGCCCGGTGCCGGCGAGGTTGCGCGCGGCCTTCGCCGTGGCCGCCGGGTCGATGTCGTAAAGCCGCACCGTGTCCACCCCGCAGATCGCCTGGAACGCCAGCGCCTGGAACTCGCATTGCGCACCGTTGCCGATCACCGCCATCACCCGCGATCCGGGCCGCGCCAGGTGCTTGGCCGCCAGCGCGGACATCGCCGCGGTGCGCAGCGCCGTCAGCAGCGTCATTTCGGTCAGCAGCACCGGCGCGCCGGTGCCCACGTCTGCCAAAAGCCCAAAGGCCATAACCGTTTGCAGACCGTCCTTCATGTTCTTCGGATGGCCGTTCACATATTTGAACGCATAAAGCGAGCCGTCCGAGGTCGGCATCAGCTCGATCACCCCGTCGGGGCTGTGCGCCGCCACCCGGGGGGTCTTGTCGAACAGCTCCCAGCGGTGGAAATCGGCCTCGATATACTCGGCGAGGTCGCGCAGGACGCGCGTCACCCCGATCCGGTGCACGAGCCGCATCATCGCGTCGACGCTGACGAAGGGCACATAAGCGCGGTCGGACGGCTGCATCGCGATCTCCTTACGCATAGGACCGGGTCGGGCGGTCGAACACCCGGCGCCCCAGTGCCGAGGCCACCAGGTCGACCATCAGCGAGGCGGTGCGCCCGCGCTCGTCGAGGAACGGGTTCAGCTCGACCAGATCGAGCGACGTCAGAAGCCCGCTGTCGTGGATCATCTCCATCGCCAGATGCGCCTCGCGGAACGTCGCACCGCCCGGCACGGTCGTGCCGACAGCGGGCGCGATCGACGGATCGAGGAAATCGACGTCGAGCGAGACGTGCAGCAGCCCGCCGGCATCGCGCACCCGGTCGAGAAACGCGCCGAGCGGCCGCGCGATCCCGGCCTCGTCGATCGCCCGCATGTCGTGGATCGTCAGCCGCCGCTGCGCCAGTTCCTCGCGCTCGGGCGCATCGACCGAGCGGATGCCGAAGAGACACACGTTCTCTTCCGGCACCGGCGCGGGCAGGGGCGGGAAGGCGCCAAAGCCGGGCCGGCCGGTGACATAGCCGACCGGCGTGCCGTGCAGGTGCCCGGAATTCGAGGTTTCGGGCGTGTGGAAATCGCTGTGCGCGTCGAGCCAGAGCACGAATAGCGGCTGGCCGACGGCGGCCGCGTGCGCCGCGACGCCCGCCACGGTGCCGAGCGACAGGCTGTGGTCGCCGCCCATGAAGATCGGCAGACCGCCCGCCATCGCATCCCGCGCCGCCGGCATCAGCGCCTCGGTCCAGGCCACCGTCTCGGCCAGGGCATGCACGGGCTCGGGCGCCGCGACCTCGCGCAGCGCGGCCGGTGCGACGTCGCCCAGGTCGCGCACCGCATGGCCCATCCCGCGCAGCGCCTCGGCCAGCCCCGCCGTTCGATAGGCCGCCGGCCCCATCAGGCAGCCGCGGCGCCGCTTGCCGCTGTCCACCGGCGCGCCGATCAGAAGGCAGGTTCGCAGATCCATGTCCGTCCCTTTTCGTTGTCCAGGATTGAAATGCTGCCAATTCGCGTTGGACGGAACGGTGCGTTTTGATCTATATGGACGTCTAAAGATCAAGTTGCATAGCCAGAGTTGCCGATATGGACGATCTCGACCGCAGAATCATCGCCACGCTGCGACGCGACGCGAGGATGCCGCTCTCGGACCTCGCCGCGACGCTGGGCATCGCGCGGGCCACGGCGCGGACACGGATCGAGCGGCTGGTCGAGGCCGGCGACATCCGGGCCTTTACCGTGCTGACCCGCGAGGACGTGGCCGAAAGCCCGGTGCGCGGGCTGATGATGCTGAAGATCGAGGGCGCCGGGGCGGAGCGCATCCTGCACCGGCTGACCGGCTTTCCCGAGGTGACGCAGGTGCATTCCACCAACGGCGCCTGGGACCTGATCGCCGAGCTTGGCACCGCCACGCTGGAGGCGCTCGACAAGGTGCTGTTCGAAATCCGCCGGCTGCCCGGCATCACCTCGTCGGAAACCCACCTGCTGCTCAGCACCCGAAAGCTGGCGCGCCGGCGACAGGGTCCTTCATCTGGCTGAAAATATTTCGGGGGGTCTGGGGGGCAGCGCCCCCCATTCAACTTGCGTCGAGCGTGCCGCAGGCACTCAATTGGGCAAGTTCCCGGCTCAGGGAATGATCCGGGTGTATTTCGTGCCCTTCAGCGTCGCCCCGGCGCTCAGGCCCGCCTGGCCGAAGATCAGCGCGATCACCGGCGACAGCGCCGTGACCGTGTCGGCCGAGATGTTCTCGCCGTTCTCGTTCAGCACGTATTCCGCATCCGCCCCGGCCGACCAGCCCGGCGAGCGGCGGAACGCCTCCAGCGCCTCCTGGGTCATGAAGTACAGCGCGTGGGCGTATTGCTGGGCGCCGATCTGCAGCCCGAAGCTGCCCGAGGTCTGGGAATAGTAGTCCACCGTGACGTCGCCGACCCGCAGCGCGCCGCGCCCGAACGAGCCGCCGAGCCCGAGCCCGGCCTTAGTGACGAGCGGCATCACCAGGACGCCCGCAGCCTTGTCGCGCAGCTCGGTCGTGTTCGGATAGCGCGTGTAGAGAAAGTTCAGCGTGGCGTCGACGCGGGCGTCGATCGTCGACGCCCCGCGCGAGCCCACGCCGTTGCCGCAGCCCGCGGTCAGCAAGAGCGCGCCGCCAGCGCCGGCGAGGAATGTGCGACGGGGAAGGATGGTCATGTCGGTGTAGCCTTGTTCTGCCGGTTGCCTCGTTGCACCCTTATCTTGGGCGCTCTCGGCAGACTTATACGAAATAGACGGGGCGCTGTCATCACCCGACGCGACATCGGCGGGCCTTCGCCACCTCTTGCGGGCCCGGCGCGATCGCCGGCGGGCGCCCGGCCTATCGCGGACCGCGCAAAAGCCGGGCAACCTCGGGCGCGAAATAGGTGAGTATCCCGTCGCAGCCCGCGCGCTTGAAGGCCAGCAGGCTTTCCATCATCACCTTCTCGCCGTCGACCCAGCCGTTCAGGCCCGCGGCCTTCAGCATCGCGTATTCGCCCGACACCTGGTAGGCGAAGGTCGGCACGCCGAAGGTGTCCTTCACGCGGCGCACGATGTCCAGATACGGCATGCCCGGCTTGACCATCACCATGTCGGCCCCCTCGGCCAGGTCGCGCGCCACCAGCCTGAGCGCCTCGTCGGAATTCCCGGGGTCCATCTGATAGGTGTTCTTGTCGCCCTTCAGCGCGCCCGAGGCGCCGACCGCGTCGCGGAACGGGCCGTAGAACGCACTGGAATACTTCGCGGCATAGCTCAGGATCGTGACGTTGCGGTGGCCTGCCGATTCCAGCGCCGCGCGGATCGCGCCGATCCGCCCGTCCATCATGTCCGAGGGTCCCAGAATGTCCGCCCCGGCCTCGGCCTGCGCCAGCGCCATCTTCGCCAGCGCCTCGACGGTCTCGTCGTTCAGGATCTCGCCGTCCCGCACGATCCCATCGTGCCCGTTGGCGTTGTAGGGGTCGAGCGCGATGTCGGTCATCACCGCGATCTCCGGCACCGCGGCCTTGATCGCCCGTGTCGCGCGGTTCGACAGGTTGTCGGGGTCCCAGGCAAGCTCGCACCGCTCGGTCTTCAGCGACGGCTCGACGTAAGGAAAGAGGCAGATCGCCGGAATGCCCAGCGCTGCGGCCTGTTCGGCGGCCTTCACCACCCGGTCGACGCTCAGCCTTGCGACGCCCGGCATCGAGGGCACCGGGGTCTCGGCGTCCTCGCCCTCCATCACGAAGACCGGCCAGATCAGGTCGTCCACGCTCAGAACGTTCTCGCGCATCAGCCCGCGCAGGGCGGGGCTCGAACGCATGCGGCGGAAACGGGCGGTCGGGAAGGGCGGGGGCGTCTGGGGAGTCATGGTCGGTGGTTTTTTGTGTCTTTCCGGTGCGACAGTCCCAGATTGCAGGCTTTCGCCGCCACCTCAAGCCTAGGAATCGCCCCAAAGGCACAGTAGAAGCGGCGAAAATAATCAGACAGGCGCCCCATTGCACTGGTACGACACGGTCTTTGAACTGATCGACATGCGATCGTTCTCGAACCTCTGGTTCTGGATTTCGCTCGCAGTTGTCTGGTCCACCGCCAGCCACTGGGTGCTGGGCGTGCCCTACGACATGGTGCAGCGCGCCGACCGCCATGGCGGGCAGCCCGAGGTCGATCTCGAGGACATGGTGCGGATCAACTGCAACCGGATGCTCTATATCGGCCGGGTCTCGGGGCTGTGGCTGCTGGCGCTGACCTGCGCGGTCCTCACCGGGCTCGGCCTGCTCGGTTTTCTCTACTGGATCGAGTTCGCGCAGGCGGTCTTTCTGCTGGCCTTCCCACTGGCCATCGTCGGCGGGCTGAGCCTGGCGACCGCCGGCCGGATCGAGGCGCACGAGCTGAAGGGCAAGGCGCTGCGCCGGCAGCTTCGCAGGCACCGGCTTTATGTCCAGCTGATCGGCGTCGCGGCGATCTTCGTGACCGCGATGTGGGGCATGTACCAAAACATGACCGTGGGCGCGCTCGGCGGCTGACGCGGCCTGTTGACACGCGCGCGCCAGCGGTTACCTGAGGCCGGCCCATGTCTGCCACCGAACACATCACCGTCGGCGGCGCGCCGGAAGGCTTCGACGCGCGCCTTGTCCTGAACGAGCTCGACCGCTCTGCCGGGCCGGTGATCCATGTCGCGCGCGACGACAAGCGGCTGGCCGCGATGCAGGCGGCGCTGGCCTTCTTCGCGCCCGAGATGCCGGTCCTGACCTTTCCGGGCTGGGATTGCCTGCCCTACGACCGGATCTCGCCGAACCACGACATCGCCGCGGCCCGCATGGCGACGCTGGCCGCGCTGGCGCAGGGCATGCCGGGGCCGTTCGTGCTGTTGACCACGCTGAACGCCGCGACCCAGCGGGTGCCGGCGCGCGAGGTGCTGCGCGGCGCCTCGTTCACCGCGCGCGTCGACCACCGGATCGACGAGGCCGGGCTGCGCGGGTTTCTGGTGCGGATGGGCTTCACCCAGGCGCCCACGGTGATGGAGCCCGGCGACTACGCGGTGCGCGGCGGGATCATCGACATCTACCCGCCGGGCGAGGGCGGGCCGGTGCGGCTGGATCTCTTCGGCGACGTGCTGGACGGTGCGCGGCGCTTCGATCCGGCCAGCCAGCGCACCACCGAGAAACTGACGGCGGTCGAGCTGGCGCCGGTCTCGGAGGTGATCCTGGACGACGCGGCGATCACCCGGTTCCGGCAGAATTACCGCATCGAGTTCGGCGCCGCCGGCACCGACGATCCGCTTTACGAGGCGGTCAGCGCGGGCCGCAAGCATGCCGGCGTCGAGCATTGGCTGCCGTTCTTCCACGAGCGGCCGGAGACGCTGTTCGACTACCTGCCGGGCGCGTCCGTCTGCCTCGACGACCAGTTGACGCCGGCGCGGCTTTCCCGGTGGGAGGGCATCGTCGACCAGTACGAGACCCGGCGCCACGCGATGGGCCAGAAGAACCGGATCGACACGGTCTACAAGCCCTGTCCGCCGGGGCTGCTCTATCTCGACGACGCGGCCTGGGGCGCGGCGCTCGGCGCGCGCAGGGCGCTGCAGTTCCACCCGCTGCGACAGGCCGGCGGCCCGGGCGTGATCGACGCGGGCGGCCGCATCGGGCGCAACTTCGCACCCGAGCGCCAGCTTGAAAACGTCAGCCTTTTCGGGGCCGTGGCGGATCATGTCCAGGCGCGCGCCCGGGCCGGAAACGTGGTTCTGGCGGCCTATTCCGAGGGCGCGGCAGAACGCCTGGAACACCTGCTGCAGGACCACGACATCCACCACGCGCGCCACATCGCGCGCCACGGCGACCTGGCGGGCGAGGGCGACATCGCGCTGACGGTCTGGCCGCTGGAAACCGGGTTCGAGATGCCGGGCCTGACGGTAATCGCCGAACAGGACATCCTCGGCGACCGCCTGATCCGCGCGCCGAAGAAAAAGCGCCAGGCCGAGAACTTCCTGACCGAGACCCAGTCGCTCAGTCCCGGCGACCTGATCGTGCATGTCGACCACGGGATCGGGCGCTACAACGGGCTGGAAGTGATCGAGGCACTGGGCGCGCCGCACGAATGCATCGCGCTGGAATATGCCGGCGGCGACAGGCTGTTTCTGCCGGTCGAGAACATCGAGCTGCTCAGCCGCTATGGCCACGAGGAAGGGCTGTTGGACCGGCTCGGCGGCGGCGCGTGGCAGGCCAAGAAGGCGCGGCTGAAGGAACGCATCCGCGAGATGGCCGACCGGCTGATCCGGGTTGCGGCCGAGCGTCACCTGCGCCGCGCCCCGGTGATGGAGCCGCCCGCAGGCATGTGGGATGCTTTCTGCGCGCGCTTTCCCTATCAGGAGACCGACGACCAGCTTGCCGCCATCGCCGATGTGCTGGACGATCTGACCACCGGCACGCCGATGGACCGGCTGGTCTGCGGCGACGTCGGGTTCGGCAAGACCGAGGTGGCGATGCGCGCGGCCTTCGTCGCGGCGATGAGCGGCATGCAGGTCGCGGTGATCGCGCCGACGACGCTGCTGACGCGCCAGCACATGAAAAGTTTCGCCGATCGCTTCCGCGGCTTCCCGGTCGAGGTGCGCCAGCTTAGCCGTTTCGTCTCGGCCAGGGATGCCGCCGAGACCCGCAAGCGCATCGCAGACGGCACGGTCGACATCGTGATCGGCACCCATGCGCTGCTGGCGAAATCCGTGCGGTTCAGGAATCTCGGCCTGCTGGTGATCGACGAGGAACAGCATTTCGGCGTCGGCCACAAGGAGCGGCTGAAAGAGCTGCGCAGCGATATCCACGTGCTGACGCTGACCGCCACGCCGATCCCGCGCACGCTTCAGCTCAGCCTTACAGGTGTCCGGGATCTCAGCATAATCGGCACGCCGCCCATCGACCGGCTGGCGATCCGCACCTATGTCAGCGAGTTCGACGCGGTGACGGTCCGCGAGGCGCTGCTGCGCGAGCACTACCGCGGGGGGCAGTCGTTCTACGTCGTCCCGCGGATCGCCGATCTGCCCGAGATCGAGGGCTTCCTGAAAGGCCAGGTGCCCGAAGTCACGTTCGTCACCGCCCATGGCCAGATGGCGGCGGGCGATCTGGACCGGCGGATGAACGCGTTCTACGACGGCAAGTACGATGTGCTTCTGGCCACCACCATCGTCGAGTCGGGCCTGGACATCCCGACCGCCAACACCATGGTCGTGCACCGCGCCGACATGTTCGGGCTGGCGCAGCTTTATCAGATCCGCGGGCGCGTCGGGCGCTCGAAGACCCGCGCCTATGCCTATCTGACCACCAAGCCGCGGGCCAGGCTGACGCTGACGGCCGAAAAGCGGCTGCGCGTCCTTGGCTCGCTCGACAGCCTCGGCGCCGGGTTCAGCCTCGCCAGCCAGGACCTCGACATCCGCGGCGCCGGCAACCTGCTGGGCGAGGAACAGTCCGGCAACATCCACGAAGTGGGCTACGAGCTTTACCAGTCGATGCTGGAAGAGGCGATCGCCAGGATCAGGTCGGGCGAGCTTCAGGGGCTGACCGAGACCGACGCGCAATGGGCGCCGACGATCAACCTGGGGGTTCCGGTGCTGATCCCCGAGGATTACGTGCCCGATCTCGACGTGCGGCTGGGGCTTTACCGGCGGCTTTCCGGCCTGCACAGCAAGGTCGAACTCGAGGGCTTCGCCGCCGAGCTGATCGACCGTTTCGGCAAGCTGCCGAAAGAGGTCAACATGCTGCTCTTGATCGTGCGCATCAAGGACAAGTGCAAGGCGGCGGGCATCGCAAAGCTCGACGGCGGGCCGAAGGGCGCGACGATCCAGTTCTGGGGCGACAAGTATGCCTCGCCCAAGGGGCTGGTGGATTTCATCAACGCCCAGAACGGGCTGGCCAAGGTCAGGGACAACAAGATCATCGTGCGCCGCGACTGGAAGAAGACCGCGGACCGGGTCAAGGGCGCCTTCGCCATTGCCCAGGACCTCGCGAAACACGCCAGGACCGGCTAGAGCAGTTTCCAGCAAAGCCGGTCCGGCGAAGTGTCGCGCACCTGCGCCCTGAAGACCGGTCAGGGCGGATCGCGCGGATCGAGGATCGCGAAACGCGCCTTGGCCCCGCAATCGCTCCGGCCGCCGCCGCGCGTAAACTCCCCGCTCAGCGCCGCGTCACCTCGTCGAGCGGCCGCGCCCGGATCGGCTGGCCCAGATAGTCCGCCGCGTCCCCGTGCAGCAACGCGCGCACCCGGTCGGGTCCCAGGCGCTTGACCAGCTGGTCCACCAGCCCGAAGAGCGGCAGCGCCAGCCCGGCCTGCTGCGCCAGGTCCATCGCCACGTCCATGTCCTTTCCGTGCCAGGTAAAGCGCGAGGTGTCCCAGCGTTCCAGCGTGGTGTTGCGCGCCGGGCATTTCAGCAGCGTCTCGCGCATCGCCTGGGCGTCGATCCCGCAGGCACGGGCCAGCGCGAGGGTCTCGTAATTCGCCACGCAGGCGGCCCAGTGCATCATGTTGTTGCAGGTCTTGCCCAGCTGGCCGCAGCCCACCGGGCCGAGATGCTCGACGCTGCGCGAATAGCATTCCAGCACCGGCGCGATCCTGGCCACGTCCGCCGCTGCGCCGCCGCAAAGCGAGATCAGTTCGCCCCGCTTCGCGCCCTGCAGCCCGTAACAGACCGGCGCATCGACGAAACCCACGCCCGCCGCGGCGCAATCGGCGGCGAGCCCGAGCATCGTCGCCGGGTGGTTGGTGGCGGCGACCGCGATCACCGCGTCCCGCGCCATGCCGGCGGCAAGCAGCGCGCCGACGACGGCGCGGCTCTGGTCGTCGGTGGCGACCATGACGATCACCGTCTCGCAGCCGGCAAGCTCGGCCAGCTGATCCGCCACGCGCACGCCGCCCGACGCCGCCGCGGCCAGCGCCGCGGGGTCGGTGTCGAAGGCCAGCACCTCGTGGCCCGCCGCCGCCACGTGCCCCGCCATCGCCGCGCCCATCGCGCCCACGCCCACGAAACCGACCCGCATCACCGCTCCTCCCGTTGCCCGCCGCGCCGCCGGGGCTCTCTCATCCGGCCGGAAATCCCTTGGCGGCACGACCGCCCCGGAGAGCGTCGCGCGCGTCCGGGCGGACCGCAAACCGCGCGCCGCCTGATTTCCGCCATATGGAACGCCGGTCCAGATAGAAGTTGCCTTGCCGGCCGCGCGGACCCTATCGTCGGGGCCAAGAGCCGCGGCACGGACCGGGCCAGGGGAGGACGGGGCCATGGGCTTCGAGACGATATTCGGCCCTCTGATCCAGATCGTCACCTCGCCCTACCTGATGGGGCTGATCCTTCTGGCGATCCCGATCGGCATGTTCTTCGGCGCGGTGCCGGGGCTTGGCGGCAAGCTCGGTATCGTGCTGCTGATCCCGTTCGTCTTCGGCATGGATCCGCTCGCCGGTTCGGTGTTTCTCCTGGCGATGCACGCGGTGGTGCATACCGGCGGCTCGGTGCCCTCGATCCTCTTTGGCGTGCCCGGCACCGGGCCGGACGCGGCCACCATCGTCGACGGCTACCCGATGGCGCAACGCGGCGAGGCCGGCCGCGCGCTCGGCGCCTCGCTGGGCGCCAGCGGGGTCGGCGGGGTGATCGGCGCGCTCTTTCTCGCGGCGATGCTTCCGGTCCTGAAGCCCGTTGTGCTGGCGTTCTCGCCGGCCGAGTTCTTCCTGCTGGCGCTCTTTGGCATCACGTTCATCGCCATGCTTTCGGGGCGCAGCCTGATCAAGGGCGTGGCGGTGGGCTTTCTCGGCCTCATGGTCTCGCTGGTGGGCCTCGACCCGCATACCGGCAGCCAGCGCTTCACCTTCGACCAGCTCTGGCTGTGGGAAGGCGTCAGCGTGGTGGCCGCGGTGCTGGGGTTGTTCGCGATCCCGGAAATGCTGGCGCTCGGCGTCAAGGGCGGCGCGATCGCCGAGGTCAAAGGCAAGGCGTTCGGCTATGACCTGCGCCAGGTGCTGCAGGGGATCGGCGACGTGTTCCGCCACCCCTGGCTCACGTTCAGAACCTCGATCATCGGCGCCGCGATCGGCGCGATCCCGGGCCTCGGCGGCGACGCGGCGAGCTGGCTTTGCTATGGCCATGCGGTGCAGTCCTGCAAGAACCCGGAAAACTTCGGCAAGGGCGACGTGCGCGGCGTGATCGCGCCCGAGACCGCGAACAACTCGAAGGAAGGCGGATCGCTGCTGCCGACGCTGTTCTTCGGGGTGCCGGGGTCCAGCGGTATGGCGATCCTGATCGGCGCCTTCGTGATGCTCGGCATCCAGCCGGGGCCGCATATCGCGCTGACGGGGATGGATCTGGTCTGGTCGCTGATCTGGGCGCTGGCGCTGGCGAACTTCCTCTCGGTCTTCGTCTTTCTCGCCATGGCGCCGGCGTTCTCGATGCTGGTCTTCGTGCGCGGCGCGCTCCTGATCCCGTTCGTGCTGGTGCTGGCCTTTCTCGGGGCCTACCTCAGCGAAAGCGCCTGGGAAAACATGGTGCTGCTGACCGGCATCGGCGTGCTCGGCTATTTCCTCAAGAAATACGGCTGGCCGCGCCCGCCCTTCGTGATCGGGCTGGTGCTGGGCCACATCGCCGAGGATTCGATCCACAAGGCGCTAGCGATCTGGGGGCCGACCTTCTTTCTGCGGCCGCTCTCGCTGGTGTTCATCGCGCTGATCGTGCTGACGATCGCCGTCTATATCTGGCGCCAGCGCAACGGGGCAGGGGGCAAGACGCAGGTGCACATGGATGTTTAGCGGCCGCACCATCACCACGCTCGTCATGCTGGCGATCTTCGCCGGCGCCTCGGTCCTGGCGCTGGACTTGCCGGCAAAGGCGCGGTTCTTCCCGCTTCTGATCGGCATCCCGGGCGCGCTGCTTTGCGCCTGGCAGCTGGTGCTCGATCTGCGCCGCGCGTCCGACCCGCCCGAGACGGCGGCGCAGGAGGCCGGCGCGGGCCGGTCCGAGGCCGAGGTGTTCGTCTGGCTCGCGCTGTTCTTCGGCACGCTCGCGGGCTTCGGCTTCATCCTGGGCGCGCCGCTGATCGTCACCGCCTTCGTCCGCTTCTCCAGCCGCGAAAGCTGGCAGAACGCGCTGTTCGCAGGCGCCGGCACCTTCGCGGTGATGTACGGCGTCTTCATCTGGCTTCTGGAACTGTCGCTGTTCCAGGGGCTGGTGCTGGAATGGCTGTTCTGATGCGGCGCGGGCCGAACCGCGCCGGCTCCGGACCGAACCGGCGTTCGCCACAGCCGGGCGAGCCGCGCCATCGTCGGCCCGCGGGGAGGCGATCTGACGCCCGATCCGCGCGCTTTGTCATGCCGCTCCCGCACGACCTCGGACCGGCGCGTCCACGATTGCAAGTCGCCTCCCCTTCGGGGCGGGTCGGCGATGGCGCGGCGGCCTGCGGCCTTGAATCCGCGCCACTGGCGTGGAGCGCCGGCGCGCCCACCCGGCGGGCCGGGTGCTGTTCGTCGCGTTGGCAGAACGGGACCGCGGCCCGATGCTGCTGATCGACAACGACACGGTCGCGCGGCGTCGGACCATGGAGGCGACGATCGCGGCGCCGGAACGCGCCTATCTCGGTATCGCCGAGGGCAGACCGCCCGGGGCGTGCGTTGCCGGACGAGTGGTTCCTGCAGAGGATAAGGAATTGACCCGGCGGCACCGGCGCGCGTCGAACCGCGAGGGGGCAAGGGCCCTGGAGGGCCCTTGTGAAAGGCGCTTCGAAGCGCCTTTTGCGCCGGCGCGGCCGGCAGGGAAGGTGAGATGACGAAACTGCCGCTGACCATCGCCACCACCGATTACGACCACTTCCGTGACATCCGCGAGGGCCGGGTCGCGCCCGAGGGGATCGACCTGAACTGGCTGCTGCTCGGGCACCACGAATGCTTTGCGCGGATGACCGCGAGCCGCGAATTTGACCTGTCGGAAATGTCCTTCGCCAAGTTTTCGGCGCAAGTGACGCGGCCGGATGCCGACCTGATCGGCCTGCCGGTAATCTGTTCCCGCCTGTTCCGGTTCTCGTCGTTCTACGTCAACCGCAAGGCCGGGATCGGGCGGCCCGAAGACCTTTACGGCAAGTCCGTCGGCTCGCCCGAATGGGCGCATTCGGCGGCGGTCTGGATCCGCGGCTGGATGCAGAACGACCTGGGCATCGACCTGACGAAAATCCGCTGGGTCCAGGCCGGCGCCAACGCGCCGGGGCGCAAGGAAAAGGTCGAGCTGGCGCTGCCGGACGGCATCGAAATCACCCGCATACCGGACAGGTCGCTGTCGGAGATGCTGGCGTGCGGCGAACTCGACTGTGCCATCATCGCCCGCCCACCGGCCTGCTTTCTCGCGGGCCACCCGGACGTGGTGCGCCTCTATCCCGATTTCACCGACATGGAAGAGCGGTATTACCGCGACACCGGCATCTGGCCGATCATGCATATCCTGGCGATGAAGACATCGGTGCATGACGCCCATCCCTGGGCCGCGCGCAATCTCTTCAACGCGTTCCTGGATTCGAAGCGCCGCAGCGTCGAGCGGCTTCTCGATCCGGCGGTCTCGCGCTATCCTCTGGCCTGGCTGCCGGACCATGCGCGCCGGATGCAACGGATTTTCGGCCCCGACCCGTTTCCCTTCGGCGTCGAGGAGAACCGCAAGACCTGGGAGACGATGGGGCTTTACACCCACCAGCAGGGCATCGCCCACCGCCGCTTCGCGCCCGAGGAGATTTTCCCGGCAAGCGTCACGACCGAGGTGATAATATGAGGGCGCAAAATTCTTCGAAGAATTTTGAGCAAAAGTTTTCCAAAACTTTTGCCCGCGCAAAGTGGCGATGACCGGCGCAATCCGCTCCGCCGCGGGCGTCGCGCCCGATCTCCTGGCCAATCTGGCGGCGGCGGCGCGTATCCTCGCCGCGCGCGGGGTGGTGGACGGCTTCGGCCACGTCTCGATGCGGCATCCGGCCGTGCCCGGTCGCTACCTGATGTCGCGTGCGCTCGCGCCGGCGCGGGTGACGCCGGCGGACATCGTCGAGTACGACCTCGATTCGGTGCCCTGCGCGCCGGACGCCCCCAAGGGCTTTCTGGAACGCTTCATCCACGGCGAGATCTACCGCGCACGGCCCGATATCGGCGCCGTGGTGCATTCGCATTCGCCCTCGGTGATCCCCTTCGGGCTGACCGGCCGGCAGCCGATCCGGGCCTGCTTTCACAACGCCGCCTTCCTGGCGAAGGGCGTTCCAACCTTCGACATCGCAGAAGGATTCGGCACCACCGACATGCTGGTTTCGGACCGCGAAAGGGGCGTGGCGCTCGCGGCATGCCTCGGCACGCATGACGTCGCGCTGATGCGCGCGCACGGCTCGGTCGCCTGCGGGGCGTCGCTGCAATCGGCGGTGTTCCGCGCGGTCTATACCGAGGTCAACGCCCGCATCCAGCACTGGGCACTGGCGCTGGCCGGGGGCGGGCCGCTGGCGGCGCTGTCGGAGGAAGAGGGCGCGCTGGCCGACGGCCCGAACCAGACCGCGGGACTGCGCGCATGGGAGCTGTGGCGCGCCGAGGTCCGCGACCAGACCGGCTGGTGACGCGATGACCGATACGCTGACCTTGAAAGAGCAACTGGCGCTTTGCCTGCGCATGCTCGAACGCGCGGAAATCATCGACTACAACGGCCATGCCAGCATCCGCCACGGGCCGGGCATGCTGATCAATATCGGCGCGGCGCAGCGCAGCCGCCTGACCGCGGCCGAGATCTGCACGGTCGATCTGGACGGCAACCTGATCGAGGGGCTGGGCAAGCCGCCGCTGGAGTTTCACCTGCACGCCGGCATCTACAGGGCGCGGGCCGATGTGGGCGCGATCTGCCACGCGCATCCGAAATGGTCGACCTATCTCACGATGACCGGGCACGAGTATCTGCCGGTCTTCGCCCAGGGCGCGTTGGTCTACCCGGTGCCGGTGCTGGACACGCCCGACTCGATCAACTCGCCCGAGATGGCGGCGCGGCTGAACGCGGTGCTCGGCGACCGCCCCGCCGCGCTGATGAAATCGCACGGCGCGGTGACGGTGGGGGCCGACATCGTCGAGGCCTTCGTGCTGATCAACTACCTGGAAGAGAACGCAGAGCGGCAGTACCGCGCGATGCAGATCGGTGCGCCGCATGCCTTCGACCCCGCCCAGATCGCCGCGGCAAAGACCAAGCTGATGAACCCTGGCCTGTTCCGGCGCACCTGGGACCACCACGCCGCAAAGCTGGAAGACGACGATGCCTGACGATCGGTTCCACCTGGCGGGCGTGATCGGCTGGCCGGTGATGCATTCGCGCTCGCCCTTGATGCACAATCACTGGATGCGCCAGCAGGGGCTGCCGGGCGCCTATGTGCCGCTGGCGGTCCGCCCGGGGCTGATCGAGGGCGCGCTGCGCGGGCTTCATCCGCTGGGCTTTGCGGGCTGCAACGTCACCATTCCGCACAAGCTTTCGGCGATGCGGATCGTCGACGAGGTCGACGAGGTGGCCGCGCGGATCGGCGCCGTGTCCTGCGTCGTCGTGCAGGGCGACGGCCGGCTTTTCGGCACCAACAACGACTGGCGCGGGTTTCTCGGCAATATCCGCGACCTGCACCCCGCCTGGCGCGGCGATACCGGCCCGGCCACGGTGCTGGGCGCCGGCGGCGGGGCGCGCGCGGTGGTGCACGCGCTGCTGGCCGCGGGCGCGCCCGAGGTGCGGGTAGTGAACCGCACGCCGGATCACGCCGAGGCGATCGCCGCCGATCTCGGCGGGCCGATCACCGTCCTGCCCTGGAGCGACCGCCACGCCGCGCTGGCCGGCGCCGCGACGGTGGTGAACACGACCAGTCTGGGCATGGTGGGTCAGCCGCCGCTCGATCTGGCGCTCGGCGCGCTGGAGCCCGGGGCGCTGGCCGCCGACATCGTCTATACGCCGCTCGAGACCGATTTCCTCGCCGCCGCCCGCGCCCGCGGCAATCCGACGGCGGGCGGTCTGGGGATGCTTTTGCATCAGGGTCCGCCCGCCTGGAAGCTCTGGTTCGGGATCGAGCCCGAGGTGACCGCAGATTTGCGCGCGCGGATGGAGGACAGCATCCTGACCGGACGGAACTTGTACTAAGCGGGCACGTGATGGCGGCGGCGACGTGTCGCGGCGATCTCGCCGGGAATTCGGCTTCGGGCCGTCCCCGACTGCCCGCCGCCCGCGCCGCTCAGCCGGCCTCCGGCGTCTTGCCGCCATCGGCAAAGCGCGGCAAGTCGTCGGCCACGTGCAGCCACGAAAGCCGCTTGGCATGGAAGAAATGCGCGCCCGGAACATAGGCCGCCGGATCGTCGAGCGTCGCGGCGAGCCCGTGTATCTCGTCGGGCAGCTTGTCCGAGCGATAGCCCACCTGGCTGCCGCAGTCGGGGCAAAAGAAACGCTCGGCCCAGGAACTGCTCTGGTATTGCTTGGGCCGCTTGCCGGACCAGCGCCAGCCGGTCTGGCGCACCCCGAACCACGACACCACCGGCGCCGAGCAGGCGCGGCGGCAGCTTTCGCAATGGCAATGCCCCTGCCAGAGCACCGCATCGGGGTCGAACTTGTAGCGCACGGCGCCGCAAAGGCAGCGCCCGGAAGCTGGCGTCATCGTCACGTGTCCCTCGCCGTTTGCACCAGAATGTGCGCGTTGCGCGCACGCCGCAATAGGCTTAGCGTTCCCGGCGTATGATTGCAGGAGCCGCGCATGGCCAGGGCCGAGGGCCGGATCACGCTCTGGGGCATCGAGGTGTTCGTCGCCATCGCCGAAGAGGCCTCGATCTCGTCCGCCGCGCGGCGGCTCGGCGCCAGCCCCTCGGCGGTCAGCCAGCAATTGACCAATCTCGAACAGGCGCTCGGCACCGCGCTTCTCAATCGCAACGAGCGGCCGATGAGCCTGACGCCCGCCGGGCAGCTGTTTCAGCGCCGCGCCCAGGCGGTGCTGAACGAGGCGGCGCGGGCGCGGGCCGAGCTGGCGATGCAGGACCCGTCCGTGCTGACCCGGCTGCGGCTGGGCATGATCGAGGATTTCGACGCCGACGTCACGCCCAGGCTCCTGCGCGAGATGGCGGGCGAGCTGACCGGCTGCCAGTTCCTGCTGGAAACCGGCGCCTCGCATCAGCTTATCGACAAGCTGGACGCCCGCGCGCTGGACGTGATCGTCGCGGCCGACATGGGCGCCGAGGCGGACTGGATGGAGGTGCACCCGATCCTGAGCGAACCCTTCGTCGCCGCCGTGCCCAAGGGCACGGTGCCGCAAGGCGCCGAGCCGCTGCCGGTGCTCCGGAAGATGCCGCTGATCCTGTACACCGAACGCCACTACATGGGCCGGATGATCGCGTCGCACCTGGTCCGGCAGAACCTGACGCTCAGCCACCGCTTCGAGCTGGACAGCTATCACGCGATCATGGCGATGGTGGCCGCCGGCGCGGGCTGGACGATCCTGACGCCCCTGGGCTTCATGCACGCGCACCGTTTCCGCGACCAGGCCGACGTGCTGCCCTTGCCCTTTGCGCCGCTGGCGCGGACGATCTCGCTGACCGCGCGGCGCGACGTGCTGCAGGACATTCCCGCGCGCATGGCCGCGCGCCTGCGCCCGCTGGTGCACGAATTGATCGTCGGCCCCAGCGTCGCGCGGATGCCGTGGCTGGCCGAAACCCTGCGGCTGTCGCCGCCAGGGTGACGCGCGCGGGCCGCGTTCAGGTCCCGTAGGCCCGGACCTCGCCCTTGATGTCCTCGGCCGCCCCCAGAATCGCGGCGGCGACGGTGTCGCATTCGGCGCCCGTCAGGCGGGCCGGCAGGCGGGCGTCGCAGGCGCGCTTCAGCATCGCCTCGGTCCGGGGCAGGTGCGGCGCCCGCCCAAGGAACCGCCAGTTCCAGAAGGCGCGGGCATTGTCCGCCGACAGCCCGAATATCTGCACCTTGACCCCGCGCCCGGCGGCGGCGGCCTCGAAGCCGCGGGCCTCGTCGTCGCTGAAGTCCACGAGGTTGAACTGGATCGAGTCGGGCGCGCGCATCTCGGCCGGCAGCGGCGGCGGCACCGACAGCCAGGGCGAGGCGTTCAGTTGCGCCGCCACGTGGTCGTGGTTGCGCCGCCCGTCCCGCACCCGGCGCGGAATCTCGGCAAGCTGCGGCCGCACGATCGCGGCGAGGATGTTCGACATCCGCGTATTGTAGAGCGGCAGGCGGTTCTGCCAGTGCGCAAAGCGGTCCTGCAGCACCGGGTGCTTTTTCCAGTTGTGTTCGTAGGCGCCCGACATGATCACGGCGCGGGCGATGATGTCGGCGTCGTCGGTGATCAGTATCCCGCCCTCGCCGGAGTTCAGCAGCTTGTAGGACTGGAAGCTGAAACAGCCGATCCGGCCGATCGTGCCGATGTTCCTGCCGTGCCAGGTGGTGCCGAGCGAATGCGCCGCGTCCTCGATCACCGGCAGGCCGCGCGCCTCGGCCAGCGCCATGATGGCGTCCATGTCCGAGGTGTGGCCACGCATGTGGCTGATCATCACCGCGTCGGCGCCGTCGAGCTTCGCCTCGAAATCGGCCAGGTCGATCCGGAAATTGTCGCCGACCTCGACAAGGACCGGCACGCACTCGGCGTGCACGACCGACGAGGGCACGGCGGCGAAGGTGAAGGCCGGGATCAGCACGCGGGCGTCGCGCGGCAGGCCGAGCGCCTTCAGCGCGAGAAACAGCGCCGCCGAGCACGACGCGACGGCCAGCGCGTATTTCGCGCCGAGCGCGGCGGCAAAGTCGCGTTCCAGCAGCGCGACCGGGCTTTCGTCGGCGGTGTAGCGGAACAGATCGCCGGTCGCGAGCATGCGCTCGATCTCCGCCCGTGCGGCTTGGGGGATCGGTTCGGCATCGTAGACGTTGGGGGGAAGCGTCATGGGGTCACCGTATCGAGGTTAGCTTCGGATTTCCTGTAACCCGGTTTCGGGAAATACGCGAGCGATTCGTGCCCGGATCATGCCTGCCGCCGCGCATCTGTGGCCGAAAGGCGCCGGCGCGGCGCGGCGAGCTGGATCCGGCGCGGATTTGGCCGATCGGTCCGGTCCCGCGCGCTACAGCCCCAGACGGTCGCGCATCGCGTACCAGGTCATCGCCAGCCTGGTCAGCGGCCGGCGCAGGGTGCGAAGCCCCGGAAACGGCCCCGGCCGGACGCGCGCCATCACGTCGAAGCCGGCGGTGTCGCCGCGGATCGCCTCGGCGATCAGCCGGCCCGCCAGCGTCGCCAGCGCGACGCCGTGCCCGGAATAGCCCGCCGCCGTCCAGAGCCCGCCCGCAAGCCGCGCGATATCGGGCATCCGCGTCGCCGTGATGCCCAGCGTGCCGCCCCAGGCATAATCGATCCCGATCTCGGCAAGCTGCGGGTAGATCCGCAGCATCGGCTTGCGCACCACCGCGGCGATGTCGCGCGGAAACCGGTCGCCATAGCTCTCGCCGCCGCCGAACAGCAGCCTTCCGTCCTCGGAAAGCCGCCAGTAGGACACGACGAACTTGCCGTCGGCCACCGCGATATCCTCGGTCAGCACACCGGCGGCGCGGGCGCCGAGCGGCTGGGTCGCGACGATGAAATTGTTGATCGGCATCACCCGCGCGGCGACCTGCGGATCGAGATTGCCGTGATAGCCGTTCGTCGCCAGAACCACGTGCTCGGCCTCGACATGGCCGCGGCCCGTCGCAACGCGGCCGCCGCGGATATCGTGAACCTCGGCGCCTTCGTGCAGCCGGACACCGGCGGCCGCGGCGGCGCCTGCGAGCCCGAGCGCAAAGCGCAACGGGTGGATGTGGCCCGCGCCGCGGTCGATCATGCCGCCTTGAAACGCATCCGACGGGACCAGCGCGCGCAGCCCGGCGCGGTCCAGCGGCTCGGCCTGGTCATAGCCGTAGGCGCGGGCCAGATGCTCGGCATAGCGCCGCGTCTCGTCGGCCTCCTTCGCCGTCCATTCGGCATGCGCCACGCCGTCGCGCCAGGCGGCGTCGATGCCGTGCCGGGCGATCAGCCCCCGCACCAGCGCCTTGGCATCCTCGGCGGCCTGCCACAAGAGCCGCGCCGCGTCGCGGCCATAGCGCGCCTCGAGCGCGATCTGGTCGCGGCGCTGGCCCGATCCGACCTGCCCGCCGTTCCGACCCGAGGCGCCGAAGCCCAGGCGCTGCGCCTCCAGGAGCACCACGTCGGCGCCGGCCTCGGCCAGGTGTAGCGCCGCCGAAAGCCCGGTATAGCCGCCGCCGATCACGCAGATGTCGGCGTGCGCCGCGCCCTGCAGTCCGGGGAAGGGCGGCAGCGGATGGGCGGTCGCGGCATACCAGCTTTGCGGGTATTCGCCGCGCCGGTCGTTGGCGTAGAGCAGGTTCATGACGCAAGAGCCGCGCCAAGGCGGCCCGGCACCCGGACAGGCATCGCCGGCTTAGACATTCAGCAGCAGGTGCTCGCGCTCCCAGGGGCTGATCACCTGCAGGAAACCCTGGTACTCGACCTCCTTCACCGCGGCATAGACCCGGCAGAATTCGGGATGCAGCACCTCGTGCATGGCCTTGTTCTCGCGGAACAGGTCGAGCGACTCGCTCAGATGCTGCGGGATATCCGCGTCCTGGTCATAGGCGTCGCCGGTAAACTCCGGCGCCGGGTCGCGGCCCTCGGTCAGGCCCAGATACCCGCAGGCGAGCGAGGCGGCGATGCCCAGATAGGGGTTGCAGTCCATCCCCGCCAGCCGGTTTTCGACCCGCCGCGCCTGCGGTTCGGACACCGGCACGCGGATGCCGGTGGTGCGGTTGTCGATGCCCCAGGCCAGGTTGATCGGCGCGGCGTGGTCGCGCACGTAGCGGCGGTACGAGTTGACGTAGGGTGCCAGCACCGCGATCACCGAGGGCAGGTGGTGCTGTAGCCCGGCGATGAAGTGCCGGAACGCCGGCGTCTCGCCCCCCTCGTGGGCCGAAAAGATGTTCTGGCCGGTCGCGGACTCGACCACCGAATGGTGGATGTGCATCGCGCTGCCGGGCTCGTCCTGGATCGGCTTGGCCATGAAGGTGGCAAAGCAGTCGTGGCGCAGGGCCGCCTCGCGGATCAGCCGCTTGAAAAAGAAGATCTCGTCGGCCAAAAGCACCGGGTCGCCGTGGCGCAGATTGATCTCAACCTGGCCGGCGCCGCCTTCCTGCAGGATGCCGTCGATCTCGAAGCCCTGCGCCTCGGCGTAATCGTAGATGTCGTCGATCACCGGCCCGTATTCGTCGACCGCGCTCATCGAATAGGCCTGGCGCGCTGCCGCCGGACGGCCCGAACGGCCGATCGGCGGCACCACGGGCTGGTTCGGGTCGGTGTTGCGCGCCACCAGGAAGAATTCCATTTCCGGCGCCACGATCGGCGTCCAGCCCCGATCGGCGTAAAGCCCGACCACCCGCTTCAGCACGTTGCGCGGCGCCACCGGCATCGGCGCGCCGTCCTGGCCCTCGATGTCGTGGATCACCTGCAACGTCCAGTCGGCGGTCCAGGGCGCGGCAGTGGCGGTCGAGAAATCGGGCCGCAGAACCATGTCCGGCTCGGTCCAGTCCTGGCCCTCGTTCTCGACCCACTCGCCGGTGATCGTCTGCAGGAAGATCGAGTTCGGCAGGTAGAAATACGACTGCGTGGCGAATTTCGAGGCCGGCATCGCCTTGCCCCGCGCGATGCCCGAGAAATCGGCCACCAGGCATTCCACCTCGTCCAGCCTGCGGCCCTCGAGAAAGCGCTGCGCCGCCTCCGGGATCAGGGTCGTCCAGTCAAGCATGGGCAGCCTCTGCCCGGCCGCGCCGCGCCGCCGCGGCGCGGAAGAAACTGGCGAAGTGGTCGGCAATGCGCCGGTCGTCGAGCGGCAGGCCGATCGCGCTGCGGGCGGCGTCGATCTCGGCCCGGGGCACCACGCCGGGCGCGCGCACGTCCAGAAGCCCCTGCAGATACGGGTTCAGGATTTCGGGATGCGCCTGGATCGTCAGCACCTGTTCGCCATAGGCCAGCGCGGCATTGGCGCAGAAATCGTTGCGCGCCACCACGCGGGCGCCGGGCGGCAGGCCGGTCACCTGGTCCTGGTGCCAGGCGTTCAGCGCCACCGGCCCCAGCCCGTCGAACTCGTAGACCTTGCGCCCGGCGGCCCACCCGCCGGCGAACTTCTCGACCTTGCCGCCCAGCGCCTGGGCGACGATCTGGTGGCCAAAGCAGATGCCGACCATCGGCAGCCCCGCGCCGTGGATCGCCCGGATCAGCGCCTCGAGCGGCGCGATCCAGGGCAATGCCTCGTAGGTGCCGTGCTTGGATCCGGTGATCAGCCAGGCGTCGCAGCTCTCCGGACCCTCGGGAAAGGCGCCGTCGACCACCGCGTAGTTGCTGAAGCCAAACCCGTGGCCCGCCAGGAAGGTCCTGAAAATCTCGTCGTAATCGCCGTGATCCCCGATCAGGGCGTCGGCCACGTGGCCGGTCTGCAATATGCCGATATGCATGGGAAACCTTGCCTCTTTCCGCGCAAATCTAGCGATCCCGGCGAGCACCGACAAGGCTGCTTCATCTGGCCGGAAATACTTCGGGGGTCTGGGG
>JBFKQC010000007.1:0-82164 GCA_041627895.1 Rhodobacter sp.
CGAGGGATCGCTGATCCTGCTGCTCGACGGCGACGGCGCGGCTGCCGCACCGGCCCCTGCCGCCGCGGCGCCGGCCCCGTCGCCCGCGCCCGCGTCCGCCCCCGCGGCGGCCCCGGCCACTGCCCCGGCGCCCGCGCCCGCCGCCGTGACCGATACCGGCTTTGGCAAGGCCCACGCCTCGCCCTCGGTGCGCGCCTTCGCCCGGCAGCTCGACATCGACCTGGCCAAGGTCAACGGCTCGGGCCGCAAGGGCCGCATCCTGCGCGAGGACGTCACCGCCTACCTGAAATCCACCGCGGCCCCGGCCGCCGCGGGCGGCGCGGTGCAGGGCGGCATGGGCATCCCGCCGGTCCCCGCCGTGGACTTCTCGAAGTTCGGCCCCGTCGAAGACGTGGAAATGCCGCGGATCAAGAAGCTTTCCGGCCCGGCGCTGCACCGGTCCTGGCTGAACGTGCCGCACGTCACCCACAACGAAGAGGCCGACATCACCGATCTCGACGCCTACCGCCGCGAACTGGACGGCCAGGCCAAGCAGGAGGGCTATCGCGTCACGCTGCTGTCCTTCGTGATCAAGGCCAGCGTCTCGGCGCTGAAGGCGCATTGGGAGGTCAACAGCTCGATCCACCCGGACGGCGACAAGCTGATCAGAAAGCACTTCTACAACATCGGCTTCGCCGCGGACACGCCGAACGGGCTGGTCGTGCCGGTGATCCGCGATGCCGACCGCAAGGGCATCGTCGAGATCTCGAAGGAACTGGGCGAGCTTTCGGCCAGGGCCCGCGACGGCAAGCTCAAGAGCGACGACATGGCGGGGGCCACATTCACGATCTCGTCGCTGGGCGGTATCGGCGGCACCTCGTTCACGCCGATCGTGAACGCGCCGGAAGTGGCGATCCTCGGTCTCACCCGGTCGAAGATGGCCCCGGTCTGGGACGGCGAGGCGTTTCAGCCCCGCCTGATGCAGCCAATGTCGCTCAGCTACGATCACCGGGCGATCGACGGGGCGCTCGCCGCGCGGTTCTGCGCGACGCTGAAACACCTGCTCGGCGACGTGCGCCGGATCATGCTGTAGGGGGGCGCGGAAGATGGAAGTCAAGGTCCCCGATATCGGCGATTTCAAGGACGTCCCGGTGATCAGCATCCTGGTCGCGGTGGGCGACACCGTGGCCAAGGAAGACCCGCTGATCGAGCTTGAATCGGACAAGGCGACGATGGAGGTGCCGAGCCCCTCGGCCGGCAAGATCGCCTCGATCGCCGTCAGGGAGGGCGACAAGGTTTCGGAAGGCGCGCTGATCCTGGTGCTCGAAGGCACCGGGGGGGCCGCCAAGGCGCCGGCCGCCGCGCCCGCGCCCGCGGCCCCCGCCGCGCCGCAGGCCGTGGCCGCAACCGGCACCGCGACGGGTGCGGGCGACGTGCATGGCGAGGTCGTCGTTCTGGGCTCTGGCCCGGGCGGCTATACGGCCGCCTTCCGTGCCGCAGATCTCGGCAAGAAAGTGGTGCTGATCGAAAAGGACGCCACGCTCGGCGGCGTCTGCCTCAATGTCGGCTGCATTCCCTCAAAGGCGCTTCTCCACGCCGCCAAGGTCATCACCGAGGCCGAGGAGATGGAGGGCCACGGGATCAAGTTCGCCAAGCCCAAGGTCGATATCAAGACACTGGCGGGCTGGAAATCCTCGGTCGTCAAAAAGCTCACCGGCGGGCTTTCTGGCCTTGCCAAGGGCCGCAAGGTCACGGTCGTCAACGGCTATGGCCGCTTCATTGGGCCGAACATGATCGAGGTCGAGGGCAAGGACGGCAAGAAGACCGTGAGCTTCGACCAGTGCATCATTGCCGCTGGCTCCGAACCGGTGACGCTCCCGTTCGTCCCGCATGACGACAAACGGGTGATCGACTCGACTGGTGCCCTGGAACTCGACGGCATTCCGAAACGCCTCCTCGTCCTCGGCGGCGGCATCATCGGGCTCGAGATGGCCTGCGTCTACGATGCGCTCGGCTCGAAGATCACCGTCGTCGAACTGATGGACCAGATCATCCCGGGTGCCGACAAGGACATCGTGAAACCCTTGCACAAGCGGATCGAGGGTCGCTACGAGAAGATCCTCCTGAAGACCAAGGTCACAGCCGTCGAGGCCCAGAAGAGCGGGCTGAAAGTCACCTTCGAGGACGATAAGGGCGAAACATCGTCCGACACGTTCGACAAGGTGCTCGTCGCCGTCGGCCGCAAGCCGAACGGCAAGCTGATCGACGCCGAAAAGGCCGGCGTCGCGGTCGACGAACGCGGCTTCATCGCGGTCGACAGCCAGCAGCGCACCGGGCAGCCGCACATCTTCGCCATCGGCGACGTGGTCGGCCAGCCGATGCTGGCGCACAAGGCGGTGCACGAGGGCAAGGTCGCCGCCGAGGTCGCCGCGGGGCAAAACCGCCACTTCGACGCCCGGGTGATCCCCTCGGTCGCCTATACCGACCCCGAGGTTGCCTGGGTCGGCATCACGGAAACCGAGGCCAAGGCCAAGGGCCTGAGCATCGGCAAGGGCGTGTTCCCATGGGCCGCCTCGGGCCGCTCGCTGTCGCTCGGCCGGTCCGAGGGGCTGACCAAGGTGATCTTCGACCCGGAGGACGACCGCGTGGTCGGCGCCGGGATCGTCGGCCCGAACGCGGGCGACCTGATCGCCGAGGTGGCGCTGGCCATCGAGATGGGTTCGGACGCGGTCGATCTCGGCCACACGATTCACCCGCACCCGACGCTCAGCGAGACGGTGAACTTCGCCGCCGAGATGTTCGAAGGGACCATCACCGACTTGATCCCGCCGAAGAGGCGGCATTAGGGGCGGGATCGGGGCGGGCGTCGCCACGGTTGTCTATGGTCTGAAATGAGCGTCCGACCACCCCCGGGACGGGCGCTTCCCCGACCTCACTGACCCGAGCAATCGTCGGGATATGCCGCGAGGTAAAGCGGGGATTCAATACGTTGCTGCACCCACCCGCCGATTGTACCCCGCGCTGCCGCGCAAAAGGCCGCCGATTTCCGCTCGGCGCCCTCGGGATCCAGCGTGCCGCCATGGGCGATGTGCGGGTGATCGATTGACGCCATTGCTCACACTTCCATGAGTACCCGGCCGGTTGCCGCGAAACGCGCCGCGGTTTTCAGAACTCCACCTCGACGGCAACGCCCTTCTCGACCGCCAGGTCGACGACCGCCGCGGCGACCGCGAGGTCCTGCAGCCCGACGCCGGTGCCGTCGAACAGCGTGATCTGGTCGTCCGAGGTCCGGCCCGGATGGGTGCCGTTGATCACCGCGCCAAGCTGCGCGATGTCGGTTTCGGCGATCAGGCCCAGGGCGACGGCGTGCTGCGCCTCGCCGATGCTCACCGATTGCGCCACCTCGTCGGTGAACACGCCGGCCCGCGCCAGAAGCTCGGGCGCCACCTCCTGCTTGCCCTTCGTGTCGGTGCCCATGCAGGCGATGTGCGTGCCGGGGCCGACCTGGTCGGCGCCGAGGATCGCCTGGAAGGACGAGGTGATCGAGACGATCACGTCGGCCCCGCGCATCCCGTCGAGGTCCACCGCCTCGAACGGCAGCCCGGCCTCTTCGGCCACTTTCGCGATATTGGGCAGCATGTCGGGATGGAAATTCCAGCCGATCACCTTCTCGAAATCGCGCTGCTCCAGCGCCGATCGCAGCTGGAACGTCGCCTGGTGTCCCGCCCCGATCATGCCGATCACCCGGGCGTCGGCGCGCGCGAGGTGCTTGATCGAGACCGACGAGGCCGCCGCGGTGCGAAGCGCCGTCAGCAGGTTGCCGCCCACCACCGCCCTGACGCGCCCGGTGTCGGGGTCGAACAGGAACACCGTCGACTGGTGGTTGATGATGCCGTGGGTCTCAAGGTTCTGCGGCCAGTAGCCGCCGGCCTTCAGCCCCAGGGTCATGCCCGACCGGTCGAACCCGCCCTTGAAGCCGTAAAGCGCATCCACATGCCCGATCGCCTCGCGCACCACGGGGAAGTTATAGGCGTCTCCCGCGGCCATCGCGGCGAACACCTTCTCGACGGCATCGAACGCCGCCTCGCGGGTCATCAGGTCTGCGATCTCGCGTTCCGGGACGATCAGCATCGGTCTCTCCTCGATATTCGTGCGCCCGTGTGCCACTGCCGGAAGGAAAGCATACACACGGGCGACTTTCCGGCCCCTTTCGGGCCGAACCCTCCTGGCCCGGTCCGCCGGACCGGAGCGGATGTCGCGGCCTCCGGTTCATGAGGCCCGCTTAATCCGACTGGATTGCAGCAAGTCCGCGACGCCTGGCCGGACCTGCCCTGGCGGAAGCCGTTTCAGTAGGCCTTGCCGCGGGCGCTGACGGGCCAGACCACCTCGACCTTGCCGCCCCGCACACCGACGTACCAGTCGTGCACGTTGGCGGTCGGGTCGCAGTGTCCGGGCACCAGGCGCAGCTTGTCGCCGACCTTCAGAACGCCCTGCGGGTCGGCGATCACGCCGTGCTCGTCCGAGCACTTGACGTACTCGACATCGTCGCGCCCGAAGACCACCGGCAGGCCGCTGTCCACCGACTGCGCCTTCAGCCCGGCGTCGCAGATCGCCTTGTCGGGCTTGGCGTGGCTCATCACCTGGGTCAGGATGAAGAACGCGTTTTCCCACTCGCCCCGGTCGATCCGCTTGCCGTCCTTGTCCAGGATGCGCCCGTAGTCGGCGTCCATGAAGGCGTAGGACCCGCACTGCAGCTCGTTGTAGACGCCCGACGCGCTTTCGAAATAGTAGCTGCCGGTGCCGCCGCCCGAGACCAGTTCGGGCGGCAGCCCCGCGGCCTTCAGCCCCTCGACGGCGTCCTTCACCATCGCGATGGCAACGTCCAGCTTGGCCCTGCGGTCCTCGTACTTGTCCAGGTGCTGCATCGCGCCCTGATAGGCCTGGATGCCGGTGAACTTCAGCCCCGGCGCGGAGTCGACCGCCTTGGCGATCTTCACCACGTCCTCGGTCGTGGTCACGCCGCAGCGCCCGGCGCCACAGTCGATCTCGACGAAGACCTCAAGCGTCGTGCCGTGCTTCTGCGCGGCGACCGAAAGCTCGCCGACATTCTCGATGTCGTCGACACAGACGATGGTGCGCGCGCCCAGTTCCGGCAGGCGCGCCAGCCGGTCGATCTTGGCCGGGTCGCGGACCTGGTTCGAGACCAGCACGTCCTTGATCCCGCCACGGGCGAAGACCTCGGCCTCGCTGACCTTCTGGCAGCAGACGCCGACCGCGCCGCCCAGCCTTTCCTGCAGCTTGGCGACATCCACCGACTTGTGCATCTTGCCGTGCACCCGGTGGCGCATGCCATGCGCCTTGGCGTAATCGCCCATCTTCCGGATGTTGCGTTCCAGCGCGTCGAGGTCGAGGACCAGCGCCGGGGTCTGGATGTCCTTTTCGTCCATCCCCGGGACGGCGGGCACGTCGAAGCCGACGTCGAGGTCCTTGAAATTGGCAGGTGCGTTCATTGCTGTGTTTCCCTTCACATTGTCCACGGCAGGCGGTCGAGGTCGACGTTGCCGCCGGTGATGATGACGCCGACCCGCATGCCGGCGAACCGGTCGCGGTTCTTCAGGATCGTGGCCAGCGGCACCGCGCTGGACGGCTCCATCACGACCCGCAGGTATTTCCACGTGGTCTTCATCGCGTCCACGATCTCGGCTTCCGAGGCGGTCAGGATGTCGGTCACGTGGCGCGACACGAAATGCCAGGTCAAATCCTTCAGCGGCACTTTCAGGCCGTCGGCCACCGTCTCGGGCGCGTCGTCGGCGATGATGTGGCCGGCCTTGAAGCTGCGATACGCATCGTCCGCCTGCTCGGGCTCGGCGGCGATGATCTGCGTCCCGGGCGCGAGCGTTGCGAGCGTAAGGCAGGTGCCCGACACCATGCCCCCACCGCCGATCGGCGCGACCACGAGGTCAAGACCGTCGGTCTGTTCCATCAGTTCCCTCGAACAGGTGCCCTGGCCGGCGATCACGCGCGGGTCGTTGTAGGGGTGGACGAATTCGCCGCCCGTGGCCTTTTGCACCTCGGCGAACACGGCTTCGCGCGACGAGGTCGACGGCTCGCATTCCGTGACCCGGCCGCCATAGCGGCGCACGGCGTCCTTCTTGGCCTGCGGCGCGGTGCGCGGCATCACCACGTTGCACGGAATGCCCCGGCGCCCGGCGGCGTAGCTGAGGCAAAGCGCATGGTTGCCCGACGAATGCGTCGCCACGCCGCGCTTCGCCTGATCCTCACTCAGCCCGAACACCGCGTTCGAGGCACCCCGCACCTTGAATGCGCCCGGCTCCTGCAGGTTCTCGCACTTGAAGAACAGCTGCGCGCCGCTCAGTTCGTTCAGGTGGTCCGAGGTCAGAACCGGCGTCCGCCGGATATGCGGCCGGATGCGCTCGTGCGCGGCCAGCATGTCCTCATAGGTCGGGATCTGCATCGCTTCGTCCTTCATCACGCGGCTTCCTTCCGCGTCTCGGCGGGATGCGCGCGGTAGAATTCCTGCGCCGCCGCCACGCCCGAGCCCAGCCTGATGCCAAGCCCCAGATCGGCCATGCACATTTCCGCCGTGGCCAGGCCGCTCAGCGTCATGACGTCGGTCAGGCTGCCCAGATGGCCGATGCGGAACACCTTGCCCGCGACCTCGCCCAGCCCGACGCCGAACGCGACACCGTATTTCTTCGCGGCCAGGCTCACGATCTCGGTGGCATTGAAACCCTCGGGCGTGCGCACCGCGCTGACCGTGTCGGAATAGACCTCGGGTGATACCGCGCAAATCTCCAGCCCCCAGGCGCGGACCGCGGCGCGCACGCCCTCGGCGATCCGGTGATGGCGGGCAAAGACGTTTTCCAGCCCCTCGCCCAGCAGCATCCCCGCGGCGATGTTCAGCCCGTTCAGCAGGCCGACCGCAGGGGTGTAGGGATAGGCGGAATTCGCATAGCCCCGGGCCATGTCGTGCACGTCGAAGAAGGTGCGGTGCAGCCTGGCCGTCTCGGTCGCGGCCATCGCCCTTTCGCTGAAGCCGACGATGGCCAGGCCGGCCGGCAGCATGAAGCCCTTCTGCGACCCCGTCACCGCGACGTCGACGCCCCATTCGTCGAACCGGAAATCCATCGACCCGATCGAGCTGACGCCGTCGACGAACAGCAGCGCCGGGTGCCCGGCATCGTCCAGCGCCTTGCGGACCGCGCCGATATCCGAGCGGACGCCGGTGGCGGTCTCGTTATGCGTGGCCAGGACGGCCCTGATCTGGTGGCCCGTGTCGGCCGCCAGGATCTCGGCATAGCGCTCGGCGGGCAGGCCGTGGCCCCACGGCGTCTCGACGATCTCGACGTTCAGCCCGTGGCGCTGGCACATGTCGATCCAGCGGTGGCTGAACATGCCGTTGCGCGCCGACAGCACCTTGTCGCCGGGCGACAACGTGTTCGTCAGCGCGGTTTCCCACCCGCCGGTGCCGGTGGACGGGAACAGGAAGATCTCGGCGCTTGCGCTTTTCAGAACTTTCCGGACGCCCTCGCGGGCCGGGTGCAGAATCTGTCCGAACAGCGGCGAGCGGTGGTCGATCGTCGGCATGTCGCAAGCCTTGCGCAGGCTTTCGGGGATGTTCGTCGGCCCCGGAATGAAAACAGGATTCTGAAAGCTCATGGCCCCCTCCCTTGCGCGTCGGCCCCACATTACCGGCATCGCCCGGCGGTGAAAATTTTTTTGAAAAAAGATTTCGAAAATGACGTGATCCGGAAAATCCCTTATTGTCATGGTCTTAGCTTTTTCATATGCTGAAATTCGATTTCAAGGGAATGCGAGTGGATTGTATGGGATCTGCGAAGAATGCCGAGTCCACCATGCGCCGCGCGCGCGGCCGGCCCCGCGGCTGGGACGACAACCGGGCGCAGAACACGATCAAATCGCTGGATCGCGCGATGGAGGTCTTCGAGCATCTCAGCATGCGGTCGGGGATGACGTTGACCGCGCTTGCGGACGAACTGGCGCAATCCCCGGCCACGGTCTACCGCATCCTCGTGACCCTCGAGGGGCGCGGCCTCGTCGAATTCGAGACCGCCGACCAGGTCTGGAACATCGGCTCGCAGGCCTTCGTGATCGGGTCGCGGTTCCTGCGCCGCACCAGCCTGGTCGACCGCGCCCGCCCGATCATGCGCCGCCTGATGGAACGAACCGGCGAGACCGCGAACCTCGGCATCATGCAGAAGGGATCGGTCCTGTTCATCAGCCAGGTCGAGACCCATGCCAATATCCGCGCGTTCTTTCCGCCCGGCACCCTGTCGCCGCTGCACGCTTCGGGCATCGGCAAGGCGCTTCTCGCCGAATTGCCGCGCGAACGGCTCGCCGAACAGGTCCGGACGGACCTCGAAGCCTTCACTCCGAACACGCTGGCCGACCGCGAGGCCCTCTTGGCGGACCTGGAGCGCATCAGACGGCGCGGATACGCCATAGACGACGAAGAGAAGAATCTCGGCATGCGGTGCATCGCGGCGCCCGTGTTCGACGTCCACGCAGAGCCGGTTGCCGGAATATCGGTGTCCGGACCGTCCAGCCGGATGAGCCCGGCGCAGACCGGGGATTTCGCCGGCCCGGTGGTCGAGGCGGCCGCGGAGCTGACCGCCGCGATCGGCGGGGCGCCAGCCCGGGCGTCGCCCTGACCGCCGCCTAGGGTATCGCGGCGCCGGCATGGGCCGGGCGCAGCGCCATGTGCCGGTTGACGTCCTTGTACAGCAGATAGCGGAACCGGCCCGGCCCGCCGGCATAGCAGGCCTGCGGACAGAACGCCCGCAGCCACATGTAGTCGCCCGCCTCGACCTCGACCCAGTCGCGGTTCAGCCGGTAGACCGCCTTGCCCTCCAGCACGTACAGCCCGTGCTCCATCACGTGGGTTTCGGCAAACGGGATCACCGCGCCCGGCTCGAACGTGACGATCGTGACATGCATGTCGTGGCGCAGGTCCGCCGGATCGACAAAGCGCGTGGTCGCCCACTTGCCCTGGGTTCCCGGCATCGGCGTCGGAGCGACGTCGCGCTCGTTGGTCACCACGACGTCCGGCAGCGGCAGGCCGTCAACCGCCTCATAGCACTTGCGTATCCAGTGGAACCGCAGCGCCGCATCGCCGTCATTGGCCAGCGTCCAGCGGGTCGATGGCGGCAGGTAGACATAGCTGCCCGGCGACAGCGGGTGCTCGTCGCCCTCGATCGCGATCCGGCCCGAGCCCTCGACGACGAACAGCACGCCCTCGGCCCGCGGATCGGTCTCGGGCCGGTCGGAACCGCCGCCCGGGCCCACCTCCATGATGTATTGCGAGAAGGTTTCGGCGAACCCGCTCAGCGGCCGCGACAGGACCCAAAGGCGCGTCCCGGTCCAGAACGGCAGAAAGCTCGTCACGATGTCGCGCATCGTGCCTTTCGGGATGACCGCGTAGGCCTCGGTGAACATCGCCCGATCCGTCAGCAGTTGTTCCTGCGGCGGGTGGCCGCCATGGGGTGCGTAGTACTTGCCGGACATCGTGCCTCCGCCGTCGGGATGATCCTTCATAGATATGCGGGTTTGCCGCGGCGGGCGCCATGGCCTGATTCCGACAGGTCCTTTCGGCTTTTCCGGAAATTCCGCGCCATCGGTGCCCGTCTGTCCGGGCGGCCCGGGTCGCATTGCCGCCCGCGCGGGGGGGGGTCAGTCCAACCGCGCCCGCCGCGGACAGCATCGCCAGGACCGCGCGGTTCCGGGCGAAGGCGCCCTCCACGACGATCTCGCCCGCATGGCCCACGAGGCGCAGGCATTCGACCGTCATCATGCCGAGGTACAGGCCGAGCGCCGCCGCGCGCCGGCCCGAGCCGGGCGCGGGCTCGTCACCGACCCATTGCGCGGTGCGGCCGCGGAACGGGCCCGAGCCCCGGTCGATCGCGGGCAGCAGCATCACGCCCGCCTCCAGCACGGCGCCGATATCGGCATCGGTCGGCTCGACAGCGCGCCCCTGCGACACCAGCTCGAACTCGCGCCCGCCCATGAAGCGCGCCGACGGCACCGGCTGCCCCATCGCGTCAACGTTGACAAGCGTGTCGCGGCCGGGATCGAGCCGGACCGGTCTGCCGCCGACCGCCATGACGATCACCCACGTGCCGGTCGACACCACCGAGAACGGCCGCCTGCGGGCCAGAAGGTGCGGATAAAGCGAGGCGTTGGAATCGTGAATGCCGCCCGCGACGGGCGTGCCGGGGCCAATTCCGGTGGCCCGCGCGATCTGGGGCAGGACCGTCCCGAGCCTCGCGGCACAGGGACGCGGCGGCGGCAGCAGGTCGCGGATTGCCAGCCGGTCGACGAGCGACGAAAACGTGCCCGCGCCCGGGTTCCACAGATCGGTATGCGCGCCTAGCGAGGTGACGTCGGTCGCCCGCACCCCGCTCAGCCGGCAGGTCCAGTATTGCGGATTGGTCACGATCGCCGCGGTCCGCTTCCGCAGGTCCGGCTCGGTGCGGAATTGCCAGAACAGCTGGGCACCGGCATTCAGCCCCGCCGGCAGGCGCGGCGACCCGGTTTCGGCAAAGTCCGGGCGGATCGCATCGTAGTCGGCGGCGAGCGTGTCGGGTCCTTCGTGCTCGTAATCCAGCACCGGCGCAGCCAGGCTCCCGTCGCGCCGGATCAGCGCCGCGCTGGCGCCGTGTGTCGTGACCGAGATCGCGTCGACGCCGTGGGCCGCATGGAACGTACTCAGCCCGTCCAGAATGAAGGCCCAGTGACCCTCGATATCGAAATGCGGATAGGGCGGGCCGGGCAGCACCGTGTTCGGCCGGGTGACGACCGCGATTTCGCTCTGCGCCGGCAGATCGACCAGCGCCAGCTTGGCGTTGGTCTTGCCGATGTCGATGACGGCGACGTGACGCGGGCCGCTCATGGCATGTAAAAGACCGTTTCGAGCGGCACCGCCACCGGCTCGTTGTCGGGCCGGGTCTCCATGATGTCGGCCATGTGCGCCCACCAGCGCTGCACCGCCGCACCCATCGCGGTGGACGCCAGCGCGATGATCGAGGCGACCGACAGGTCGATTTCCCCGCTGATGATCAGCAGCGCCATGGCAAAGGCGATCATCGCCTTTTCGGTAAAGTTGAACGTGGCGTCGGACAGGTTCCAGGCGTTCAGGAAGTAGGGCGAGGCCGGCGAGTTGGCGACGAAGATCGCGGCCGTGACGGCCAGCAGCAGCGTCTCCCAGCTTTTCAGCGCGCGGATCGCGGGCGGGGTCAGGCGGTCGGGGATGTGGCGTTCGGCAAGGCTCATGCCGCGTGCTCCGCGGATTTGAGGATGACCCGGCCTTTCGACCGGTTGGTGCGGGCGTTGAAGGCGACGGCCACGGTGATGGCGCTGCCCGAGATGGCAAGCTGCCAGAACGGCGAGATGTTGATCACCGGCAGCACGGTCTTGATCACGCGCAGGAACAGCGCCCCCAGCACCGCGCCGCCGACCGAGCCGGCGCCCCCGGCGATCGAGATGCCGCCGATCACGCAGGCCGCCACCACCTCCAGCTCGAAGCCGCCGGCGATATCGACATAGGCGACGGCATAGCGCGCGACCCAGAGATACCAGGTAAGCCCGGCCAGCGCGCCCGAGATCACGAAGGCCAGGAACTGGGTGCGGCCGACGTCGATGCCGGTATGGACCGCCGCATGCGGGTTGCCGCCCGAGAGGTTGCCGACGTCCTGATCCAGCGAGGCGGCGCGCAGATCCAGCCGCCCGGTGCAGTCGCGGGCCAGCCGAAATTCCTCGGCGAGCCGCAGAAGGCCGTTCTTCGAGGTCTTGCGCAGGCTTGGCGGGGTGATGTTCTGAAAGATTGGCAGGCCGATCACCGCGCCCTGCTTGCCGCGATCCTCGGGGACATAGACGATGCCCGCCTCGACCGCGTCCGCCGGCGAGCGGATCACCGTTTCCGCCCCGTCGATACGGACCCGGCCACGCGAGGGCCGGGTGATGCCGAACAGCGCCTGCATGAATTCCGACCGCCCGGCGCCGACCAGTCCGTAGAAGCCCAGGATTCCGCCGCGCCGCAGGCCGAACGAGATGCCGTCGAACTCGGTCGGGTGGGCGCGCGCCGGCGGCTGGAGGCGTCGCTCGACGCCATGCTGGCGGAACGGCACGACAAGGCCCACATGCTGGACGCCGTGGAATCGAAGCTGTTCGGCATCGGGGTCGAGGCCTGCACCGTCGGCAGCCACGAATTCTACCTCGGCTGTTCGATCCGCAACGACACGCTTCTGTGCCTCGACATGGGGCATTTCCATCCGACCGAGAACATCGCCGAAAAGCCGTCGTCGGTCGCTCTGTCGGTTCCCGAAATCCTGCTGCACGTTTCGCGCCCGATGCGCTGGGACAGCGATCACGTGATCCTGCTGAACGACGACATCCTGCAGATGGCACAGGAACCGGTCTTCGCCGACCTGCTGGGCCGCACCCGTATCGGGCTCGACTTCTTCGACGCCACGATCAGCCGCACCGCGGCCTGGGTGATCGGCACCCGCAACATGCAGAAGGCGCTGCTGCGGGCGCTGCTGTTGCCGCTGGAAAGGCTGAAAGCGCCTGAGACGGCGCTGGATTTCACGGCCCGTTTCGTCGTGACCGAAGAGCTCAAGGACCTGCCCTTCGGCGCCGTCTGGGCGGAATTCTGCGACCGGCTGGACGTGCCGGCCGGCCAGGCGCTGATCGACGGTCTGCAGACCTACCAGGCCTCGGTCGCAGGGCGCGGGTAGGGCGGATTCCAGCGCAACCGCGCCACCCGGCCGGGGCCTCGGTGCCCGGATTTGCGCTTTGCACCCTGCGGCGCCGGCGCGTTTGGTGCAAACCCGCGACTCGTGCTTGAATGGGGCGACCATACTCGCCGTCCATTCGTGGAGACCTTTGCCATGCCTCGCCTTCTCGCCGCCGTTCTGCTTTCGCTTCTTCCTCTCGCCGGGTTCGCGCAGGACCGGCCCAAGGCGATCCTGGTGCTCGACGGGTCGGGCTCGATGTGGGGCCAGATCGACGGCGTGAACAAGATCACCATCGCACAGCAGGTTGTGGGCGAACTGCTGCAGGGCCTGCCGGATGAACAGCAGCTTGGCCTGACCGTCTACGGCCACCGCCGCAAGGGCGACTGCACCGACATCGAGACCATCGTCGCCCCCGGCGCCGGGACCCGCGGGGCCATCGCCGCCGCGGTCGACGGGATCAAGCCCAAGGGCAAGACGCCGATGACCGACGCGGTGATCGCCGCCGCCGAGGCCCTGCGCTATACCGAGGAACGCGCCACCGTGATCCTGGTCTCCGACGGGATCGAGACCTGCCAGCCCGACCCCTGCGCCGCCGCGCGCATCCTCGAGGAGACCGGGGTCGACTTCACCGCCCATGTCGTGGGCTTCGACGTCTCGGGCGACGCCGAGGCGCTGGCCCAGATGCAGTGCCTCGCCGACGAGACGGGCGGCACCTTCCGCACCGCCGACAATGCCGAGGAACTGGCCGAGGCGCTGACCGTGGTGGCTGCAGAGCCGCCCGCGCCAGTTCCCGTGCCGGTGCGGTTCCGCGGCATCGCCGGACCGGGCGGCCCGGAAATCACCGAAACGCTGGTCTGGTCGATCGGCAGCGCCGAGCAGACCCTGGCCGACTACACCTCGGCGCTCACGCTGACCTTCGACCTCCTGCCGGGCGAATACCGGGTCGAGGCGCTGTGGCCGAGGCACGAGGAATCCGCCGAACTCGTGGCGCAGATCGGCGCCGATACCAGCGTGGTCACGCTGGTCTTCCCGGCCCCGCCGCCGCCGCCCGTCAAGGTCGACTTCTACGCCACCGACGGCGCCAACGGCCCGCGGATCACCGATCCGCTGGTCTGGACCCTTCACCGCGACGGCGCGCAGATCGGCGACCCGCTGACGCAGAACTACTTCAGCCGCGAGATGGAGCGCGGCGAATACCGGGTGACGGTCACCCGCCCCGCCGACGGCGCCGCCGCCGAAGAGGTGTTCGGCGTCGGCCAGGCCGCCAAGCGCGTCATCCTGGTGCTGCCCGAATACCGCCCGGCGGCCACCATCGACGCGCCCGCCAGCGTGGTCGCCGGCTCGACCTTCGACGTGCGCTGGACCGGGCCGGACGCAAGGAACGACTACATCGCCGCCGCGCTGCCCGATGCGCGCGCCGGGACCTACGATACCTACACCTACACCCGCGAGGGCTCGCCGCTGAAGCTGAAGGCCCCGGCAGAGCCCGGGCAGTACGAGCTGCGCTATAACCTCGCCTACGGCAACAAGACGCTGGTCGCGGTAACGCTGACCGTCACCGCGGTCGGCGCCACGATCGAGGCGCCCGAGACCGCGATCGCCGGCGAGACCATCGACCTGCGCTGGACCGGCCCGGATTACCAGAACGACTATATCGCCGTCTCCAACCTGGACGACCGCGACGGCGCCTATGTGAACTACACCTACACCCGCGAGGGTTCGCCCCTGAAGCTGGCGATGCCGGTCGACCCCGGCGAGTACGAATTGCGCTACACGATGAACGAGGACAAGGCGGTGCTGGTGCGGGTGCCGATCACGGTGACCGGGCTAACCGCGTCGCTCAAGGCGCCGGAATCGGTGATCGCGGGCGCCGCCATCGACGTCAGCTGGGTCGGGCCGGATTACCGCAACGACTATGTCTCGGTCAGCGAGCCGGGTTCGCGCGAAGGCGCCTACGCCACCTATGCCTACACGCGCGAAGGCAATCCCCTGACCGTCGCCGCGCCGCTTGTCCCGGGCACCTACGAGCTGCGTTACGTGCTGAACCAGGACAAGAAGACCGCCGCCAGCCGGGTGATCGAGGTCCTGCCGGTCAGCGCGGCGCTCGAGGCGCCGGACCAAGCCGTCGCCGGCGCGACGGTGCAGGTGAACTGGAAGGGGCCGGATTATCGCAACGACTACGTCTCGGTCGCCGAACCCGACGCCAACCCGGCGGCCTACGTCAACTATGCCTACACGCGCGAGGGGGCGCCGCTTGGCCTGCAGATGCCGGCGACGCCGGGCAGCTACGAGTTGCGCTATGTCGCCAACGGCCAGCCGCGCAGCGTGATCGCGACGCGCAGGATCACCGTTTCGCCGGTCAGCGCCGAACTGAAGGGCCCGCCCGAGGCGAAGATCGGCCAGACCATCTCGGTCAGCTGGCAGGGCCCGGACTACCGCAACGACTACATCGCGATTTCCAAGCCCGGCGACAACGGCCACGTCAGCTATACCTACACCCGCCAGGGCTCGCCGCTGACGATCGAGGCACCCGAGGCGCCCGGCACCTACGAGTTGCGCTATGTCATGAACCAGGACCGCACGGTGATCGCCACCCAGCCGCTGGTGATCAGCGAATAGCCCCGCGCGGACGATCGCCGTTCCGGCAACTGACGCAGCGAATGTCTTTGCCGCGGCGGCGCAAGCGTGCACCATGGCGCCGTGATCACATGACGACGGGCGCCATTCGATGAAGTCCCTTTTCAGACGGACATTGCTGTTCGCCGTCGGCGCGTTCGCCGGCGGCTGGGCGGCACGCCGCTATGGCGCCGCACTGCCCAGCCGCGACGGCACACGCCCGATCGGCGGCCCCGGCGGCGAGTCCACGCTGAACGACGCCAGCGGGCTCAGCGAGACGCCCATCTTCCGCCATGTCGTGCTGCGCGACGACCCGGGTGAGGCGCTGGTCGCCGCGATCCGCGCCGAGATCGCCGCGGCGCGCGCCGCCGGCCGGCCGGTGAACGTGGGCGCGGCGCGGCATTCCATGGGCGGCCAGGCGATCCCGCGGGACGGGCACGCGCTGAGCCTCGACAACGGCTGGATCGTGCCGGACACCGCCAATGCGCGGATGCGGGTCCATGCCGGCGCGCGCTGGAGCCAGGTGATCGCCGCGCTCGACCCGCTGGGCTTTGGCCCCCGCGTGATGCAGTCGAACCACGATTTCGGCGTCGCGGCGACGTTCTGCGTCAACGCCCATGGCTGGCCGGTGCGCGAGGGGCCGATGGGCGCGACGGTGCGCGGCTTTGACATGGTGCTGCCCGGCGGCGACCTGGTTCGCTGTTCGCGCACCGAGAATGCCGGGCTGTTCGGCATGTCGATGGGCGGCTACGGCCTGACCGGCGCGATCACCGCGATGGAGATCGACATCGCGCCGAACCTGCGGCTGGAGCCGCGGTTCGAAGAGATGCCGGCCGCGGATTTCGCGGCCCGCTTCATGGCGGCGGTGGATGATCCGGACGTGAACATGGCCTATGGCCGGCTGAACGTCGACCGCGCCCGTTTCTTCGAATCCGCGCTGCTGGTCACCTACCGCCCCGCCACCGACCAGTCCGGCCTGCCGCCCGCGCGAGGCTCGACCACGCTCAGCCGGCTTGCCCGCCATGTCTACCGCGCGCAGCTTGGCCGCGAGCCCGTCAAGCGGTTCCGCTGGTGGACCGAGACCGACCTGGGGCCGAGATTCGCCAGGGGCCCGGTGACGCGGAACAGCTTGATCAACGAACCCGTCCTGACGCTCGACGACCGCGACCCGACGCGGACCGATATCCTGCACGAATACTTCGTCGCGCCCGAACGGTTCGGCGACTTTCTGGACGTGTGCCGCCGGGTGATCCCCGCGTCCTACCAGGAGTTTTTGAACGTCACCCTGCGCTTCGTCGACACCGATGCCGAAAGCTGGCTGTCCTACGCGCCGGTGCCCCGGATCGCCGCGGTGATGTCGTTCAGCCAGGAGATGACCGCGCGGGCCGAGGCCGACATGGCGCGGATGACGCGCGACCTGATCGACGGCATCGCCGGCATCGGCGGCGCCTATTACCTGCCCTACCGGCCCCATGCCCAGCTGGACCAGTTTGCCCGCGCCTACCCGCGCGCCGCCGAATTCGCGGCGGCCAAGCGACGGCTCGACCCTGCGGGCATCTTCCGCAACAATCTCTGGGACCGCTACCTGGAGCCGCTATGAGCACGACCCGCAAGATCGCTTTGGGCTATTTCGTCGTGCTGATCGGCGCGGCGTCGCTGAACTACGTGCCCGGCCTGACCGACGACCAGGGCCTCGCCTTCGGCATCTTCGCGCTGGATCTCTTCGACGACGCGCTGCACGTGGCCTCGGCGCTCTGGGCGCTGGCGGCGGCGCTAACCGGGCAACGGGCCGCGAAGATCTTCCTGGTGCTGTTCGGCGCGCTCTATCTCGGCGACGGGGTGTTCGGCTTCTTCACCGGCTACGGCTATCTCGACGCCGGTATCTTCAAGCATCCGTCCGAGGGCGTCTCGTTCACGCTGTTCCGGATGCTGGCCAACCTGCCGCATGTCGCGCTCGGCGGCTTCGCGCTCTGGGCCGGGCTTTCGCTGGACCGCGCGCGATGAGGTGGCTCAGGCGCTGGGCGTTCCGGCTGGCGGCGGTGCTGCTGCTGGCGGTGATCGGCCTTCTGGCACCGGTGGCCTATGTCGAAACCGCCTGCCGCCCCGGGCCCGCGGCGGCGCCATATGCCGCGATCCTCGCGCCTGAACACCAACGCGCCGAAGGCCGCACTCTGATGACCTATCCCGAATGGCACATCGTCCATGCCTATGACGACTACGCCCGGGTGATCCGGGGCGGCGACCCGCACGACTATGCCTATCTGCGCGCGGTCACCGGGTTCTGGTCGTCGCTCTGCGCGCTGTCGCGCGCCTCGGGCGCGCATGGCGGTTTCGACGGCGAGACCAAGCAGACGATCTACACGATCGGCGTCAGCTTTACCGTCGAGCTTCTGGCCAAGGCCGCCTACGAGGAAACCCTCGGCCGGATCGCGACGTTGCTGCGCGGCGAGGATCGTGCGCCGCTCGACGATCTTTCCGCCGCGCAGGCCGCCGACTACGCCGCTTTCCTGCAGCAGGTGCCCTGGTACAAGTGGGATTTCACCGCCGCGGCCGCCGCGCTGTCGCAGAACGCCGGCGAGAGCATCCGCGACCGCGAGCGCGCGCTCGCGGTCGGCCTCGAATACCGGGCCAAGGCCGCCTATGCCCGGCTGATCGACCGTGCGGTCGCGGGGATCGGGGCAGATGCGCTGACGCTGCGCATGGTGGTCAGGGGCCTGCCGCCGACGATGCTGGACGAGATCGAGAACGTCGAGGTCATCGCCGCGAACGACACCATGGTCGAGATCGAGACGCCGCGCTATCGCCGGCTGACCCGGCTTCTGGACAGGCTGGCCGGCCTTGGCGCCGATTTCGTCGAGATCGCGGGCAACGACGACATCCTGTTCACCGCGATCTCCGCCGAGCCCGCGGCCGACGGCGCGGTCTTCAGCTTTGCGCGCCAGGGCTACGGCGACACGCGCCACCTGATCCTGGTGAAGGTGTCCGCCCTCGCCGACCGGCTGCGGGCAATGCAGTCCGGGCCGCTGACGCTGGAACACGTGCACGACTACTAAAGCGATGTCCAGCAAAGCCGATCCGGCGAAGCGTCGCGAGATTGCTTTGGTCGAGCCGCGTTGGTCCGGCGCATCAGCGTCGAGACGCAGCCCGGGTTCGTGCCCGCGGATCGAGGCCCGTTACCCCGCCGCGCTGTCCGCGCGCGCCTCGTCCATCAGCCGGCGCATCTCGCGGATCGCCGGGTCGAGGCCGCGAAAGATCGCCTCGCCGATCAGGAAATGGCCGATGTTCAGCTCCATCACCTCGGGGAAGGCGGCGACCGGCTGCACCGTGTCATAGGTCAGCCCGTGCCCGGCGTGGACCTCGAGCCCCAGCGAATGGGCGAAGGCGGACATCTCGCGCAGGCGTTCCAGTTCGGTGTCGCGCTCGGCGATGCGGCCCTCGGCATGGGCGTCGCAATAGGCGCCGGTATGCAATTCGACCACCGCCGCGCCGATCCGGGCGGCGGCCTCGACCTGCGCGCGGTCGGCGGCGATGAAGATCGACACCCGGCAGCCCGCCTCGCTGAGCGGCGCGATGAAATGCGCCAGGCGGTTTTCCTCGCGCGCGACTTCCAGCCCGCCCTCGGTCGTGCGTTCCTCGCGCCGCTCGGGCACGATGCAGACCGCGTGCGGCCGGTGGCGCAGCGCGATCGCCTGCATCTCGGCGGTCGCCGCCATCTCGAAATTCAGGGGCAGCGTCAGCGCCTGCATCAGCCGCGCGATGTCGTCGTCCGAGATATGCCGGCGATCTTCGCGCAGATGCGCGGTAATGCCGTCGGCGCCGGCCGCTTCGGCCAGCATCGCGGCGCGCACCGGATCGGGATAGGCCGAGCCGCGGGCGTTGCGCACCGTGGCGACGTGGTCGATGTTGACGCCGAGGCGCAGCGTTCCGAGCGGTTTCATTGGCTTCACCGAATCCCCGCAAATTAGGTCACAATTACTAACCTAATCCGATTTCGTGCCCGCGTCAGCATTTTCCAGCGCGCGGCGGCGCTTTTCGTAGCGTTCCTTCAGCTTCTTCACGCGGCGCTTCTGGTAGGCCTCGACCGCCGGCAGGGTCAGGCCGTAGGCGGCGATGGCGGCCACCACGCCCGGCACGATGCCGCCCACGGTGTAGGGCCATGCCACCAGCCAGAAGAAGCTTTCCAGCCGGTCCCATTGTGCGGTTTCGGGGCCGAACATCGCGACGGCATTGCGCCAGAGCTGGCTGGACGCATGGGCGAACTCGGCAAAGACCTCGGGCAGCGGCACGCCCTCGCCGATCCCCAGCATCCAGTAGCCAAGCTCCAGCGACAGCGCGGCGATGATCGGAAAGGTCAGCGGATTGCCGAAGAACGTGGCCAGCAGCGACGCCAGGATATTGCCCTGCATCGCGAAGGCCAGAACCGCCGCCATGATGAAGTGAAAGCCAAAATACGGGGTGAAGCAGACAAAGACCCCGGCCGCCACGCCGCGGGCGATCTTGTGCGGCTGGTCGGGCAGCCGGCGCAGCCGGTGCAGGACGTATTCCACCGCGCGGCGCCAGCCGCCCTTCGGATAGAAGAAATGAGCGGTCGCCTGCATCCAGGTGCGCGGCTTTCGACGCTTGAAGACCACCCCTGTTACCCCTGACGTGCCTCTACGGCTTTCGACTTAGATCGCGGTGCCGCCCGATCGAGGCGACGTCGGTATCCGCCTCGAGCGCCAGCAACACGGTATGAAGATGCTCTGCATCCCTGAGATCAACATCAAGAACAAGGCGATAAAAGTCCGGTTTCCGGTCAACAAAGAGCAGATCCGAGATATTCGCTTTTTGCTCGCCGACAAGGGTGCAGAGCCGGCCGAGCACGCCCGCATCGTTCGAAATCGTCAAATCCAGGCTGACCGTATAGACCGCCGGGTGCGGCCCCGAGTGCCAGTGCAGGTCGACCCAGCGCTCGGTCTGGTCCTGCACCTCCTCGAGCGCAAGGCAGTCGATGGCGTGCACCAGCACGCCCTTGCCGCGATAGCTGATGCCGACGATGCGCTCGCCCGGCACCGGCTGGCAGCATTGCGCCCGCTCGAAACGCTGGTTCGGCGCCAGCCCGACCACCGCGCGGGCGGCGTCGATTTCCTCGCCGCGCTGGGTGACGAGGTTGGGGTAGAGCAGCTTCACCACGTCGCTGGCGTTCAGCTCGGCAGAGCCGAGCCGCGCCAGCAGGTCCTGGCTGGAGTTGAGCCCGAGGTGCCTTGCGGCCGTGCGCAGCGCCTTCTCGGTGGCGCGCTTGCCGACATGGTCGAAGGCCACCCGCGCCAGTTCGGCGCCCAGCTTGACATAGCGCTCGCGGTCTTCCTCGCGCAGGCTGCGCCGGATCGCCGCCTTGGCGCGGCCGGTCACGACGATATCGAGCCACGTGGCCTGCGGGCGCTGGCCCTCGGCGGTGATGATCTCGATCATCTGGCCGTTCTTGATCCGGGTCCAGAGCGGCACCCGCATGTGGTCGATCTTGGCCCCGACGCAGGAATCGCCGATCCGCGTGTGGATCGCATAGGCGTAATCCAGCGGCGTCGCCCCGCGCGGCAGCTTGATCACGTCGCCTCGGGGAGAGAAGCAGAACACCTGGTCGGCATACATCTCGAGCTTGACGTGCTCGAGGAACTCGTCGTGGCTGTCGGCGGTCACCAGGCGCTCGGTGAGGCTTTCGAACCACTTCGTCGGGTCCACCGCAAAGGGGTTCGCCGCCGGCACGCCGTCCTTGTAGGACCAGTGCGCCGCAACCCCGGTTTCGGCCACGTCATGCATCGTGTGGGTGCGGATCTGGATCTCGACCCGCTTGCCGTCGCGGCCCGACACCGTGGTGTGGATCGAGCGGTAGCCGTTCGACTTGGGCTGGCTGATATAGTCCTTGAACCGCCCCGGCACCGCGCGCCAGCGCTGGTGCACCCGGCCGAGCACGCGATAGCAGTCGTCCTCGTTCTTCGTCAGCACGCGGAAGCCGTAGATGTCGGACAGCCGCGCAAAGCTCAGCTCTTTCTCCTGCATCTTGCGCCAGATCGAGTAGGGCTTTTTCGCGCGGCCCATCACCTTGGCCTCGATCCCGGCCTTGGCAAGCTCGGCCTTTATGTCGTTGGTGATCTTCTCGATGACGTCGCCGGTTTCCTGCTGCAGCTTGATGAACCGGCGCATGATCGAACGGCGCCCGTCCGAGTTCAGCACCGAAAACGCCAGATCCTCCAGCTCGTCGCGCATCCACTGCATGCCCATCCGCCCGGCGAGTGGGGCGAAGATGTCCATCGTTTCGCGCGCCTTCTGCACCTGCTTGTCCGCGCCCATAGACTTGATGGTGCGCATGTTGTGCAGCCGGTCGGCGAGCTTGACCAGGATCACCCGCAGATCCTTCGACATCGCCATGAACAGCTTGCGGAAGTTTTCCGCCTGCTTGGTCTCGGACGACGACAGTTGCAGGTTGGTCAGCTTGGTGACGCCATCGACCAGCTCGGCGATCTCGGGGCCGAAGCGCTTGGCGATCTCGCCATAGGTCGACCGCGTGTCCTCGATCGTGTCGTGCAGAAGCGCGGTGATGATCGTCTCGTCATCCAGCCGCATCTCGGCCAGGATCGAGGCGACCTCGACTGGGTGGCTGAAATAGGGCTCGCCCGACTTGCGGAACTGCCCCTCGTGCATCCGGGCGCCATAGACATAGGCATCCCGGATCAGGGTCGCGTTGGTGCGTGGGTTGTAGCCGCGGACCTTGTCGATCAGGTCGTCGACCCCGATCAACCGGTCCAGCGCCATCGTTCCCGCCCGGACTTAGCGCTGCTCCTGCGCTTCCATCAGCGCGCGGAGCAGTTTTTCTTCGCTCAGGTCGTCATCGGCGGGCTTGTCCGCCTCGGCCCCCATCAGAAGCGCCATCGCGTCCTCTTCCGGTTCGTCCACCTCGATCTGGGTCTGGTGGCTTTCGATCATCCGCTCGCGCAGGTCCTCGGCCTGCTGGGTCTCGTCGGCGATCTCGCGCAGCGACACGACCGGGTTCTTGTCGTTGTCGCGGTCCACGCTGATCGGCGCACCGGCGGAAATCTCGCGGGCACGGTGGGCGGCGAGCATCACCAGCTCGAACCGGTTCGGAACCTTGTCAACGCAGTCTTCGACCGTAACGCGGGCCATGGGCTACTCATTTCCTTCGCTGGGAGCGTGAGAAAGTGACACTTAGACCCGGACTCCCCGTTTTGCAAGCGCGAAAGGGTGCCTATTCCGGCAAACCGGCCTGTCTTAGCGCCGCGTCCAGCGCCGCGGCCTGATCGGGGTCGGGATAGGGGAACATCCGCCGCGCCGTCGCGATCCGGTAGCGCGGGGCGATGCGCCCGATCCCGGCCGCTTGCCGCTCGGCGCCGGCGCGGTCGCCGAGACCGGCCAATGCGCGGACAAGCTGAACACGGGGGGGCACGAATCCGGGCACGCGGGCCAGGACGTCGCCCAGCCGCTCGGCCGCCGCGTCGAAGCGGCCCTCGAGGTTGGCCGAATGCGCCAGCGCCATGGCCCAGCTTGGCGGCACGTAGCGGTCGATCGCGAAGGCGCGTTCCAGCAGCGGGCCGGCCGCCGCGGGGCGGCAGAGCCGGTTCAGCGTCTCGCCGTAATTGTGCAGCGTTTCCGGGTTCACCGGGTCCAGCGCGACGGCCCGGTCGAACGCGCCGACGGCCTCGTCCGCGCGCCCCGGAAAGCCCAGCACCCAGCCCAGCCGCGCATGGGCGACCGCCGATTGCGGATCGAGCGCCACCGCCCGGCGCGCACAGTCCAGCGCAGGGTCCAGCGTGTCGTCCGACCCGGGCCAGGCGAAGACATGGGTCGAGGTCCGGCAATAGGACAGATAGGCCAGCGCCTCGGCGTAATCCGGGTCGCGGTCGAGCGCCTCGGCGAAGTACTGTGCCGCACGGGCGAAATGGGCGGGCGAGTACTGGAAGTACTCCCACCGACCGCGCAGGCAGAGGTCATAGGCCTGCGGGTCCTGCGTCGCGCGGGCCCGTGCGGGCGCCGCGAAATGCAGCTTCAGCGCGGCGGTGATCCGCTCGGCGATCGCGTCCTGCATCGCGAATATGTCGCCCGCCGTCCCGGTGAACCGGTCGGACCACAGTTGCGAACCGTCGCGGGCGTCCAGCAATTCCGCGGTGATCCGCAGCGCGCCGTCCTCGCGCCTGATCGCGCCGGTCAACAGCTGGTCGGCGCCCAGCGCGCGCCCGATCTCCTGCGGCGCAAGGTCGGTGCCGCGGAACCGGAAGGCGGAAAACCGCGTCGCGACGCGCAGCCCGGCGACGCGCGACAGCTCGACCATCAGGTCCTCGGACACGCCGTCGGCGAAATAGTCCTCGCCCTCGCCGCCGCCGATGGTGCGGAACGGGATCACGGCCAGAGCGCGCGGGTCCGGGCGGATCGGGTCGGCGTGGCGGACCTCGGCCACGAAGCGCAGGCCCCTGCCGTGCACGGTGCGGATATAGCGGCGCGGCTCTTCGATATCGCCCAGCGCCCGCCGCGCGGCCTTGATCGCGGCCGAGACCGCCCAGTCGCTTACGGCGCGGCCCTGCCAGATCGTCTGTACCAGCTCGTCGCGGCTGACCAGCCGGTGCAGGTTCCCCGCCAGATGCAGGATCAGTTGCAGCACCAGCGGCTCGACCGCCACGCGCTGCCCGTCGAGGCGCAGCTCGAAAGCCTCGGCATCCAGTTCGAAGGCACCGGCGCGCAGCGTCATGTGCGAGGTCCAGGTTGCCGCATCCTCCCGAAATCCTCCGGAAATCTCCCGGTCCCCATCAAGCATGAAAATGCCGGGCCGCGCTATTCTGATCTGAGAAACCCAGAGACGGAGACCCGAGATGCGACCATACCTGACCACCCTTGCCACCGCCGCCGCGATGCTGCTGCCCGCCGCGGCGGACGCCGAAACCACCCGCCTGCGCGGGGCCCTGCCCGTGGACGAGGCGATCGCGCGCGTCGGCGCCGCGGTCGACGCGGCCGGGGCGCAGGTGTTCCTGATCGTCGACTTCCAGGACGGCAACGCCCGGGTCGGCGAAACGCTGCGCCCGACCAAGCTGATCCTGTTCGGCAGCCCCAAGATCGGCGCGGCCGCCTTGCAGGACGCCCAGGCGATGGGGCTGTTCGTGCCGCTTCGGCTGCTGGCCTACGAGGATGCCGACGGCGCCACCTGGCTGGCCTATCCCGTTGCGCGCGAGGCCGCGGCCGAGCATGGCCTGGACCCGGCCCATCGCGCCGTGGCGCGGATGCAGGCGGCGATGGAGCGGATGGCCGCGGTCGCTGCCGGGAACTGATATCTAGCCCAGCCGCCGGACCGCGGCCAGATCGTCCGGATCCAGCGCCGCGGCCATCTCGGCCACGCTCAGCCCGCTGACCGGGTGGCGCCAGTCTGGCGCGATCTCGGCCAGTGGCACCAGCACGAAGGCACGGTCCTGCAGCCGCGGATGCGGCAGGATCAGCCGGTCGGGGGTGCGCCGCACCTGCTGGTCCGGGGCCAGGTCGCGCCAGCGCGCATAGCTCTCGGCGTCGGGCAGTACCGCGTCGCCCAGCGCGATCAGGTCCAGATCCAGCGTGCGCCGGCCCCAGCGCTGGTCGCGCTCGCGCCCGAACGCCGCCTCGATCCGGTGCAGGACCGCCAGGATTTCGCCGGCATCCGCGATCCCCGACAGCACGGCCGCGGCGTTCACGTAGTCCGGCCCGGCGCCCGCAGGAAAACATGCCGTAGCGTAAAGCGAACTGACCCGCTCAACCTCAAGCAGCGAATCACCCAGCGCTTTCACCGCAGCGCGAAGCGTCATTTCGGGCGAGCCGGCATGGCTGGGCACATTCCCGCCTAGTGCGACCAGTACTTTTGGGCAGGTCGCGCGTGCATTTATGGCCGATTTGTGACAGTCTGTGTCTTGCGACACTGGTTTTTCCCCCTATTTTACGCGCCAGTTTCGCCGCTGTTGGAACCACTCCGCCACCCACTCATGGCAAGACATTGGGCGAAACGGATAATCGGAAGGAATATATATGTTCTACAGAGACGAACGGCTGGCGCTGTTCATCGACGGGTCGAACCTCTATGCAGCAGCGAAATCGCTCGGGTTCGACATCGACTACAAGCTGCTGCGTCAGGAGTTCATGCGCCGCGGCAAACTGCTGAGAGCGTTCTATTACACCGCGCTTCTGGAAAACGACGACTACTCGCCGATCCGGCCGCTGGTCGACTGGCTGCACTATAACGGCTTCTCGATGGTGACGAAGCCGGCGAAAGAGTACATCGACAGCCAGGGCCGCCGGAAGGTCAAGGGCAACATGGACATCGAGCTGACCGTCGATGCCATGGAGCTTGCGCGTTATGTCGACCATATCGTGCTGTTCTCGGGCGACGGCGATTTCCGGCCGCTGGTCGAGGCGCTGCAGCGCCGGGGCGTCCGGGTCTCGGTGGTGTCGACAATCCGCAGCCAGCCGCCGATGATCGCCGACGAACTGCGCCGCCAGGCGGACAACTTCATCGAGCTGGACGAGTTGAAAGAGGTTATCGGCCGCCCGCCGCGCGAGCCGCGCGAACCGGCGCAGGTCGAGGAAACCGCCGACAGCTAGGCAGCCATTCCGCGCATCGCACAAGGCCCGGTCCCTCGCGGCGGCCGGGCCTTTGCGCTGTGCGCTACTGCCCGGCGTTGATCTCGTTGTGCATCTCGATCACCTCGTCCGGCCAGGTGCTCTTGATGAAAGCCAGCACTTCGAGGATCTCGTCGTCGCTCAGCACGTCCCCGAACCCGGTCATGTTGCTTTCATACTCCAGCCCGCGCCGCGCCAGGACCGCCGAGGTGCCGTACTTGGTCAGGTCGAACAGCAGCGCATCGGCGTGGTGCCAGGTGTGCCCGGTCGCGTCATGCGGCGGCGCCGGCATCAGCCCGTCCGCGCCGCGGCTGGTCCAGTCGGCCTGCCCTTCGAGCTTGTCGCCGTGACAAGCGGCGCAGTTCTCGGCATAGAGCACTTCGCCGCGCGACACCGCCTCGGCATCGTCGTAGGGCACCGGCCCTGCGCCGGGCGCCGGCGTCGCCAGCAGAACCAGCAGGCCGGCAAGGGCGGAAACGGGTCTTGTCATCTGGGTCTCCCTTCGCGTTCGCGTCGCCGGTCATCCTAGCGCCCCGCCCGGCGCCCGCCAGTCACGTCCGCGTGGGCCGGCGCCCGGCCGCCTGCCCTCTGGACCTCGGGCCATGGGCGGCTTAGGTCTGCCCCAGAAGAGGACCGCAGGATGCCCAATCCCCCGCTCACGCTCCATCTCGCTGCGCCGCGCGGCTTTTGCGCCGGCGTCGACCGGGCGATCAAGATCGTCGAAATGGCGCTGACAAAATGGGGCGCGCCGGTGTATGTGCGCCACGAGATCGTGCACAACCGCTTCGTCGTGGACGGGCTCAGGCGCATGGGCGCGGTGTTCGTGGAGGAACTCGACGAATGCCCCGACGACCGGCCGGTGATCTTTTCCGCCCACGGCGTGCCCAAGGCGGTGCCCGCCGAGGCCGCGCGGCGCCGGATGGTCTATGTCGACGCGACCTGTCCGCTGGTCTCGAAGGTGCATATCGAGGCCGAGCGGCACCATGCGAACGGCCTGCAGATGGTGATGATCGGCCATGCCGGCCACCCCGAGACGCTGGGCACGATGGGCCAGCTTCCCGAGGGCGAGGTGCTGCTGGTCGAAACCGTCGAGGACGCGGCGCGCCTGTCGGTGCGCGATCCGCAGGCCCTGGCCTACATCACCCAGACCACGCTTAGCGTCGACGACACCGCGGACATCGTCGCCGCGCTGAAGGCGCGGTTCCCGGCGATCCGGGGGCCGCACAAGGAAGACATCTGCTATGCCACCACCAACCGGCAGGAAGCGGTCAAGGCGATGGCCCCGAAATCCGACGCGTTGCTGGTGATCGGCGCGCAGAACTCTTCGAACTCGAAGCGGCTGGTCGAGGTCGGGCGGGCGGCGGGCTGTAGCTGTGCGCAACTCGTTCAGCGCGCCGCTGATATCGACTGGCGCGCGCTGTCCGGCGTCCGCTCGGTCGGCATCACCGCAGGCGCCAGCGCGCCCGAGGTGCTGGTCGACGAGGTGATCGACGCCTTCCGCGCGCGGTTCGAGGTGACGGTTGAGACGGTGGAAACCGCGGTCGAGAACGTCGAGTTCAAGGTGCCGCGGGTGCTCAGGGAACCGGCATGAGCCGCGCCTTATTTCCGCTCGCAGGCAATCCCGTCACGATCGCGGTCGAGCCTGTAGGGGTCGGACCCCACTACCCTGATCGGACCGGACACGTAGATCGGACCGTTGCCATTTCCGCCGGCACAATCCACGTCCGGTCCATTTGGCGGCAGACAGGCGCCTTGATAGCTCGGATGACAGGACTGCGCCGATGCAGAATCGGCGAATGCCATCGCCGAGATGGTGGCAAGAATCGCGACATTCGCACAGGCGTTGATCATTTGTTAAAGATCGTAAACGGATCAGCGCGTTCAGCCGGCGAGCCGACCTGGCGGTCGGATCCTTTCGCAGCTTGCGACCCATGAAACCCGGCGCGCCCGGCCCTGCGATGTGGTTTGCCGCACGTGGCTGAGCTTTTCGCATATACCGACGGCGCCTGCTCGGGCAATCCCGGCCCCGGCGGCTGGGGCGTGCTGCTGATCGCCCGCGACGGCGAGCGGGTGCTGAAGGAACGCGCACTGCGGGGCGGCGAGGCCGAGACCACCAACAACCGGATGGAGCTGATGGCGGCAATTTCCGCGCTCGAGGCGCTGGACCGGCCAAGCGCGATCACCGTCGTTACCGACAGCGCCTACGTGAAGAACGGCGTGACCGGGTGGATCCACGGCTGGAAGCGAAACGGCTGGAAGACCTCGACGAAGAAGCCTGTGAAGAATGTCGACCTTTGGCAGCGGCTCGACGCGGCGCAGGACCGGCACCGGGTGACGTGGGAATGGATCAAGGGCCATGCCGGCCACCCCGAGAACGAGCGCGCCGACGTTCTGGCGCGGGAGGGCATGAAGCCGTACAAGCCCGGAAAGCCGGAGGCGGCACAATGACCGGGACGCCTCGCCTTGGGGTGCGACCGCGATGAAGGTTTCGGGATCGGCCTATGCATTGGGGTTCGCCGGGGCGCTGACCGGCCCGGTCAGCTGGGCTGCGTTCCTGTGGGACATCCGATGGCTGGGCGAGGCGCTGGGCCTGGTCTTCGGCCTTGCCGTGGTCGCGGCGCTGGCGGCGCTCGGCCTGCTTACGCTGCGCCGCGCGCTGATCGTGCCTGCCGCCTTCGGGTTGTCCTGGCTGGTGGCGAAGAACCTGGCGCTGCGGATCTACGACTGGATGGACGTGATGTCGCTGACAGGTGCCGCGGCCGGCGCGGTCGGGGCCTTCATCGTCGCGCTTGGCTTCCGGCTTGCCTTCGCCGGGTTCCGGGCGCCGTCGCATCTGGTGCGAACGGTCGTGACCGGCGCGGTCTTCGGCCTGTTCCTCACCGTTGAAACCGATCTCGGCAGCCTGGTGTTCTTCGTTGCCTGGCAGGCCGTGGTCGGTGCGGCGCTTGGCTGGGACGCGGCCGCGCTGCGGCGCGGTTGAGGCGATTTCCAGCGGGGCCGATCCGGCGAAGCGTTGCGAAACCGCACGAATTCACACAGACAGGGCGAATTTCCCGTGACCTGGCGCGGGATGAGCCCTGGCGGCGGCGGGTCTGATAATGGCCTGGAGCGAAAAAAAGCCTCAAGCGAATGGCCCGTCGACGGGCCATGCCGGCCGCCTGTCGACAGGCGGCACGCGCGCGGTCGACCGCGCGCAAGAAAGCCGCGTCGACGCGGCTTTCACCCTGGGCAATGACAGCTTCGAACAATTCCGGGCCCGCCGCGCCCTAACGCCGCGGCCAGTACAGCCGCCAGAGCCAGATCAGAAGCATCGCGCCCAGCACCGCGCCGGCAAAACCGGCCATGAAGCCGGTGACCGTCAGCAGGAACCGCAGCACCAGCCCGCCGATCAGCGCTCCGAAGATGCCGATGACGACCGTGGTGATCAGGTCGGTCTCCAGCCGCATCAGCCTTGTGGCGATGAACCCGGCGGCGGCACCGATCACGATCAGGGCGATGATGGGCATGGGGCCGGCTCCTGCGCTATTTGCGGTAATGCGTCGGCACGATGGCCAGCGCACCGACCGACGAGATCACGGCGTTCAGCCCGTGGCTGCCGAACGAGAGCCCGAACATCACCCGCAGGAAGAAGAACAGGAACGCCCCGCCGATGCAAATGATGATCGACGGCACATAACCATTGCGGGTAAAGCCCGTGCGTTCCGAGGCATAGCCGACGATCGCGGCGATCACCAGGCTTCCGATCAGCGCGAAATACATCGGCTAGCCTCCTCCCAACCTGTCGCCCGGCGCGACCTTCAAGCCGCGCAGCACCTCTGTGGCCGGCCGCGCGCCCTTGCCGGCGCGCTGCAGCCGGGTGATCCGCACCGCGCCCGCGCCGCAGGCCACGGTGAGCCGGTCGTCGAGAACCGCCCCCGGCGCGCCCGAGCCTTCGGCCGGTCCCGAGCCCAGCAACCTGATGCGCTCGCCCCGCCACGTCGTCCAGGCGCCGGGATATGGCGCCAGCCCGCGGATCAGCCGGTCGACCTCGGCTGCCGGGCGGGTCCAGTCCACCGCGGCCTCGGCCTTGTCGATCTTGTCGGCATAGGTCACGCCCGCCCCGGGCTGCGGCTCGGGCACCAGGCCGTCCAGCCGGCCCAGCGCCTCGACGATCAGCCGCGCGCCGATTGCCGACAGCCGGTCATGCAATTCGCCCGTCGTCTCACCCGGCCGGATCGGCGTCGCCTCGCGCAGCAGGACCGGCCCGGTATCGAGCCCTGTCTCCATCTGCATGATCGAAACGCCGGTCTCGGCATCGCCCGCCATAACCGCCCGGTGGATCGGCGCCGCCCCGCGCCAGCGCGGCAGCAGCGAGGCATGGATGTTGAGGCAGCCGCGGCGCGGCGCGTCCAGCACCGGCTGCGGCAGGATCAGGCCATAGGCCACGACCACGGCCGCATCTGCCCCGAGCGCCGCGAAATCCGCCTGTTCCGCGGCGCCGCGCAGCGATACCGGATGCCGGACGGGAAGCCCCAGCGCCGCGGCCCGAACCTCTACCGGCGTGGGCCGCGGCTGCCTTCCGCGGCCGGCCGGGCGCGGCGGCTGGCAATAGACGCAGGCGATCTCGTGCCCGGCCGCGACCAGCGCGTCCAGCACCGGGACCGAGAATTCCGGGGATCCCATGAATACCAGTCGCAACCCGAAGCCCCGCCAGAATCAGCCCTGCCTGAGCGCCGGTGATAGCGCAGCCCCCCGCCGAGCGAAACCGTTGGTGCGGCTTCGCGTGGCAACGCCAATGTCCGCGCAAGACCAGGGGCCGACCCGCCGCCAATCCCCGTCCCGCGCTAGTCGCGGGTCGAGGCCACGGCGGTGATCGCGGTCGTCTGCGGCGGGCTGGCGAAAAGCGGCCCCACCGTCTGGCGGTAGGCGGCAAAGGCGGCGGAGTCGAGAAACGCCTGCCTCACGCCGTCGTCGGGAAACTCCAGGATGCCGACGAACTCGGTCGGCTCGCCGGTTTCGAAGCAGGAATAGGCGAGGCCGTCGATCCCCTCGGCCTTCAGCCCCGCGACCAGCGCCTGCATGGCGCGGACCTGGGCGTCGTGGTGGTCGGCGGAATTGAGCGTGTAGCGGACGAGAAGGCTCATGGGCGCGGTCCTTTCGGCTTCGGCGTCCCGAGCCTAGCCGATCCGCGCCGCGCCGTACATCGCGGCGGCGGGCGCGAGGTCCTCCGGGGACGCCTTGCGCAGGGGTGGATCAGGGCCTCAGCACGAGGGTGTTCGGCAGGCATTGCAGCTGCGCGTTCACCGGGCTGACCGCGACCGCCCAGCCTTCCGGGCAGGGGAGAGGCCGCCCCGTAGGGTGCGCATTCATTGCGCACCGGCCGCGCCGCAGCATCGCGCGACGCGAACATGCAACGCGGCCCCGAAGGCCGCGCGCATCCGCTCTGCCGGCACGACCGCTATGGGCCGCGCCGCCGACCGGACGGCACGTGCAAACCGGAACCCTGCGGCGACCAGCCGTTTCGGCCGCCGTCTACCCCCACCGGGGCCCGCGGACGGGCATGTCCCGGCGCCGCTGCGACGAAGGCGCGCAGGCCCGCGCGCCTTCGATGGGTCAGGGCTCAGTGTGCTCCCAGGCCGGGATGGCCGTGGCTCCACCAGGACCACGCGGCCAGCACCGCGACGCCGGCGCCCACCAGGATCGCGTTCCAGGCGGCCGCGACCAGGGCGCCATCGGCGCCGAAGGCGAAGCCCAGGACCCAGGGCGAGATCACCAGCCAGAGACCGACCAGCATGTCCACCCATTCCTCCCAGGCGTGCCATTCCATCAGCGCGCCGAGCGTCACGATCACGACGATCGCGCCGATCACCATGGCGTTCCACTGCGCCGTACCGGCGAAGCCCAGAAGCCAGGGCGAGACGAGCAGCCACGCGCCGAGCACGAGGCTGGCCCAGTCCGGCCAGGTGACATTGAAGGATTTGCTGTTTTGAGCCATTTCACAACCTCCTCGCAAGGACATTGCAGATGATGGCGGGTCCGGCGGACCCGGGCCCGCAGGTGGCGGGGCAATCGCCCGCCCTCCGTTCGGGGATATGTGAAAGACCCGGCATGATTTCAAGAGGTTGCTGCGCTTTCCGGTCTCGGGGGCGCGGCGCGGTTTTCGGGCGCTTCGCTTGCCGTCGCCGCGCTGTGCGTGTCGCCGGGCGCGAGGGGGAACGAGAAGCCGGGACAAGTCGAATACCGATCCTGCGGGACGCCGGGCGGGGCCGGGCACACCGGGCCCTGCGCGACGCGGTTGGCGCGCCGCCGGAACGCCGCGAAGATTTCTGCCGACAACACAATGTCCCGTGCTACCATGCGCTTGCGCCATAGTGGGGTGGCGCGACCAAGCGACAATCGACATTGCGAGGGGCAAGACATGTATGCACGCATTACACCGTATCAATTGAAGCCCGGGACCATCGACGCGGCCGCGGCCAAGGCGGAGAGCCTGAAGGACCGGATCATGGCGCTGCCGGGGATGCAGGACTTCACCAATGCGGTGAACGAAGACGGCAAGGGCTATATCGTGGCGCTGGTTTCGGACCGCGAGACGGCCGAGGCGAACCTCGACAAGGTCCGCGCGATCTGGGGCGAGATGGCCGAGTTCCTGGCCGAGATGCCGACGCCCGCGGGCTATGACGTGGTGGCGCACTGGACCAACTGAGTCCGCGACGCCCGCAGCAGGGTGCGCGGACCTCGCGCACCCTGTGGTGCGGAATGTTTCGCATGCGAAACATTTGACCGTACGGTAGAATTAACAGCTCTTTACAATGGGTTAACCCCTAACTCCAGGGCCGGTCGGCAGCGTCCGCCGGTGGCAGGCCGGGCGGAGCGGTGCGCAACGCGTGCGCACCCTATGGTCTGCCTGTACCCCACTCAGTGCACGCAGATCGCCTCGTGCCCGGCATCCTGCATCAGCCGGTCGAAGTCGCGCCCCGACATCTTCACCAGCGTCCGGTGATCGCCGGCCTCGAACCAGACCGTGTCGAGCCCGGTCAGGCTGTTGTCGACGATGGTGGGCAGGCCGTATGCCGCACCGACGCAGGGCGCCGCGCCGTGTTCGCAGTCGTCGAAGACCGCGTCCATCTCCTCTTCGGGGGCCAGCCCGAGGCGGCGGTCGACGATGGATTGCAGCGCGTGCAGGTCGACCTGGTGGTTCGAGGGCACGACGGCCAGCATCGGCCCTTCCTCGCGGTGGATCAGCACCGATTTCGCGAGGTGATCGCCCGGCACGTGGGCGGCCTCGGCGCATTCGCTGGCGGTGGCGGCGTAGGGGTGCGCGACGGTGCCGTAGGGCAGGCCCGAGGCGTCGAGATGCTGTTGCAGGCGAGCAGCGATAGTCATGGCGGTCTCCCGTTTGTTCGGGAGCGCCCCGGCGGGCGGGCGCCGGGGCGCCCATTTCGGTCGATGGGTCAGTGTGCGCCGGATGAGGTGAGTCGGGCAAGATGCCGGTGATCTGCCTTATGGGGTGCCGCCGAGGGCGAGCCAGCGGACAGGCTCGCGGTTGCAGGTGAGAAGCGCCCGGACGATTGCCCAGTGGACAATCGTCAGCGACGAACGGCTCGCCGCAAGGCGAGGCGGACGCGGCGGTTGGACAGGCGCCCGGGTCACGCCGCTCCGCCGCAAGGCCCGAGGATCAACCGGTTCACATGGGCGTAACGCGCGCCGGGCGAGCGCCTGACCGTGGGCTGGCGCTGCGGCCTCTGTACGGGGCGGTTCATGGCTGCAATGCCCGGCTGCCGATTGGGCCGAGCGCCCTTCATCGGCAAAGCGCAAGACCGCCGGGACGGTCAGGCGCTCGCCCGGCGCCTGCGGCGCTGTTCCGGCGGCGGCGAAATCCTCAAAGGATTTCGGGACGCTTTCTTTTCAAGAAAGCGCGTCCGGAGGGGAGGTCAGCCAGCGGATCGGGGCGTTGTTGCAAATGATGATGAACTGGCCGGAGTTCTCGGCCACGCGATAACCGCGGCGGTGGATTTCGCGTTTGAACAGGTCCATCCCGGCGAAGCGCTCGATATCCCGCGCCTTGCGCCGGATCACCGCGCCCTGCTGCACGGCCTTGGAGGTGAAAAGGATCGTAGGGTGCGCATTTATTGCGCACCTTGAGCGCGTTTTCCCAGGATGGATGGTGCGCAATGAATGCGCACCCTACGGCTTGCTATCTCGTATAGAGTTGTCCGTAGTGACGGCCATAGAAACCATTCCAAGTGTCCAATGGAATACACATGCAGTCATTATTCTTTATCCCAGCATCGACAACACCAGATTTTATTGGCCTAAACCAGATTTTGTTTTTGGGGCTCACGCCTATGTGACCCCGTAGTTGCCTTTCTAAAGCGCTGCGCAAGTTTCTTTTTGAGAGAATCGAACGCAAGCGGCATGAAATACATAATTTGAAGTGTATATCTGTTCGCCACGTTACTCCATGAACATAGTGAGTGTCTGAGACTTTGACGCGAGCTACACAATAATAAATCTCACGCGATATCTGCTTTCTTTCCCTGCAAATACTGCATTTCATGGTGCACCGCTAAGACTAATTGGCGAAAAATACACTACCATTTATCTGACATAACTGCAAATCACCTCCCCCGCCGCTTCACATTCCCGCCCCGCTGCCCCGGCCGCCCCGCCGTCGACCGCCCGACCGCCTTCTCCGACGCCGCTTCCACCGCCGACTGCCGCGCCAGCGGGTCGTCGTGGACAGCCAGATCCACCGCCTCCAGCCGCTTGATCTCGTCGCGCAGGCGGGCGGCTTCCTCGAACTCCAGGTTCTCCGCCGCCTTGCGCATGTCCGTGCGCAACGCATCCAGATGCGCCGCGAGGTTCGCGCCGACCAGCACCTTGTCGACCTTGGCCGTCACCCGGGCCATATCCGTGTCGCCCTTGTAGAGCCCCGCAAGCACGTCCTCGACGTTCTTCTTCACCGTCTCGGGCGTGATGCCGTGGGCCTCGTTGTAGGCGCTCTGCTTGGCCCGCCGGCGCTCGGTCTCCTTCAGGGCGCGCTCCATCGAGCCGGTCACCCGGTCGGCGTACATGATCACCCGGCCTTCCGCGTTGCGCGCCGCGCGGCCGATGGTCTGGATCAGCGAGGTTTCCGAGCGCAGGAAGCCCTCCTTGTCCGCATCCAGAATGGCCACCAGCCCGCATTCGGGGATATCCAGCCCCTCGCGCAAGAGGTTGATGCCGACCAGCACGTCGAAGGCGCCGAGCCGCAGATCGCGCAGGATCTCGATGCGTTCCAGCGTGTCGATGTCGGAATGCATGTAGCGCACCCGGATGCCCTGTTCGTGCAGGTATTCGGTCAGGTCCTCGGCCATGCGCTTGGTCAGCGTGGTGACCAGCGTGCGGAAGCCGCGCGCGGCGACGCGGCGCACCTCGTCCAGCAGATCATCGACCTGCATCTCGACCGGGCGGATTTCCACCTGCGGATCCAGCAGCCCGGTGGGCCGGATCACCTGTTCCACGAACACGCCGCCGGTCTGTTCCAGTTCCCACGCTGCCGGGGTCGCCGAGACGAAGACCGATTGCGGCCGCATTGCATCCCATTCCTCGAATTTCAGCGGCCGGTTGTCCATGCAGGACGGCAAGCGGAACCCATGCTCGGCGAGCGTGAACTTGCGGCGGTAGTCGCCGCGGTACATGCCGCCGATCTGCGGCACGCTGACATGGCTTTCGTCGCAGAACACCAGCGCATGATCGGGGATGAATTCGAACAGCGTCGGCGGCGGCTCGCCCGGGGCGCGTCCGGTCAGATAGCGCGAGTAGTTCTCGATGCCGTTGCACGACCCCGTCGCCTCCATCATCTCGAGGTCGAAACTGGTGCGCTGCTCCAGCCGCTGGGCCTCCAACAGCTTGCCCTCGTTTACCAGCTGGTCGAGGCGCTGGCGCAGCTCCTTGCGGATGTTGACGATGGCCTGGTTCAGCGTCGGGCGCGGCGTGACGTAGTGGCTGTTGGCATAGACCCGGATGCGGTCGAAGCGGTCGGTCTTTTCGCCGGTCAACGGGTCGAATTCGGTGATCGATTCCAGTTCCTCGCCGAAGAAGGAAAGCTTCCAGGCGCGGTCTTCGAGGTGCGCGGGCCAGATTTCCAGGGTGTCGCCGCGCACCCGAAACGAGCCGCGCGCGAAGCCCTGGTCGTTGCGGCGGTATTGCTGCGCGACCAGATCGCGCATGATCTGACGCTGGTCATAGTCGTTTCCGGCCCTCAGGTCCTGGGTCATCGCGCCGTAGGTCTCGACGCTGCCGATGCCGTAGATGCAACTGACCGAGGCGACGATGATCACGTCGTCGCGCTCCAGAAGCGCCCGGGTGGCCGAGTGGCGCATCCGGTCGATCTGTTCGTTGATCTGGCTCTCTTTCTCGATATACGTGTCCGAGCGCGGCACATAGGCCTCGGGCTGGTAATAATCGTAGTAGCTGACGAAGTACTCGACCGCGTTTTCCGGGAAGAAGCCCTTGAACTCGCCGTAAAGTTGCGCGGCCAGCGTCTTGTTGGGCGCCAGGATGATCGCCGGGCGCTGGGTTTCCGCGATGACCTTGGCCATGGTGTAGGTCTTGCCGGTGCCGGTGGCGCCCAAAAGCACCTGGTCGCGCTCGCCGTCGCGGACGCCCCGGGCAAGCTCGGCGATCGCGGTGGGCTGGTCGCCCGCCGGCTTGAACTCGGTCTGCATGACCAGACGCCGGCCGCCCTCGAGCTTGGTCCGCGTGCGGATGTCGGGGGCGGGCGCGTGCAGGATCGGCTGTGACATCGGGGCGATTCCTTCCATGCCCCCAATCTGATCCCATTTTGTTCCGGTTCAACCCGGCCCGCGCACCGAATGCGTGGCCCGGCGGAACATACTGACATTGCCCGCCATTTGCGTGTGCGCCGGAAATACATGCAACCACAGGTGCAGTTTTCGGTTGCCCGCCGTGGCGATTCCCGCATACCGTGTATCTGCAAGCACACCTCTGTGCCGCCGGCGAAGCGCGACGTACCCACCCCACCCCTCGCTCTCACGCACTTCGCCGGCGGCCGATTTCCTGCAATCGGGGCGAATTGACCGCTTGAACCGGCGGGGCGGTTCTTGCGATATACCCTTGAGTGGAATGAGGAGAGCGCCATGCCTGCGCGTATCTACAGGCCCGCCCGCAACGCGATGACGTCGGGCACCGCGAAGACCCGGCGCTGGGTGCTGGATTATGCCGCCGACAGCGCGCGCGACGTCGATCCGCTGATGGGCTGGACCGGCTCTGCCGACACGCAGGCCCAGGTCAGGCTGAGCTTCGACAGCCGCGAGGCGGCGCTGGAATATGCCAAGGAACACGGCATCGACGCCGTGGTGAGCGAGCCGAAGAGCCGCAGGCCCAACATCCGCCAGCGCGGCTACGGCGAGAATTTCGCCACCAACCGCCGCGGCGCCTGGACCCACTGAGCCGCGGTTTCCCTTGAACCGCGCGCGCCCCTGGCGCAAAACGGACGCCGTGCGGCCCCTTAGCTCAACTGGATAGAGCAGCTGACTTCTAATCAGCAGGTTCCGGGTTCGAGTCCTGGAGGGGTCGCCAATGAAATCGGGGGCTTATCAGATATCCCCGACGTTCCTTATGACGCCTGCGAGAAGGTCAGCACGCGGGCGACCTCGATCTCGATGGTGCGCCACCGCGGCAACGACTACTCGGTCCCGGTGGCCTACGCGCATCACGAGGTCCAGGTTCGCGGCTATGTCGGCGCGGTGGTGAGCGGCTGCGGGGCCGAGGTGATCGCCCGAGATCACCGATCTTACGACAAGGCCGACATGGTCGTCCATGATTTTCGCGTAAGCCATTGTGACGGTGCGAATTTTCGCGCTCGGGAAGTATCGGAATTCGCAAGGTTCTGCGGAAGTTACGGCAAAAGCCTGCGATTTGGCACGCGCATGTGTGCGGGGGATTCCCTTGCCTGCGGGGGCGTGGTCAACTCGCGACCAGAGCAACGACCGGCGAGGCAACGATGCGTCCGAAACAGCCCGGCACCCCGAAGGAGGACCTGTTGCGATCCTCGCTGGAGGCGATCCTCGATCCCGGCCACGAGCTGATCCGGCTGGCCGGGCTGATCGACTGGGAGCGGTTCGACGACGCCTTCAGGGCATATTATCATGACCGGAAGGGGCGGCGCGGGTTGCCGACCCGGTTGATGGCCGGGCTGCATCTCTTGAAGCACATGAAGGGGCTCGCGGACGAGGATCGCAAACAGGGACACTTCCGTATCGGCCAAGCCTGGGGCGGCGCCACGGTTGGCACGGCAACGCTTGCCGGATGCGTGATTTGACGGGCAGACTCGTGCAGCACAACGAATACGGGGCCGATTTCATGCCTGTTGAGCGGCAATCGCTGGAATTCACGGCTATTCTGGAACACCTTACGGGCGTTTCGAAAGGACTCGTGGCGAGTTTGACCGGGGGCGAGATCGTGGTGATGCTGCGCGCCGATCGGAAGCTCTGTCTTGAATCCGTTGACGGCGAGGCGCCAGGCGAAGACGCCGTAGCGATATTGCGCAGGGCAGAGGCGAATTACACCGTCGAGGTCCTGAACGATCGGGATCTATGGATTAACCGACGCCTTGTCAGATCGGCCGATCTGCGAGACGGAGACATGATCGAGTTCGGTGATGTGGGGCCGATCGTCCGGTATCGCCGCTTCGAGGGCTCATTGCCGTTGCGCTGGACCGTGGCCGAGATGGCCGGCGATTCGCTGGCCTATTTGCGAAGCAGCCGCAAGCCGCTGGGATATCGGCTCCGGCGCGCGGCGGGCGATCTCGCGCGCCGTCTGATGTGGCAGACGACGCTGATCTTTCGAGTTTCGGTCATCGTGGTGTTGTTGGCGCTGATCGGCTTTGGATACAGCTTGAATCGGACGAACCAACTCCTCGAAGAGCGCATTGCGGCCGGCTCGGGTCAACTCGAGAGCCTCGCTCTGCTGTTGACGCAGGCGCGGGAGGAAGCGCTGACATCGACCGATCTGGCAGCGCTTCGCGAGGAGCTGAATCAGAAGTTCCTGTCGAATGTCGAACGTCTCGCGATCCTCGAACGGCGATCCGCGGCGATGCCGCGCGTAATCCGGGAGGCCACCGGCTCGATCGCTTTGCTCCAGATCGCATTTGGACTCAGAGACAAGGCGTCCGGCAGGATGATGCGGCATGTGGTCAACGCGGACGGCATGCCGGTGATCGCGCCGCAGGGTTATCCAATCCTCTCGCTAGAGGGGGACGGCCCGGTTGCGACGGCCGAAACCATTGGGACCGGATTCCTGCTAAGCGACAGCCGACACATCGTGACGAACCGGCATGTCGCGATGCCCTGGGAGCAAACGGGCGCGGGACAGGCCCCTGAAACGAACAGCCTTGAAATGGTTGTCCTCAAGTTCATCGCCTATTTTCCAGGCCATGCCGATCCGATCGAGGTGACGCTGCTGCGCGCGAGTGAGACCGCTGATCTAGCCGTCCTTGGGGTGGAAACAGCGATTCCCGGCCTGGCCGGGCTTTCACTATCGGAGACCGCGCCATTGCCTGGAGAGGAGGTCTTGGTCTTGGGGTATCCGACGGGCCTGCGCAGTCTGCTTGCGCAGGCTGGAGATGCGTTCCTGCAAGACCTGCAAGCCGAGAAGAACACGAATTTCTGGAGCGTCGCGCAGCGCCTGTCCGAGGCGGGCCTGATCATCCCGCTCGCCAGCCGCGGCATCGTCGCTCAGGTCGGCGTCGAGTTGCTCGTTTACGACGCCGAGACGACGCTCGGCGGCAGCGGCGGTCCCGTCCTGAACGCCAACGGCAAAGTCATCGCAATCAACACCGCGGTCCTGCCAGAGTTCGGCGGCTCGAATTTCGGTGTGACGGTGGACAAATTACGCCCCCTGCTCACAGCGCCCCAAGGGAACTGATTTGGAAAGACGTCCAACTTCTGCGGCATCGCTGACAGCGCTCTCAGCCGCCGAAACCGGACACGCGCGTTCATGAGTACACGGCGAGACCGCGTTCTCGGTGCCGCAGGTCGCCGGCCGGGACGAACCGAGGCGCTGAAGGAGCGAAGTGGCCACTGTGCTGCAGCTGCCTGTGTCTGGCGCATCGTGGAGGGTCAGATAACCGAAGCATGGGACATACCGGCGGTCTTTACCGCGCCGCCCCCGCTAGCCGGCGATGAGGCCAAGACATGAAGCCATCGACTGTCGGGCACGTGTTCACCGATCGCCGTAATGCGATCGCTCCTGACAGGCCGACATACGCCGCGCGCGCGGCTTGGTCCGTGGGCTGAAATCGCCTATTCCGGGTCGGCGCCAGCGATCGGATGCCGCGCCCGTCCACTTTGCTGGCACACGGATTTCCGCGTTGTCTCGGTGGGAGTTCCCGTTGCGCGTTGGCGCGCAATCGGGATTGGCAAGTCCGCCCGTTGTCCGGCCAAGCGGCTTCCGGCTGCCTCTTGCGTCTCACGGCCCGCAGTTCGGCACGCATTCCGGTTCACCATGCGGCGTGACGTCAGTGTGTTCAGTTGGGATAGAACAGCCCGGACGTGCTGGCAGAGCGGATCACCGATGCAGGATATGCCGGAATGCGACCTGGCCGATCAACCTCACGACCCGGCCGCGCCGGAAACGCTGGAATTCACTTCCGACCGGGGTGCGTCCCGTTCGTTCCGGGTGGCGCTCGCACTCACCATCCTGATCGTCGGCTGGATGGGCAGCGGTTTCGTCTTGCCCGCGAAACCCGAGGCCGGGACGGTCGAGGGCGGCGCGCCGCAGCCCGGTGTCGAGGTGTCGATCAACGTCAACCGGGCCGAGGCGGCGCGGTTCGGCGCCGATGTCAGCCTTCTCGGCCAGGCGGTGCAGCCTCTGACCCAGGGCATCATCGTGGCCGGCTACCGGCCCGGGGACGTCGACGGCACGCTCGATATCCGCGTTCGGTTTCCCTATCGGGAACGCTCGCTGGCCGAGCTTGGATTCCTGCTTGTGCCGACCTCGTCGGGCCTCGTTCCGATCTCGAATTTCGTCAGCTTCTCGCCCACGGAATGTGTCGGCACGGTCCGCCGCATCGACGAAAAGCGCGTGGTCACGGTCGAGGCCAACGTCGCGCCGGGCGTCCTGGTCAACGATCAGGTGATCGCACTGGGCGCGGCGCTGGAAGCCGCCGGCCTGCCCGACGGCGTGAGCTTTGCCTTCGCGGGCGAGGCCGAGGACCAGACCGAGGCGATGGTGTTCCTCGTCGGCGCGTTCATCTGGGCGACCTTCCTGATGTTCGTGATCCTGCTTCTGCAGTTCAACAGCTTCTACCAGGCCTTCGTGGTGATGAGCGCCATCGTCTTTCCGGTCGCGGGCGTGCTGCTGGGCCTGATGGTCACCGGGCGGCGCTTCGGGATCATGATGGGCGGGCACGTCACCGCCACGGCGCTGACCCTTGTCGTCACTCCTGCAATGCTGATGCTGGGCGAGCGCGCGGCGCGTGGGTCGGAACACCCCGCCGCGCAGCCAGCCTGACCGGGCGAGGGCGGACGACCCGCGTCGGCATCACTTGCGGTTCGCGCACCGCTGCAGCGGCCCGTTCGCCACGCTCTCGTCCCAGATCATCGTCAGCGTCCCGCCCGCCAGCGCGAAGTCCAGCCGGTAGCTCTGTGCGCTGTCCTCGCCGCAAAGCGCCCGGGTGCTGACGTAAAGGCCGTCGCCCCGCGGCTCGGCCGGGAACCAGGTCAGCCGGCACCAGATCGCGCCGTGGCGCAGCCAGCCGGGGCCGATCTCGAACGGCTCGGCACGCAACGTCGCACCCGCCACGATCGGTTGCCGGGCGCATTGACGCGCGTCGCCCCAAAGCCCGTAGAGCGCGTCGCGCCCTTCGGCATGGGCCGGCGCTGCCGCCAGCAGGAATGCAACTGCACGCCACATGGTCCCCGATTATCCATCGGGACGCGCGCCGGCCAGTCACATTCCGTCGACCGCGGTTTGCCAAACCGGCGTACCCGTGCGAAACCGTGCGCACCTGCCGTCCGGAGCCCCGCACATGACCCGCACCGCCGTCCCGACAACCGCTGCCGCAGTCCCGCGACGCGATCCGTGCCGCGCCCGTCCTGTGCCCGCGGCGGGCACGGCCGCCCGCGTCACCGGCAATCCGTGAGAGGCAGGGCGCCATGATCCTCGGCATCGGCACCGATCTGGCGAATATCGAGCGGATCGAGCGCACGCTCGAGCGCTTCGGCGACCGGTTTCGCAACCGCGTGTTCACGGACATCGAGCAACGCAAGGCCGAGCGCCGGCGCGACACGGCCGGCACCTATGCCAAGCGCTGGGCCGCCAAGGAGGCGTGTTCCAAGGCGCTCGGCACCGGGCTGCGGATGGGCATCGCCTGGAAGGACATGCGCGTCACGAACCTGCGGACCGGCCAGCCGCAGATGCATGTCACCGGCTGGGCCGCCGAGCGGCTGAAAGAACTGACGCCCGTGGGCCACGAGGCGGTGATCCACGTCACCCTGACCGACGATCACCCCTGGGCGCAGGCCTTCGTGGTGATCGAGGCGCTGCCGGTGGCCGCGGGGACCGGCGAGCCGGCCGAGACCGCATAGGACCGGATCAACCGCGACCGGACCGGACGCGCCGCGGATGGCCAGAGGCGGCCATTTCGGCCATGGCGCGAAGCCGCGCGAGCGAGCGACCGCGGGTGGGCACACCAACACTCGAGGTCTTCACTTTATGGCGCGACCAACCCCCAAGGTCCGTGCGGATTGCGACGGTGCAGAAGCGCCCGCCCGATGGGGCGGTCGGGCGCTCGCCCCGGCCAAGGACAGACCCGTTCCGCCGTGCCCCGGCCCATGCCACCGCGGCGGCGTTCGGCCGTCGCCGCCCCGCGGCTAGACCGTCCGCCGCCGCTGTCGCGCGGCGCCGCGCAGCGCCCCTGACAGTTCCGCGCGGGTCAGGGGCTTGACGAACAGCGGGATATCGTCGGCCAGCGACGCCGCGCCCCGGCCGCCCAGTTCGTGATGGCCCGACATCAGCGCGACCGGCAGCGACGGGCGCAGCCTGCGGGCCGCCTCGGCAAGGTCGGTGCCCTGCATCGGGCCGGGCATGGCGACGTCGCTCAGCACGAAGGTGATGTCGCCGCGCCGCTCCAGCAGTTCCAGCGCGCTTGCCGCGTCGGGCGCGGCGATCACGCGGTGGCTCAGGCGTTCGATCTGCCGGGTCATCACCTGCCGCACCGCGGGGTCGTCCTCGACCAGCAGCACCACTTCCTGCCCGTCCGCGACGGGCACTTCCGGGTCTTCGGGGGCCTCTCTGACCGGCGCGCCGCAGGTCGCCGGCAGAAAAAGCGTCACGCAGGTCCCTTCGCCCGGCGCTGACGCCAGGTGGACGTCGCCGCCCGATTGCCGCGCGAAGCCCAGGACCATCGACAGGCCCAGTCCCGATCCTCTGCCGATCTCTTTCGTCGTGAAGAACGGGTCGAACACCTGCCCGACGATCTCGGCCGGAATCCCCGGCCCGTCATCGCGCACCAGGGTCGCGACATAGTCGGCGGGGTCGAGCTGAAGGCCCATCCGCGCGATGTCGCCGTCCTCCAGGCGCTCCCGCGACACCAAGATGTCCAGCCGCCCGCCCCCCGGCATCGCATCGGCGGCATTCACCACAAGGTTCAGCAGCGCCGCCTCGAACTGTCCGCGGTCGACATGGGCGGGGCTTTGCGCGCCCTCTCCGGGCAGGGTCAGCTCGATATTGGCAGGCAGGGTCCGGCGCAACAGGACCGACATCTCGCGAAGCGCGGCGGATAGGTCGACGTCCTCGGGCCGCAGCGGCGCCTTGCGGCCAAACGACAGAAGCTGGCTGGTCAGCGCGCTGCCGCGCGAGGTGGCCGAGACCGCCGCCGCGATCATCTCTTTGCGCTCGGCATCCGAGGCCGTCCCGTCCAGCATTTCGAGGTTGCCGAGGATCACAGACAACAGGTTGTTGAAGTCGTGCGCGACGCCGGCGGTCAGCTGCCCGATGGCCTCGAGCTTCTGGCTTTCGCGCAGCCGCGCCTCGGTCAGGCGCAGATCGGTCAGGTCCATGCTTGTGCCGATATGGCGCAGCACGGTGCCGTCGGCGGCGACCTCGGTTTCGATCAATTCGCGGATGTGGCGGACCGTGCCGTCCGCCCGGACCCCGCGATACTCGATCTGCTGCGGCTGGCCGCGTTTCAGCGCGGCGATCGAGGCGCGCACATGCGCCTTGTCGTCGGGATGGACGAAGCCCAGCGCGGGATCGTATCCGGCGGTCTGCTCGAAGAACTCTGCCACCGACAGCCCGAAATGCGCGGCGTGCTGCTGCGAGCAGTATTCGCAATTGCCGGTCTGCCCGTCGAAGGCGTAATGCCCGATTCCGGCGATCCGGACGGCGGATTGCAGCCGGTTCTGGTTGACCTCGGCGTCGGTCTCGGTGCGGCGGCGCTGTTCGCGCTCGTCCACCAGTTCGCGCCGCAGCCGCTCGCGGTGGACCTCCAGTTCCGCGAAATGCGCGTCGTGCCGGCTGCGAAGCCGCCCCAGCAACGCGCCGGTGACGACATATAGCGCCATGCCGAGCGCGGCCGTGGGCAGGCTGCCGGTCAGCGTGGCCGGGCCTGACGCGATCATGTAGGCGTGCAGAACCAGAAGCGCGGCGAACCCGCCGGCGAGCGTTCCCCAGAACAGGCCGCCGGCGTAGGCTGCCAGCACGACACCGGCGCAGACCGCCAGAAACGGGACCGGAAATTCGAAACCGGTCGCATACGACAGCTCAATCCCGGCAATGATCGCAAGAACGGGAACGAAGCCTGCAATCCCAAGCCAACGTGTCCTCATGCAACCAGTATTCCTGTTACGCGCGATCACTGATACCGCCACGATTGAGCATATGGCACTTCTGCGGGAAAGGAAAATGCAGACTCGCCCTGGCGGCGGTGCGTCCGGCCCGGCGACAAGCCGCCGCGCGGCCACCCCGCGCCCGCCCGCTGATCGCTTGACACACGCTGCCTGCCCGCCCATGTAGCGCCGGACCGCAACGAGGCAGGACATGATGGCGACCAAGGCCGAACGGAAAGACGGGATCGTCGAGACGATCAAGACCATCGTCTACGCGCTGCTGATCGCCGGCGTCTTCCGAACGCTGTTCTTTCAGCCGTTCTGGATTCCCTCGGGCTCGATGAAGGACACGTTGCTGATCGGCGACTTCCTGTTCGTCAACAAGATGTCCTACGGCTATTCGCGCTATTCCTGCCCGTTCGCGATGTGCCCGTTCTCGGGCCGCATTTTCGGCAACGAACCGCTGCGCGGCGACGTCGTGGTGTTCCGCCACCCGGTCACGGGAAGCGACTTCATCAAGCGGGTGATCGGCCTGCCCGGCGACAAGGTGCAGGTGAAGAACGGCGTGCTTTTCATCAACGGGCAGGAGGCTCGGCAGACCCCGAACGGCAGCTTCGAGGAGACCTATGAAAAGCAGGGCCCGGTCGGCACCCTGCCACAATGCTCGAACTCGGGCGTCGCGCTGGGCGCAACCTGCATCAAGCAGCGCTATACCGAGCAATTGCCCAGCGGCCCGACGCATTCGATCCTCGACATCCGCGCGACGCCGCTGGACGACACGCCGGTCTATACCGTGCCCGAGGGCCAGTTCTTCTTCATGGGCGACAACCGCGACAACTCGACCGACAGCCGCGTGCCGCAATCGGCGCTGGGCGTCGGCTTCGTACCGTTCGAAAACCTGATCGGCCGGGCCGACCGGATCATGTTCTCGTCTGCCGGCCGCTCGATGCTGTTCTTCTGGACTTGGCGCGGCGACCGGTTCTTCAAGGCGATCGACTAGGCGTCGCGATGCCGGTGCGGGGCACAGCGGACACGGACGGATGCTGAAGGCCCTCGGTGCGCTTTTCGCGCTGCCGCTGACGATTTGGCAGCCTTACTGGATTCCTGCCGGCAGCATGAAGCCGACGCTTCTGATCGGCGACTACATCGCCGTGCGCCCGCTGACCGGGGATGTGGCGCGCGGCGACGTCGTGGTGTTCCGCCACCCGGCCAGCGGCGTCGAATACGTCAAGCGCGTCGCCGGCCTGCCGGGCGACCGGGTGCAGATGCGGGACGGCGTGCTGGTGCTGAACGGCGCGCCGGTGCCGCAGGAACCCGCGGGCGACTTCGTCGAGCCCTACCTTCCGCAGGGCCGGCCCGGCAGCTTTCCGGCCTGTGCCGGCGATCCGCCCGCGGTCGGGGGGCAGTGCCGCAAGGCGCTGGCGGTCGAGTCCCTGCCGGGCGGCCCGAGCTATCGCGTGTTGAACATCCGCGACGGTTTCCTGGATGATACCGTGGAACTCACCGTCCCGGACGGCCATGTTTACGTGATCGGCGACAACCGCGACAACGCGCTCGACAGCCGCCTGCCGCGGACCGTCGGCGGCATCGGCCCCGTGCCGCTGGCCGACCTGGCCGGGCGCGTGGGCTTCGTGGTCTTTTCCTCGGCGGGCCGCAGCCTTTGGAATCCGGCGAACTGGCGCCCCGGGCGGTACATGAGGCCGGTCCGGTGAAGCTGTCGGCCGAACTCAGGGCATTCTGCGACCGGCTGGGCCACCGCTTCGACGACCCCACGCTGCTGCTGGAGGCCGTCACGCACCCTTCCGTCGCCTCGCCCACGCGCCCCGACAACCAGCGGCTGGAATTCCTCGGCGACCGGGTGCTTGGGCTGGTGATGGCCGAGGCGCTGCTGCAGGCCGACCCGGCCGCCGCCGAGGGCAAGCTGGCGCCGCGCTTCAACGCGCTGGTCCGCAAGGAAACCTGCGCCGCCGTCGCGCGCGACCTGGGTCTCGGCGAGGTGCTGCGGCTGGGGCGGTCCGAAATGCTGTCGGGCGGGCGCCGCAAGGCGGCGCTCCTGGGCGACGCGATGGAGGCGGTGATCGCCGCAGTCTATCGCGACGGCGGCTTCGGCGCGGCGCGGGCCGTGGTGCTGGCCGCCTGGGGCGACCGGATCGGCAAGGTCGAGGACGACGCCCGCGACGCCAAGACCAGCCTGCAGGAATGGGCGCAGGCCAAGGGGTTGCCGCCGCCCGACTATGTCGAGATCGCCCGCGAAGGTCCGGACCACGCGCCGGTCTTCACCATCGAGGCGCGGCTGGAAGGCGGCCAGTCCGCCCGCGCCGAGGCACCGTCGAAACGCCGCGCGGAACAGGCCGCGGCCAGGGCGCTGCTGGCGCGCCTGACATGAGGGCCGGCTGCGCGGGCGCGGGCCCCGACGCGCCGCGCCGGGGCCGCGCATGACGAGAGTGCTGGCGATTCCGGCGAAACCGGTTTAGGTGCGCTCGCGAAACATGCGAGGACCCTCGATGACCACCCGCGCCGGATTCGTCGCCCTGATCGGAGAGCCCAACGCGGGCAAGTCGACGCTGCTGAACGCGATGGTCGGCAGCAAGGTCTCGATCGTCACCCACAAGGTCCAGACCACGCGGGCACGGATCAGGGGCGTCGCCATCGAGGGAGACAGCCAGATCGTCTTCGTCGACACGCCGGGCCTCTTTCGCCCGCGCCGGCATCTCGACCGCGCCATGGTCGCCGCCGCCTGGTCCGGTGCGGCGGATGCCGACCTGACCCTGCTGATGATCGAGGCGCATCGCGGCATCACGGAAGGCGTGGAACGGATCCTCGAGGGACTCGCCGAACGCACCGCCGGCCGGCCAGTCGCACTGGCGATCAACAAGATCGACCGGGTGAAGGCCGAAACCCTGCTGGCGCTGAGCCAGGAAATGAACGCCCGGTACGACTTTGCCCGCACCTTCATGATCTCGGCGGAAAAGGGCCATGGCGTCGCCGATCTCAGGGCCTGGCTTGCCGCCGAGATGCCCGAGGGTCCCTGGCTTTACCCCGAGGACCAGATCGCCGACCTGCCGATGCGGATGATTGCCGCCGAGATCACCCGCGAGAAGCTGACGCTGCGCCTGCACCAGGAACTGCCCTACCAGCTGACGGTGGAGACCGAGGCCTGGGAGGAACGCAAGGACGGCTCGGCCCGGATCGACCAGGTGATCTATGTCGCCCGCGACGGGCACAAGGGGATCGTGCTGGGCCGCAAGGGCGAGACCGTCAAGGCGGTGGGCCAGGCGGCGCGTGCGGAACTGGAAGAGATGCTGGGCCGCAAGGTGCACCTGTTCCTTCAGGTCAAGGTGCGGCCCGGATGGCAGGAAGAGGCAGAGCGCTATGCCGCGATCGGGCTCGATTTCTCCGATGGCAAGTCCTAGGCGCGCGCGCCGCAATCCCGGCCCCGTTCCGCGAGGGGTGTCGGGCGAAGGCCCCGCACCGTGACCCTGCGCCTGACCGCCGAGCTTTGGGTGCAGGCCTACCTGACGCGGCTGAGGCTCGCCGACATCCCCGCTTTCGTGGTGGCGCGCGGCGATGACACCGCCGGCGCGGTTCTGGTCAAGCTCAACACGCTCGACGGGCAGGCCAGGGCGTTCCAGCGCAGCGTCGACATTTTCACCGGCGACCGGATCTGGGTGACGCTGGCCGAAGGTCCCGACGACGATGTCGAGGCCGCGATCGCAAAGCAGCGCAGCTTCGACCCCGACCTCTGGGTGATCGAGGTCGAGGACCGCGCCGGCCGGCACCTGCTGGATCAGCCGGGACTGGAAAGCTGAGTTGCCGCCAACCGCGTCCGATCACCGGTGCAGCCGTTTCACGACGGTGGATTTCGTTTCGGGCCCGAGGGATGCAGACGTCAACGATCGGCAATCTGGGCCGCAACCACACCGGCATCTTCGCCGACACCGCACAGCAAGGCGGACTTGCGCTTGCGCATGAAATGGAGGCCCACGAAGAAAAGGCTTGGTATCGCGGTGCTGGCCCCATCTTGCTGGATCGGAAAGCCCTGATCGTCGAACGCGCCGGGCCAGGGAAGCCACGAGCGGTAATCCGGCCGAAAACCTCCGGTCAAGATAACCGAACCAAATGGCTCCAGGTTCATGGACTCGATGCCGGTGTCCTCGAACGGCTCCGGGTCGGGAAGACCCGGGAAATCCAGTTCGGCAGAATTCGCATAGCCTTGGAAGTGATCTCGCAATTGCATGAACTTCTGGTCACCCCAGCGCACGCTGTCGGCCAGATCGGGGGCAAAACGCGCCTGGCCGTCTTCGACACCCAGGAGCCGGCCGGTCAGCGTGATTCCCTGGTCTGCGAGGGTGCGGTAGTGCAGATCGTGACCGCCGCCGTGCCCCGAAGCGAGGACATTTGCGAATAATCTTGCCTCTTTCGGAAGCGTGCCGGCATCGACATCCAGGAAGCCGGATTGCAGCAGCCACCACATAAGGTCCCGGCCTCCAAGGCGGCGCGGCGCCCAAGGAGCGCGTCCGCAGGCGAGAACGACGTTGCGTCCGGCCTCGGCCAATTCCTCGGACAGCTGACAGCCGGTCTGCCCGCTTCCGATGACAAGCACGTCGCCGGCAGGCAATTCGGCGACGCAGGAATAGGCCGTGCTATCCAGAACCCGCATATGATCCGGAAACGCCGCGCCGCCGGCCGGAACGTGCGGCTTCTGATACGCCCCCGTGGACACGACCAGGTTTCTGGCCCGCATCGACCCGGAACCCTTCAGGTCCATTTCGAACCCTACGTCATCCCTTGCACGAACGGCCGAAATGGTCACGCCGGTCCGGACCGGGCAGCCGAATGAAGCCGCGTATCGTTCCAGGTAGGCGACGATGTCGTCGCGTGGCATGAAACCGTCGGGATCGTCTCCGTCATAGGCGAAACCCGGAAGTTGAACCGACCAGTTCGGCGTGACGAGGCAGAAACTCTCCCAGCGGCCGGCCCATCCCGCGCCGATCCGGTCCCTCTCCAACACGATGTGATCGACATCACGGCGGCCGAGTTCGTAGCTGGCGGCCAGTCCGGCCTGACCTGCGCCGACAACGATGGTATCGAATTCCATGGTCATGCACCGTCCCCCATTGGCTGCGGCACACTAACACAAACCGCCACGTCCGGTCGCGCCGGCAAATGTCATGCGTGTGGCGGGGGCTTGCCCGCAATTCCGCCTTGCCACCCCACGCGACCGGCGCCACTGTCGCGCCATGGACTGGCACGACACCGGCACCGTTCTCGCCGTGCGCCGCCACGGCGAAACCGCGGCGATCCTCGAGGTCTTCACCGGGGCGCATGGGCGCCATGCCGGCGTCGTGCGCGGCGCCACCAGCCGCCGGATCGCGCCGGCGCTGCAGCCGGGCACCGAGCTTGACGTCACCTGGCGCGCGCGGCTCGAGGAACATCTGGGCCATTTCACCGTCGAGCCGGTGAAGAGCCGCGCCGTGGCGCTGATGGGCGGGCGGCTGGAACTGGCGGCGCTGAACGCGGTCACGGCGCTTCTGGTCTTCGCCCTGCCGGAACGCGAGCCGCACCCGGCGCTCTACCGGCGCACCGTGGCCCTGCTGGACATGATCGGCGCAGACGACGCCTGGCCGCTGGCCTACCTGCGTTGGGAACTGGCGCTGCTGGAAGAGCTGGGGTTCGGCCTCGACCTCTCGGCCTGCGCCGCCACCGGCGCGCGCGACGGGCTCGTCTACGTGTCGCCGAAATCCGGGCGTGCCGTGTCGGCGGGCGGGGCGGGCGCGTGGACGGACAAGCTGTTGCCCCTGCCGCCATGCCTCGCGGGCACCGGCGACGGCACCGCCGAAGAGATCGCGCAGGGCCTGCGCACCACCGGGCATTTCCTGCATGCCTGGCTGGCGCCCGCCCTCGGCGACCGGCGGCTGCCGGCGGCGCGCGACCGGTTCGCCGATCTTCTGGCGCGTCAGTCCTGATCGGCGCGGAACACCATCTCGCCGCCTGCGTCGTTCGACAGGACCAGCGTGTCGCCAACCGCCTCTGCCAGGGTCATCGACCGCAGCGCCGCGAAGAACGCCGTCTCCGAGCCAAGGTCCGGGCAGGCCCGCTGTGTCGCGACGATCGCCTCGACCCCGAACCAGGGATAGGGCGCCGTCTGGCGCGCGCTGTAGCGGTTGCACGGCGCCTCGCCCTCGATCACCCCGGCGCGCGGAAAGCCGATCGTCGCCCGTGCCGCGAAGGCCGCGCCGTTCAGGGTCTCCAGCCGATAGACCGCCTGCGCATAGCCCGACACGGTTTCGTCCTTCAGCCAGGCTGACAGGAAGATCGGCAGGGTCAGAAACAGGCGCAGCATGGGGCCGAGCCTGCCACGGGTTGCCCTGCGTCGCCAGCCGCCTTGCGGCGGAACTTGCCTTTCCACCGGCAATCCAACAGAACGGCAACGGGATCAGACGGGGCGCCAGACCATGAAGACCATCGCCGGGTTCGACCGCATCGGGGAGGAAAACGCCTTTGCCGTCCTGGCGCGCGCGGGCGAACTGGCCGCCGTCGGCATGGACGTGATCAACCTCGGGATCGGCCAGCCGGATTTCCCGACGCCTGAGAACATCGTCGAGGCCGCCGTCAAGGCGCTGCGCGACGGGCACCACGGCTATACGCCGGCCACCGGCATTCCCCAGCTGCGCGAGGCGGTCGCCGCCGACCTGCACCGCCGTTACGCGGCCGAGGTCAACCCCGACAACGTGCTGATCGTGCCGGGCGGCAAGGTGACGATGTTTGCCGCGATCCTGATGTTCGGCGAGCCCGGCGCCGAAATCCTCTATCCCGACCCGGGCTTTCCGATCTACCGCTCGATGATCGAGTTCACCGGGGCGAAACCGGTGCCGATCCCGATCCGCGAGGAAAACGGCTTCGCGTTTTCCGCCGAGGAGACGCTTGCGCTGATCACCGACCGCGCGCGGCTGATCATCCTGAACTCGCCCGCCAATCCCTGCGGCGGGGTCACGCCGCGGGCCGAGGTCGACCGGCTGGTCGCCGGTCTCGCGGACTGGCCCGAGGTTGCGGTGATGTCCGACGAAATCTACGACCAGATGCTCTATGACGGCGAGGAACACGTCACGCTGCTGGGCTATCCAGAGATCCGTGACCGGCTGATCCTTCTGAACGGCTGGTCCAAGACCTACGCCATGACCGGCTGGCGGCTCGGCTATTCCGTCTGGCCGAAACCCTTGTACGACAAGGCGCGCAAGCTTGCCGTCAACGCCTGGTCCTGCGTCAACGCGCCGGCGCAATGGGCCGCGCTCGAGGCGCTGACCGGCCCGCAGGATGCCGTGGGCCAAATGGTCGCCGCCTTCGACGCCCGCCGCAAGCTGGTGGTCGAACTGGCCAACGACCTGCCCGGCGTGTCATGCATCACCCCCAAGGGCGCGTTCTATGCCTTCCCGAACGTGCGCGAAACCGGCTGGAAGGCCAAGGCGCTGGCCCGCGAGCTTTTGGAGAAAACCGGCGTCGCCACCATCGGCGGCCCGGATTTCGGCGTGCTGGGAGAGGGTTACATCCGGCTGAGCTACGCCAACAGCCGCGAGAACATCGAGCGCGCGCTGGCGCGGATGGCGGGGTTTCTGGCGCGGTGAGTGGGGCCAAGACCTGCCAATACTGCAGAGGTTTGGCCGGGGGTATTTGTCCAGAAAAACAGCGTGAAATTGGGCGAGTTGTCGTCCCGTGGCGAAAACGACATGGAGTGATCGTGGCGGTCGCTCTCCGGTGGCAAACGAGGTCCGGTATGTTGGCCTCACGATGTGAAAGCCGTGAGGAGAACGACCATGAAGTACTATGCCGGTTTGGACGTATCGCTCAAAGAGATTTCGGTTTGTATCGTCGATGCTGACGGCACTGTTGCCGCGCGCGGCACCGTCGATTGCGATCCGAGATCGGTCGCAGGGTTCTTCGAAGAACGGGGCATCAGGCCGGATCGGGTCGTCCATGAAAGCGGCCAGCTATCGATCTGGCTGCAGCGCGGGCTGGTCAGAACCGGCCTGCCGGCTACCTGCATCGACGCTCGGATCGCGCACAAGGCGCTCTCGGCGAAGCTGAACAAGTCCGACAAGGCGGATGCCGAGGGGCTGGCGCATCTGGCGTGGACGGGCTGGTTCACGCCGGTTTATATCCGCAGCGAGGATGCAGACCGGTTGCGCACGCTGATCGCCGCCCGGGAACGGCTGATCCGGTTGCGCAAGGACCTCGAAGGACACATCCGGGGCGTGTTCAAGACCTTCGGCATCCGCATGACCGGCATCGGCCAGGGCAGACAGCGGCAGGCCTTCCGCGATCAGCTCGCCGCTGCAGCAAAGGACGATTGGGTTCTGGCCGCCATCGCCGACGGGTTCATCGCTGCGCACGAAACGCTGTGCCGGGCGGCTGAGGAACTTGGCGACGACCTTCAAGCGGTGGCCAAAGAGAGCGAACTGGCCCGTCGTCTGATGACGATCCCAGGCGTCGGGCCCATCGTGTCGCTGAGCTTCATCGCCCTTGTCGATGATGCCCGCCGGTTCGGGAAAGCAGCAGATGTGGGCGCGTTCCTGGGTCTCACGCCGCGACGATACCAGTCAGGTGAGACCGACTACTCGGGTCGGGTCTCGAAATGCGGCGACGCCACAATGCGCGGCCTCCTGTTCGAGGCGGCGTCTTGTCTGATCCGCCAGGTCAAACGGTTCTCGCCACTGAAGTCCTGGGCGGTACGCCTCGCAGGCCGGCGCGGGTTCAAGAAAGCCGCCGTCGCGACCGCACGCAAGATCGCGGTCTTGATGCTGACGCTATGGAGAAACGGAACCGAGTTCAAATGGACCAAGGAGGCCACCGCCTGACCTGAAGACCCGCCGCCGGACAGCGGCGCGCCATGTCCCGACGGGACGGAGGCCGGTCGATCTCGCAAAAACGGTTGAGGGTAGAAACCTCGCAAACGACATTCGGAGACGATCTGCCACCGGACGCCATCATGAGGCGAGAATGCTCGACCTCGGAGAGAACCATGACCCCGAACGGACAAACGCAGCACCGCTTGACGGATGCGCCACGATCAGAGAACCGTTTTTGGCACTGAAAAATGGCAGAGTATGATTGCCGCTGATGCCTCTCCCGGGCCGGCTAACAGGCGCGGAGCGCCCCGGCCCATCGGCGTGCTGGGGGCATGCCTCTGGCATGACCCGCCCCGCCGGGTCGGCGATTTGCTGATGCTGGGCACTTCGTTCACAAGTCGCGCGGAAACCGCGAGATGAAACGCGCCGAACAACCGTTGCTTCGCCAACCCGCGGGCCGCCGACGGGCCGTGCGGGCGTAGGGTGTGCTTTAGCGCACCGTTACCGCGGCAAACCCTTGACAACCCCGGTCTCCGCCGCTCCTGATACCTGTCATGAAAGCGTCCGCCGTCCTTTTGGCCGCGGCTCTCACCACACAGGCCCAGGCCCAGAACGTCCTGCTCGTGCCCTATGCCGAACTGGAGCGCGAACTCACCGCAAAGATCGACTTCGAAAGCTATCCCAAGTTTCCCGACCCCGGCCAGCCGCTCGATGGCATCGAGGTGCTTGACGGCGCGCGGTTCGGCGAGCGCTTCGCCGGGCAGGTCATTGCGCAGGACGGCCCGTTCGACGCGCTCTACCTCGCGCCGCGCGGCCCGCTGACGCTCGAGGCCGGGGTGCCGGGGCAGAACCTCGCCGTTGTCTACATCTTCTTCATGTCGAACCAGTTGAAGGGCATGGCGCCGCCCGGCTTCCCCGAACGCGACGCGGGCGGCGAGGGCGCGGTGTCGATCCTGTTCGACCGCGACCAGTCGGCGCTGGGTTTCCGCGTCGCGTCGGAACCGCGCCCGGCCGACCCGGCGACACCCAAGGGCCGGATGACGGTTGCTTTCTATGCGCGTGACGGCGCGCCGATCGACGAGTTGGAGGTCGAGCTCGACTGGGTGCTCGCCGGCTACGGCTTTCGCCGCGCGGGCGGCCTCGGGGACATTGCCGGCATCACCATCACCAACCGCGACCCCCAGGGCGTCGCCATCGACGACGTGATCTTCGACCGCGACCTCGTGCTGGGCTGGCTGGCCGCCGGGGGTGCAAAGGCCGCCGCCGCACCGCGGCATTCCACCCCGTAGGGTGCGCATTCATTGCGCACCGCACCCCGGCGGCGGCGTTCCGCCATGCCGCACATGCATTACGGATGCTGCGCTGCAGTACCGACGTGATACCGACGTAATACCGACGTGATACATACGTGCGATTCCGGCGCGTTTCTCACTCCAGAAGACGCCGTGCGATGACCTGCGCCTGGATCTCGGCGGCGCCCTCGAAAATGTTCAGGATCCGCGCGTCGCACAGGATACGGCTGATCGGGTATTCCAGGGCGAACCCGTTACCGCCATGAATTTGCAGTGAATTATCCGCCGCCGCCCAGGCGACGCGGGCGCCCAGCAGCTTCGCCATCCCGGCCTCCAGGTCGCAGCGGTGGCCCTGGTCCTTTTCGCGCGCCGAGAAATAGGTCAGCTGCCGGGCCACCATCACCTCGACCGCCATCATCGCCAACTTGCTGGAAACACGGGGAAATTGGATCAGGGCCTTGCCGAACTGCTTGCGGTCGAGCGCGTATTGCAGCCCCGCCTCCAGCGCCGATTGCGCCACGCCGATGGCGCGGGCGGCGGTCTGGATGCGGGCGCTTTCGAAGGTCTGCATCAGCTGCTTGAAGCCCTGCCCCTCGGCGCCGCCCAGCAGGTTCCCGCCCGCGACCCGGAAATCGTCGAAATTGACGGTGTATTCCTTCATGCCGCGATAGCCCAGCACCTCGATCTCGCCGCCGGACAAACCATTGTCGACAAAGGGTTTGTCGTCCGTGCCGGGGGTCTTTTCGGCAAGGAACATCGAAAGCCCGCGCCAGTCCTGGGTGTCCGGCACGCTGCGCGCCAGAACGGTCATCATATGGGTCCGCGCGGCGTGGGTGATCCAGGTCTTGTTGCCTGTGATCACCCAGTCCTCGCCGTCCTTGCGCGCGCGGGTCCTGAGGCTGCCGAGGTCCGACCCGGTATTCGGCTCGGTGAACACCGCCGTGGGCAGGATTTCCCCGCTCGCGAGCGCCGGCAGCCACTTTGCCTTCTGCGCGTCGGTGCCGCCGCAAAGGATCAGTTCCGCCGCGATTTCACTGCGGGTTCCCAGCGAGCCGACGCCAATGTAACCCCTTGAGAGTTCTTCAGAAACCACGACCATCGAGGCCTTTGACAGGCCAAAGCCGCCGAACTCTTCGGGGATCGTCAGGCCGAAGACGCCCATTTCGGCCAGCTCCGCGATGATCTCGATCGGGATCAGCTCGTCGTCGAGATGCCAGCCATGCGCGTGCGGCACCACCTTGTCGTCGGAAAACCGCCGGAACTGCTCGCGGATCATCTCCAGTTCGTCGTCCAGCCCGCAATTGCCGACCGTGGCGCGGCCCTCGTTCGACTGCATCAGCGCGACCAGCCTGGTTCGCGCGGCCTGGGTATTTCCCTTCTGGGTCAACGCGGCAACGGCTGCATCCTGCAATACACGCCGGTCTTCCCCGGCCAGCCCGATATCGGTCAGCCGCACGATCTCGCCCTGGCTCATCGGGATGCCGCCGGCGATCTGCGCCAGGTATTCGCCGAAGGCGACCTGGTGGATCAGCTGTTCGATCTCGCCAAAGCCGCCCGCGGCATCCAGCCGTTCGGCCCAGGCTTGCAACTCGCGCAGTGCAGCGACGTAGGTGGCAAGCCACGCAAGCCCGTGGGCGGCAGTCTGTTCGGCCTCGATCAGCCTGGCCGAGACCTTGCCGCCCTCGCTCACCCGGTTCCGCACGGCCGCTGTCGCTTCGCTCAGCACCGCCTCGACCGGCGCCAGCGCGTCGCGGGTGAGATGCAGGAGCCCGGGCAGAAGAGGGGTGTCGGTGGTCATGTCCTGGCCATCATGCGCCATCGCGGGCCTCCTTTGAACGGGTTCCGACGGGCTTAGTCACTTTGCAGGTGCAGCGCAACAAAAATTCGTCATGGTTGCGGCCCAAGACCGAAAATGTCGCGCGTGATTAGCCGATGCGTGCCGGGGCGTTTCCGCGTAAGTATGTGGCGATGGCCCAGATTTTCAACGATATTGGCTTGACTTACATGATCCTCGCGGCCGGGCTGACGCTGTTCGCCGGCTTCGTGAAGGGGGCCGTGGGCTTTGCGCTGCCGATGATCATGATCTCGGGGCTCGGATCGTTTCTCGCGCCCGAGATTGCACTTGCAGCACTGATCCTGCCCACGGTTGCGGCCAATCTCTGGCAGGCGCTGCGCGACGGCCTTTCGGCGGCGCTGGCCTCGATCCGGCGGTTCCGGCTGTATGCCGTGATCGTGCTGGTGTTCATCGCCGGCAGCGCACAGCTTGTCCGCGTGCTGCCGACCTGGGCGATGTTCCTGATCCTCGGCGTGCCGGTGACGGTCTTCGCCTTCACGCAGCTCGTGGGCTGGCGGCTGAGCATCGCCCCGGCCCGTCAGAGGATCGCCGAGGTTCTGATCGGGTCGGTCGCGGGTTTCGTCGGCGGGCTGTCGGGGGTCTGGGGGCCGCCGACCGTTGCCTATCTGACGGCGCTGGACACGCCGAGGGCCGAGCAGATGCGGGTGCAGGGCGTGATCTATGGCGCCGGGGCGGTGGTGCTGTTGCTGGCGCATCTGCGCTCGGGCGTGTTGTCGGCCGGGACCGCGCCGCTGTCCGTGGCGCTGCTTGTGCCGGCGATGGCAGGCATGGCGCTCGGCTTTTGGGTCGGCGACCGGCTGGACCAGGAGCGGTTCCGCCGCGCGACACTGGCGGTGCTGGTCGTCGCAGGGCTGAACCTGATCCGGCGCGGTCTGGCGGGGTAGGTCCCTGTACGGTACCTGCAATTCGCTGGACCGTGAACGGAAAGTTAACGCGAGATTCGAAAAATTCCCTTGTGTCGCAATTGGTTGCGGCTTTCCGGTATTCACCGGATAACCGGATAACCGGATAACCGGATAACCGGATAACCGGATAACCGGATAACCGGATAACCGGATAACCGGATTCCTGATACAGGCGGGAAATGTCGGAGGCGCGCCCGGCCGTCAACGGCAATGCGTCCGATTGCGTACGCCGGATGGGGCGTCAGATGCGCAGGAACCGTTGCGCCAGGCGGGGCAGAAGCGCGTTGAACCGGAGCGGCGCATCGGTGGCGGCGAGGCAGATGCAGTCCTCGCCCGCCTCGGCGACCGGCGTGTGTTCCATATGCTCGTCGGCGATCTCGACATCGCCGCGGCCGAACCTGTCGGTCTCGTCGCGGAATGCGCCCCGCAAGACCAGCGTCAGTTCGATACCCCGGTGGCCGTGGTCGGGCACGCTGGCGCCGGCGGGAATGCGGAACAGCCGCGCCGTCGCCGGGCCGGCGGTATCGAGCAGTGCCTGCTTCACGCCGCCGCCGACGGAACGCCACCTGATCGCGTCGACGCCGCCGCCGACATACGTGCGCAGGGGCTCGGGCAACACGGCGCCGACAACGGGATGACCCGGAGCCTGGCCGAGTTCGCTGCCCATCCCGTCGATCAACGCAAGCGTGGCGGCCAGGGCGCTGTCGCCGATCCCGGCCGGCTCGCAGCGCTCCAGCATGGAACCGCCCATGGCGTCGTAGCTTGCCAGCCGGGCGCGGCATTCGTCGCACATCGAGATGTGCGTGGCCGCGACGAGGCTGAAGCCCTCGGGCAGCGTGCCCGCGGAATAGGCCATCAGCAGCGGCTCGTTCAGGTGGTGCTTGATCGTCATTCGTCAACTCGCTGCATGGCATGGCGCAGACGGTCCAACGCCAGCCGAATTCTGGATTTTATCGTGCCGAGCGGCAGGCCGGTGGCCGCCGCGATCTCGCTGTGCGAAAGCTCGCCGAAATAAGCCTTCTCGATCAGCGCGCGCTGTTTCTCGGGCAGGACGGCGAGCGCGGCGGCGAGCCGCGTGCTTTCCTCTTGCATCGCGACGACATCGGCGGGGTCCGGTTCGGCCTCGGGACCCCATGCCAGGTCTTCCGGTTCCGGGCGGCGCATCTTGCGCACCGCGTCGATCCTGCGGTTCCGCGCCACGGTGAAAATCCATGTCGCGACAGAGGCGCGGGACGGATCGTACAGGTGCGCCTTGCGCCAGACGGTTGCCATGACGTCTTGCGCGCATTCCTCGGCCAGCGATGCGTCGGTGCCGGATTTCATCAGGAACGCCTTCACCCGCGGGGCGAAATGCCGGAAGAGCTGCGCGAAGGCGTCCCGGTCCCTGTCCCGGTGCACGGCCTTCATGCACTCGGCCCAGCGAGCGTCTGCGGTGTCTGCGGGTGCGGTCACGTTTCGCGTCTCGGGGACCGGTTTCGATACGGCGTTCGGGGCAGCATACAGGTTGCGCGGCGCGGCTGCACCGGAAACCTCAACGATTGATACGCCTTCGAACATGTCCCGCTTACGTCCCGCGCCGCCTGGCGGATCACCCTTTCGCGAGAAAACCGGGGCCGGCGCCGTCCGGCGGCGTGGCAGGGGCGCTGAAATGCCGGGACACGCTGATCCATGTCAATTCCGACGCTGGTCATTTCGCCGAAACTGACCCAGACTTCGGCAAAGTGCCAAGGAGACGTCGATGCTGCAGATTTCCCCCCGCCGCGTGGTGCACGTGATCGTGCGCGCACGCGAGCTCGACGCCAAGGTCGGCCGCTGGGACAGCCACGGCGACACCGCCGACGCAGAGACCATCCTGGAGGCGCGGCGCGGCGACGCGACCGAGGCGGAACTGCGCGAGTTCATCGCCCGGATGCCCGAGGACGAGCAGGCCGAACTGGTCGCGATCATGTGGATCGGACGCGACACCTTCGACGCCGAGGACTGGGACGAGGCGATCCAGACCGCCCAGAACGAGGCGACCACGCCGACCGAGGATTACCTTCTGGGGGTGCCGCTGTTGTCGGACTACCTGGAAGAAGGGCTCGAAAAGCTGGGCATCGACGTCAGCGGCGAAGAGGAGGATTTCCTCGGACGCCGCTAAGGCGGCGTTAGGCCAGGTGATCGACGATCTCGAGGTGCTGCGCCTGCCGGTCGACCTCGTCCATCCAGCGCCGGACCAGCTTGGGATCGCCGGGCGCGGTGGTCACGCCGGCGTGGATCTCGCGCGCCAGCACCGCCTCGACCGCCAGCGCAACCGGCACCGACACCAGCCGCGCCATCGCCGTGCCCCGGGCGTCGCCCCAGGCATCCAGCGCATAGGTCTTGTGATAGCGCGCCACGCCGTCCTGCGCGGCCTTGAGCGACACGCAAAGGATCACGCGGTCGGGCTCGTCCTTGGCATAGGGATGCTCGGACCACAGCCGGTCGGAAAGCTCCCTCAGCCGCGCCTCGCCGCTCTCGCCGGACAGCGTTTCGATTTCGGCGAAAATGTCGGCCCAGGCGTCCGTCCAGCCGTTCAGGCGCAGCGTGCCGCGCACGAAATCCCGGATGCGCCAGGCCGGGTCGAAGTCGTATTCGGCGATGAACGGCAGCGAGTCGCGGTTCGGGTAGACCTCAAAATCCTCAGTCTGCGGCAGCGGCGCCGCGTAGCTCGAGACCGCGTCCCAGGGGCGGGCGACTTCAAGCTCGGTGAATTCGCGGATCGAGCGCGAGGGCGACATCAGCGCCTTCAGCACGCCGAGCGGCGACCAGGAGAATTTGTAGCGGAACGCGTTCGTGTGCTTCGGCACGCCGCCGCAATAGGACAGAAAGCTGATCTCGTTCCTGCGGTCGTAGCCGCGCGATGCACGGTAGTCGGCGACCAGCCAATGCGCCATCACGTGGTCGATCCCCGGGTCGAGCCCGACCTCGTTGACCAGCCGGACCCCGGCCTGGCGGGCACGCTCGTCGAGCGCGCGCAGTCCGGGGGAGATGTACGAAGAGCTCACGAAATGCGCGCGTTTGGACAGCGCCAGTTCGGCGAGCGGCAGGTGCCAGTCGGCGGGCAGCATCGAGACGATCACGTCCTGCGGTTCGAGCCGGGCGGCCAGCGTGTCGATGTCGAAGGTCTCGATCCGGTCGGTCAGGTCGCCGACCGCCGCGCGCGCCTTGTCAGCGGTCCGGTTCCAGACGGTGACGTCGCGGCCTGCGCCGATCAGGCGGCGGAGACCGGGGATTGCCGACAGGCCGGTGCCGCACCAGTGGATGGCCATGGGAAAGTCCTTTGCGTTGCGCCGAAAGGCACGATGCCTCCGGCGGAGGTGTTTCAGCCCGCCGAGGCGGGGAGCCCCGCGATGTGGCGGTCGAATTCGGCCCCGGCCCGTCCCCAGACGCCGGTGTCGGGCGCGTCGAGCGTCATGAGCGAGGGCAGGAGTTGCGCGGCGTAGTCGCGGGAGGACTCCACCGGCAGCAGCGACGGCAGGTTGTCGATCGCCATGACGTCCAGCGGCGGCTCGTCGTGGACCCGCAGCGCGGGTTCCTCCCAGGTGGTGACGCGGTCGTAGACCTTGACCGGCGAGAAATCGCTCGTCGGGTCGCAGGCGATGTCGCCGATCACGGTAAGGGTCCGCGGGCGGGCCGGGGTGTCGGCGGGGACGAAGACCGGGGCGCCGGGCCGGGCGAGGATGCAGTTGAGGAAAATGTCGTGCTGCAGCACTTCGGGGAACGGACCGCCATGGGCGGTCTCGGCGATGTCCCATTTCGTGACCGGCACGCCGAGCGCGACGCAAAGGTCGCTGGCGCCGGTTCCGACGCGGCCGAGGGCGCCGATCACGATGGCGGACGGGCGCCGGGCGGGCATCTCGGCGCCGAGGTCATCGAGCAGCGCGGCCTTGCCGTCATAGACGCCCACGGGTCCGCAAAGCCCGCCCCGCTGCTGCGCGGCCCAGCATTTCAGCGCCACGGCGGCGCCGGCGAAACCCGCCCAGTGGCCGAAGGCGGCGACGCGGCGGCCGGCCTCGTCGGTGAGATATTCAAGGTCGTAGAGCGTGCCGCCGCCGGCCCGGAGCCGGCCGAGCAGCACCTGCCCGGCGGGCTGGCCCTTGTAGGCGTGGCCGAACATGATGTGGCGGTGGGCAAGCGGCGTGCCGTCCTCGGGCAGTTCCTTCAGCCCGAAGACGATGGCGTCGGCGGGGGCCGTGGGCCAGGTGCCCTCGGGCGCGATCCGGCAGCCGGCATCGCGGTAGCCGTCGATCGGGATGGCGCGCGCGGCGCTTTGCTCGACCGTGACGCGGATACCTTTCGCGATCAGCGTGGCGGCACCTTCGGGGGTCAATCCCACGCGCTGTTCATGGTCGCGCTGCTCGGCACGGACCCACAGATGTGTCATGGTGCGGCGTCCTCCCACGGTGTCGTCTAGGGGATCGCCGCGGGCTTGCCAATGGCCGCGCGGCACGGAAGGGTGAGGGGCATGAAGCCGGATGCCGACAGATTTCTGTCCGACCTGCACGAGTTGCGCAAGATCGGTGCGGCGGGGGTGGGCAAGGGCGTGGTGCGGCCGGCGTTTTCCCCGGCCGACATTGCTGCGCGCGACTGGCTGGCGGGGCGGATGGCCGAGGCGGGGCTGACCGCGCATCTCGATCCGGTGGGCAACCTCTTCGGGCTGGCCGGGGGGACGAGCCTGCTGCTTGGCTCGCATTCCGACAGCCAGCCAGAGGGCGGATGGCTCGACGGTGCGCTGGGGGTGATCGCGGCGCTGGAAGTGGCGCGCGCCAGCGGTGGCAAGGTTTCTGTCCTGTCCTTCCAGGACGAGGAGGGGCGCTATGGCCCGCTGATCGGCAGCGCGGTCTGGTCGGGCGGGATGACGCTGGACCAGGCCGACGCGATGACGGATGCGGGCGGCGAACGCTTTGCCCAGGCGCGGGCACGGATCGCCGGCCGGGCCGGCGACTTCGTCGATCCGGCGCGGTTTCGCGGGTTCATCGAGCTGCATATCGAGCAGGGGCCGTGGCTGGAACAGGCCGGTCACGCGGTGGGCGTGGTGACCGGGATCGTTGGCTTGCGCGGTCTGGATATCGCCCTAGAGGGCCAGCAGAACCACGCGGGCACCACGGCGATGCATGTCCGGCGCGACGCGTTCCAGGGGCTCGCGGCGTTCAACGCCCGGATCAACGAGCGGCTGGCCGAGGTGGCGACGGCGCGAACGGTCTGGACCATCGGCGAGGTCAACCTGTCGCCCAACGCCACGTCGATCGTGCCGGGGCGCGCGGCGTTTCACGTGCAGTGGCGCGACGCCGAAGCTGCGCGGCTGGACCGGATGGAGGCGATCATTCGCGACGCCGCGGCCGAAGTCGCCGCCGAGCGCGGGCTGCGCGTGACGGTCGAGGCGCAGCCGCCGCTGGCGCCGGTGGCGATGGACGCGCGGCTGCAGGCGGCGCTGGCCGAGGCCGCCGAGGCGGTCGCGCCGGGGCGCTGGCAGGCGATGCCCTCGGGCGCGGTGCACGACGCCTCGAACGTCTCGCGGCTGATGCCGGCGGCGATGCTGTTCGTCCCCTCGATCGGCGGGATCAGCCACGATTTCGCCGAGGATACCGACGAGGCCGATCTGGTGGTCGGGCTCGAAGTGCTGGCCGAGGCGGCCGGGCGGCTTCAGTAACCGGCCATGAGCCCCTTGACCCAGGGCAGCACCGAGGCGGCGAGCAGGCCGACCGCCGCGCCGACGCCCAGCCGGACCGGCAGGCGCGGGAAGGTCGGTGCAACGGCGCTGAGGCAGCCGCAGACCACCGCGTAGAAGCCGAGCGTGATCGGGTCCATGGACGCAGCCTAGCACAGGGCTATATTCGGTAAAGCTCATTCAAACCGGCGGCCGCACGGTGCTAGCGTTAACTGAACGGTCGTTCAAAAAATAAGTTGACCTGCGGCGTGAAAAACCGTCTATTCCTTTGTGGATTTCCGAGGGAAATTCGTGGCTCGGCCAGCCACAAGGGAGGACAGCGTGCCGCAATCGACCGGTCAGACGGCTGACCTGATCTCTATTCCCGCGCTGCTGGCGCGGAACGCCCGCAAATTCGGTGCCAGGACCGCATACCGGGAAAAGGAATACGGCATCTGGCAAAGCTGGACCTGGATCGAGGCGGCCGAGGAAATCCGCGCCACAGCGCTTGGCTATCTGAACCTGGGGGTCAACGAGGGCGACCATATCGCCGTGGTCGGGCGCAACCGGCCGGCGCATTACATGGCGATGGTGGCCGCGCAGATGGTCGGCGCGATCCCGGTGCCGCTGTACCAGGACGCGGTGGCCGAAGAGATGGTCTATGTGCTGGACCATTGCGGCGCACGCTTCGTGGTCTGCGGCGACCAGGAGCAGGTCGACAAGATCATCGAGGTGCAGGAGAAGATCCACCACATCGAGCACGTGATCTACAACGACAAGCGCGGCATGCGGAAATACGATCACGCGCATTTAAACTGGCTGCACGACATCCAGGCCGAGGGGCGCGCCAGCCGCCAGCGCTTCGACGCGGAACTGGACCGGCGAATCTCCGAGATCACCTACGATGACACTTGCGTGATGCTCTACACCTCGGGCACCACCGGCCGGCCCAAGGGCGTGGTGCTGTCGAATCGCAATATCATCGAGACATCCAAGGCGTCGTCGGAGTTCGACCACCTCGGCCCGGGCGAGGAGATCCTCGCCTATCTGCCGATGGCCTGGGTCGGCGATTTCATCTTCTCGGTGGGCCAGGCCTACTGGAACGGGTTCTGCGTGAACTGCCCGGAGCGGCCGGAAACGATGTACGAAAACCTGCACGAGATCGGGCCGACCTATTTCTTTGCCCCGCCGCGCTATTTCGAAGAGCGGATCACCGTCCTGACGATCCGGATGGAGGATGCCGGGCGTTTCAAGCGCCGGCTGTTCAAGAGCTTCATGGCGCATGCCAAGAAGGTCGGGCCGAAGCTTCTGGACGGCAAGAAGGTGGGCGGCTGGGACCGGTTCAAGTACTGGCTGGGCGACATCCTGGTCTATGGCCCGGTCCGCAACCGCGCCGGCATGAGCCATGTGCGCGTCGCCTATACCGCGGGCGAGGCGATCGGACCCGAGATTTTCGAATTCTGGCGTTCGCTGGGGATCAACCTGAAACAGCTCTACGGCCAGACCGAGGCGTCTGTGTTCATCACGCAGCAGCCCGACAACGAGGTGCGGGCCGACACGGTGGGCGTGCCGTCGCCCGGCGTCGAGGTGCGGATCGGCGAGAACGGCGAGGTGTTCTACCGCTCGCCCGGGACCTTCGTGGAATACTACAAGAACCCGGATTCGACGGCGTCCACCAAGGACGCCGAGGGCTGGGTCGCCACCGGCGATGCCGGGTTCTTCGAGGAAGCCACCGGGCACCTGCGGATCATCGACCGCGCCAAGGACGTGGGAAAGATGGCCGACGGCTCGATGTTCGCGCCCAAATACGTGGAAAACAAGCTGAAGTTCTATCCCAACATCCTGGAGGCCGTGGTGCTGGGGGCGGGCCGCGAGATGTGCTGCGCGCTGATCAACATCGACCTGACGGCGGTCGGCAACTGGGCCGAGCGCAACAACGTCGCCTACGGCTCGTACCAGGAACTGGCCGGGCACCCGAAGGTCTACGAGATGGTGCAGGGCCACATCGAGGAGGTGAACCGCTCGGTCGCGGCCGACGAGATGCTGTCGGGCTGCCAGATCCACCGCTTCCTGATCCTGCACAAGGAACTGGATGCCGACGACGGCGAACTGACGCGGACACGAAAGGTGCGCCGGGCGATCATCGGCGAGAAGTACAAGGACCTGGTCGACGCGCTCTATGACGGGTCGACCAGCATCTACACCGAGACCGAAGTGACCTACGAGGACGGCCGCAAGGGCAAGATCAAGGCGACGCTGGAAATCCGCGACGCCAAGGTCGTGGCACGGACGCCGCAGAAGATGGCCGCGGAATGACGGGACGCCGCTCGTTCCGGACCGGGTCCGGAACATCGCCCCGCCCGCCATCCCGTGAAGGGGGAAGGAATTGAAGGACAACGTCGAAAGCCACGTCACCCCGGACGGCCGCACCATCGGCGGGGTGCTGATGGAGATGAAGAACATCACGCTGCGCTTCGGCGGCGTGGTGGCGATCAAGGACATTTCCTTCGACATCCGCGAGGGCGAGATCCGCGCGATCATCGGGCCGAACGGCGCCGGCAAGTCCAGCATGCTGAACGTGATCAGCGGGTTCTATCATCCGCAGGAGGGCGAGGTCTGGTTCCGGGGCGCCAGGCGCCCCGAGATGAAGCCCTATCAGGTCGCCCAGCAGGGCATCGCGCGGACCTTCCAGAACATCGCGCTGTTCGAGGGCATGACGGTGCTGGACAACGTGATGACCGGGCGGCTGACGCATATGCGGACCGGCCTTCTGGAACAGGCGATCTGGTGGGGCAAGGCCGAGAAGGAAGAGGTCGCGAACCGCGAGAAGGTCGAGAAGATCATCGATTTCCTTGAAATCCAGCCGATCCGCAAGACCCCGGTGGGCCGCCTGCCCTACGGGCTGAAAAAGCGGGTGGAACTGGCGCGGGCGCTGGCCGCCGAGCCGATGCTGCTGCTTCTCGACGAGCCGATGGCGGGAATGAACGTCGAGGAGAAGGAGGACATGAGCCGCTTCATCCTGGACGTGAACGACGAGTTCGGGACCACGATTGCGCTGATCGAGCACGACATGGGCGTCGTCATGGATTTGTCCGACCGCGTCGTGGTGATGGATTACGGCAAGAAGATCGGCGACGGCACGCCCGACGAGGTGCGCGCGAACCAGGACGTGATCGACGCCTATCTTGGGGTAAGCCATGATTGATTTCGGACGTCGGCATCGCGTCGGCATCGCGCCGGCAACGTGTCCGTGCGCGCGGACTGGGGAGTAGACATGCCGGACCAACTGCTTTTCGCGATGGAAGTCACGCTGAACGGCCTGATGGCCGGCGTGCTTTACAGCCTCGTCGCGCTGGGCTTCGTGCTGATCTTCAAGGCCAGCGGCATCTTCAATTACGCGCAGGGCGTCATGGCGCTGTTCGCGGCGCTGACGCTGGTGGGGATCATGGACGGGCAGGTGCCGTTCAGCCACCTGATCAACGCGGTCTTCGGCACCGAGATCCACCATTTCGGCTGGCATGTTCCGGCACTGCTGGCAATCGCATTCACCATGGTCTTCATGGTCGCCTTCGCCTGGCTGGTGAACCATTTCGTGTTGCGCCATCTGGTGAACCAGGAGCCGATCATCCTGTTCATGGCCACGATCGGGCTGGCCTATTTCCTCGAGGGCTTCGGCGACATCATGTGGGGGTCGGACATCAAGAAGCTCGACGTCGGACTGCCGCAGGGCCTGAACGTCTGGATCGACGAGACGACGTTCAACGCCTTCGGCTACGGCTTTTTCATCGACAACCTCGACATCGTGGCGACCGTGATCGCGGCGCTTCTGGTGACGGCCCTGGTGGTGTTCTCGCAATACACCAAGCAGGGCCGCGCGCTGCGCGCCGTGGCCGACGACCACCAGGCGGCGCTGTCGGTGGGGATTTCGCTGAACTACATCTGGGTGCTGGTCTGGTCGGTCGCCGGTTTCGTGGCGCTGGTCGCGGGCATCATGTGGGGCGCCAAGAGCGGCGTGCAGTTCTCGCTCAGCCTGATCGCGCTCAAGGCGCTGCCGGTGCTGATGCTGGGCGGCTTCACCTCGATCCCCGGCGCGATCGTGGGCGGGCTGATCATCGGCGTCGGCGAGAAGCTGTTCGAGTTCGCCATCGGCCCGCTGCTGGGCGGGGCGACCGAAAACTGGTTCGCCTATGTGCTGGCGCTGGTGTTCCTGGTGTTCCGGCCGCAAGGGCTGTTCGGGGAGAAGATCATTGAGCGGGTCTGAGACGCCATGGGTGGACCCGCGCCACGCGCGGAACCACCCGGCCCACGGCAACCTGAAAGCGGAGCGCGGCGATGTTCTATCGTGAGGCAGGCGACTTCAAGACGTCCTACGTGCAGGACGCGCAGACCTTTCCGATCGCCTTCGACCGCTGGCGCTATTACTTCGTGCTGGCGGTAGCGTTCCTGGTCATTCCCTTCGTGATCAACGACTACTGGGCCAACGCGGTCCTGCTGCCGTTCCTGATCTACGCCATCGCGGCGATCGGGCTGAACATCCTTACGGGGTATTGCGGGCAGGTGTCGCTGGGCACCGGCGGGTTCATGGCGGTGGGCGCCTATGCCTGCTACAAGCTGATGACCGGGTTCGACATCTACCTGATGGGCGCGGACGGGGAATGGGTGCGCTATGCGCTGCCGCCGATCAACATCTTCTTCAGCGTGATCCTTGCGGGCCTTGTCACGGCCTTCGTCGGCGTGCTGTTCGGGCTGCCGTCTTTGCGGATCAAGGGCTTCTACCTGGCCGTGGCGACGCTGGCGGCGCAGTTCTTCCTGGTCTGGCTGTTCAACAAGTGGGCCTGGTCCTACAACTACTCGGCCTCGGGGCAGATCAACGCGCCGACCCGGTCGATGTTCGGGATCGAGGTGACGGGCCCGACGACAGAGCCCTGGGCGGCCTACATGTTCTGCCTGGTCTTCGTCGTCGCCCTGGCGTGGCTGGCGCGCAACCTGACCCGCGGCTCGGTGGGGCGCAGGTGGATGGCGATCCGCGACATGGACATCGCGGCCGAGATCATCGGGGTGAACCCGCTGACGGCCAAGCTGTCTGCCTTCGCGGTGTCGTCGTTCTTCGTCGGCGTCGCAGGGGCGCTGTTCTTCGCGGTCTACCTGGGCGCGGTCGAGGTGGGCGAGGCGTTCGGCATCCAGAAATCGTTCCTGGTCCTGTTCATGATCATCATCGGCGGGCTCGGCTCGATCTTCGGCAGCTTCGCGGGGGCGGCCTTCATGGTGCTGATGCCGGTTCTGCTGAAGAACGTGCTGGTGGGCACGCTCGGCTGGCCCACGGACCTTGCGGCGCATATCGAGTTCATCATCGTCGGCGCGCTGATCGTGGTCTTCCTGATCGCCGAGCCGCACGGGCTGGCGCAGCTCTGGCGGCTGGCGAAGGAGAAACTGAGGCTTTGGCCGTTCCCTTACTGAGGGTGCGGGGATTGGTGGGCCGTCTGCCCGCCCTACGTCTGAAACGAGTGAACCAAGGGAGGAAGACTCGAATGAAACTGAAACTGGCAACCATGGCCCTGGCCGGCGTGATGGCGGCAGGTCCGGTGATGGCGGACCTGGTGTTCCCGTCGCTGTCCTACCGCACGGGGCCGTTTGCAGCGGGCGGCATACCCTTCGCCGACGGCTATGCCGACTATTTCACGCTTCTGAACGAACGCGACGGCGGCATCGCCGGCGTGCCGGCGCGCGTCGTGGAATGCGAGACCGGGTACAACACCGAGAAGGGCGTCGAGTGCTACGAGTCGACCAAGGGCGAAGGCTCGCTGGTCTACCAGCCGCTTTCGACCGGCATCACGTATCAGTTGATCCCGAAGGCCAGCGCCGACGGCATTCCGGTGCACTCGATGGGCTACGGGCGAACCTCGGCGTCGAACGGCAAGGTATTCGAGTGGGTCTTCAACTATCCCACGAACTACTGGAACGGCGCTTCGATCGCGGTCAAGCACATCCTCAACGAGAACGCCGGCGACGTCGCTGGCAAGAAGATCGCGCTTCTGTACCACAACTCGGCCTACGGCAAGGAACCGATCCGCACGCTCGAAGAGCTGTCGGGCAAGCATGGCTACGAATTGTTGCTTCTGCCCGTGGACAGCCCGGGTCAGGAGCAGAAGTCGCAGTGGCTGCAAATCCGCCGCGAGCGCCCGGACTACGTGCTGTTCTGGGGCTGGGGCGTGATGAACCAGGTGGCGGTTCAGGAAGCAGCCAACATCCGCTATCCGATGAACAACTTCATCGGGATCTGGTGGTCGGGCTCTGAAAACGACGTCTTGCCGGCCGGCGATGGCGCCGACGGATACCGGGCGCTGCAGTTCCACAATCTCGGGACCGACTTTCCGCTGTTCGACGACATCCAGAAATACGTCGTGGATGCCGGCAAGGCCGCCGGTGCCGGCGACCAGATCGGCACCGTGCTCTATAACCGCGGGCTCTATGCCGCGATGCTGGCGGCAGAGGCGGCCCGCAAGGCGCAGGAAATCCATGGCGTGGCCGAAATCACGTCGGCGATGATGCGCGACGGCATGGAGGCGCTGGAGATCACCGAGGCGCGGATGGCCGAAATCGGATTGCCCAACTTCGGGCCGACCTTCTCGGTGAGCTGCGAAAACCATGGCGGCCAGGGCCCCGCGGCGATTTCGGAATGGGACGCCGACACCAAGACCTGGACGCTGGTCTCGGATTTCATGGACCCCGATACCGAGGTCGTGAACGCCCTGATCATGGAAGACTCGATGGCCTATGCCAGCGAGAACAACATCGCCGAGCGCTGCAACTGACATGACTCTGCCCCGGCCGCGGCGAATGCCCGCGGCCGGGGCGCTGCAACAATTCCGACGAGAAGAAGCCCCATGCCCGACGCCGGCAAGACCCAGGAAACGCTTCTGGAAGTCAACAACATCGAGGTGATCTACAACCACGTGATCCTGGTGCTGAAGGGCGTCAGCCTGCACGTGCCCAAGGGCGGCATCACCGCGCTTCTGGGGGGCAACGGCGCGGGCAAGACCACGACGCTGAAGGCGATCTCGAACCTGCTGCATTCCGAACGCGGCGAGGTCACCAAGGGCACGATCACCTATCGCGGCGAGAACGTCGCGCACACCGACCCCGCGGCGATGGTCAAGCGGGGCGTGATCCAGGTGATGGAGGGGCGGCACTGTTTCGAGCACCTGACGGTCGAGGAGAACCTCCTGACCGGCGCCTACACACGGTCGGGCGCGGGGGTGCAGGCCGATCTCGACCTGGTGTATTCCTATTTCCCGCGGCTCAAGGAACGGCGGCGCAGCCAGGCCGGATACACCTCGGGCGGCGAGCAGCAGATGACCGCGATCGGGCGCGCGCTGATGAGCCGGCCGGAGACGATCCTCCTGGACGAGCCGTCGATGGGGCTTGCGCCCCAGCTTGTCGAGGAGATCTTCGGCATCGTGAAGAACCTCAACGAGAATGAGGGCGTGTCGTTCCTGCTGGCCGAGCAGAATACCAACGTGGCGCTGCGGTTCGCGCATTACGGCTATATCCTGGAAAGCGGCCGCGTGGTGATGGACGGCCCCGCGGACGACCTGCGCGAGAACCCGGACGTCAAGGAATTCTACCTCGGTCTCTCGGAAGAGGGACGCAAGAGCTATCGCGACGTCCGCAGCTACCGCCGCCGCAAGCGCTGGCTGAGCTGAGGCCGGCAAACGGTGCCGCTTCGCGGCGAATGTCTTCCCCATCCTCGCCTCCGGCTCCGGATGGGCGGCTCCAGCGGCGCATGATCGCGCCGAATTCGACCGGTGCCCTGGCGGCGAGGGATCGGAATTGCCCCCGGAGATGGCGCACCGGGGGCAGGGCGGACGGCACGTAAGCGCGGCCCCGGTCCGTTGGATTCGGGACTAGCGCAGGACCTTGCGCAAATGCGCGAGGATCAGGTCGCGACCCACTTCGCCGGTCGACTGCGATGCCGCCGCCGCGCTTTCGGTGTACCATGGCCCGTCTTCCAGACGGTCCATCTCGACCGCATCGGGACACAGCGCCAGCAGGAGCGAGGTCTCGCCCTCGCCGGCATGGTCGAAGGGGTATTCCGCGATGATCTCGGGCGTCATCAGCGGGTGGCCCTTGATCCAGTTGAACGGGTCGTCGCCGGTTTCGTGCTGTGCGTAGTAATCCGCCATTCCGGGCGCTCCCCACCAGCCTTCGCCGCGGGTCTCTTCGAGATAGGCGAAGATCGCCTGCCGCGCGCCGAACCTGAAGGCCAGGTCGGTGGGCATTCCGGCGGCGAAGTTCTCGGTCTGGTGATGCACCACGAAATGGATGTTGCGGAAGCCGATCTTCAGAAGCGAGGTGAAGAGGTCCTGCGCGAAGGGATAAAGCCGCGCGCCGTCGACCTGCACGGTGCCGGTGCCCTCGGGCCCTGCCACCGCATAGCTTGCCGCGCCGTAGTGGAAGGGCGGCAACAGCACGAGGTCCAGATCGTGCTCGAGCTCTTCCAGCAGGCGCACGACGACCAGCGTGTCGAGCCCGACGGCCAGATGCTCGCCGTGATATTCCAGCACGCCGAGCGGCAGCACCACCGGGAGGTTCCGCGCGATGGCGTCGCGAATCTGGTGTGGGGCCATCAGTTCATAGCGCATCTGCCTGCCCCCCGGTGATCGCGCGGTCGAGATGGGTATAGCCGCCATCGGGAAAGAGCCACTGCCCGGTGGTGTGGCTGGCCCGGTCCGACAGCAGGAACAGTACCGTCGCGGCGATCTCGTCCGGTTCGGTGAAGCGCTGCCCGAGCGGCACGCGCCCGAGGATGCGCCTGCGCGCGGCGGCGGGATCGTCGAAGCCGTCGAGCCAGGCCTCGTAGAGCGGCGTGCGCACCTCGGCGGGCACCACGGCGTTGACGCGGATGCCGTCGCGGGCCAGGTCCGCCGCCCATTCGCGGGTCAGCGCCAGCACCCCGCCCTTGGCCGCGGCATAGGCCGATGTGCCGCCCTGGCCGGTCAGCGCGACCTTGGAGGCGATGTTGACGATGCAGCCGCGGCTATTGCGCAAGGCGTCGAGGCAGAGATGCGCGAGCGTGTAGACCTGCACCAGATTGCCGTCGAGCGAGGCGCGGAACGCGTCCGGCCCGGCACCCAGCCCCACCCGGTCGTTGCGCCCGGCATTGTTGACCAGCGCGTCGATCCGGCCATGCCGGCGAAGCACCTCGTCCACCGCGGCGCGGCAGGCCGCGTCATCGGCCAGTTCCAGCGCTATGCCGTCCGCGCCGGCGTTGCGGTCGAGATTCACCGCAAGCGCGCGCTCTTCGCCGAGCGAAGCGCAGATCGCCGCACCGATTCCCGAGGACCCGCCCGTGACGACGACGACCCTGTCCTTCAGCCCAAGCTCCATGCCGCGCCCTCCCGGTCCGAGGATAGCCCTGCGGCCTGCCCCGGTCCACGGCGCCGCGGGTCAGTCCCCGGTCGCCGCCTCGGCCTTCATCTCGTCGATCCGCTCCAGCGCCTCGGCGCGGGTGTTGCGGATGTTCGGGCGAAAGCCCTGGGTCTCTGCCCGCAGGCGGATGTCGGCCTCGGTCTCGGACCCGGCCTCGTAGCGCACGGTCCCGAGCGAGCCGCCGATGTTCAGTTCCTTGCCGCGCTTGGCCCACTGCACCCAGGCCGCCGGATCGATGTGGCAATTGTTGTAGTTGATCAGGAAGTACCAGCGCCGGCCCGTCGCCTGAATCCGCGCTTGCAGGTGGTCGATCAGATCGTCCACGTCGCGGCTGTGATGCAGCTTGAGCCCCGACAGGTCGACCTCCATGATCCGGGCGTCCTCGTCGAAAGCCACCCGCGCCGCGAAGTCGTCGCTCGTATAGGTCGGCTCATGTACGATCTTGTGAACGCGCTTGGACGGCAGCGAGCGAAGCCGCGCGACGGCGCCGTCGCGGTCGGCGAAAAGGTTGGCGTCGAAGTTCTCGGTTCCGGCGGCGCGCTCGATCTGGCGGCGGGTCTCGTCCGAGGCGTCGAACCGGACCGAGCCCATCGAATGCGCCATGTTCAGCGTCTTGCCCCGGCGCGAGAAGGCGAACCAGGCATCGGGGTCGATGCGGCTGCGGGAATAGTTGACGAGGAAGAACCACAGATCCTCGCCGGTGTCGGCGATGCGTTCCTCCAGCCGGTCGTAGAACATGTTGACTTCGGCGCTGGTCGCGAGGTGCAGGTCGGAGAAATCCGCCTCCATGATCTGCAGGTCGTCGTGAAAGGCGATCCGCCGGTCGATCTCGGCAGTCGTCAGCGTCGGGCGCGTATCAGCCTCGCTCATTTGCAGGTTCCGTCCCCTGGTTGTGACAGATTCGAATTCTCGCGCGATTTCCGGGGCTGGGCTATGACATCGGTCAAAGGTATACAATTGTCTACAATGTCGCGGCGGAATTCCGCCGCACCGGCCCCGACGGCCGTCTGAAGGAAGGTTCGGCCCATGACACGCCATTTCGACGAACTGGAAACCCGCAGCGCCGACCGGCGCGCCGCCGACCTGGCGCGCGACCTGCCGCGCCAGGTCGCCAATGCAAAGGCAAAGGCCACGTCGCTGGCCGCGCTGTTGCGGGATGTCGACCCGTCCGACGTGACCGGCCGCGCGGCGCTGGCGTCTCTGCCGGTGATCCGCAAGGCGGAACTTGGCGCCGCGCAAAAGGAAAACCCGCCCTTCGGCGGCTTTACGACGCGCGGTGTGACGACCTTTGCCCATGTCTTCCAGTCGCCCGGCCCGATCTACGAGCCCGGGCACCTTGGCGACGACTGGTACCGGATGGGCCGGTTCCTGGCGGCGATCGGGATCGGCGAAGGCGACATCGTGCAGAATTGCTTCAGCTATCACATGACGCCCGCCGGCATGATGTTCGAAAGCGGCGCACGGGCGGTCGGCGCCACCGTCTTTCCGGCCGGGACCGGGCACACAGAGTTGCAGGCGCGGGCGGCGCGTGACATCGGCATCACCGCCTATGCCGGCACCCCGGACTACCTGAAAGTGATTCTCGACAGGGCGGAAAAGCTGGGCCTGGCGCTGAAGATCACCAAGGCCGCGGTGGGCGGGGGCGCGCTGTTTCCGTCGCTCCGGCAGGAATATGCCGACCGCGGCATCCTCTGCCTGCAGCTCTACGGCACCGCCGATCTGGGCAACATCGCCTATGAAAGCCCGGCGATCGAGGGGATGATCGTCGACGAGGGCGTGATCGTCGAGATCGTGCGGCCCGGCACCGGCGACCCGGTGCCGGACGGCGAGGTGGGAGAGGTCGTGGTGACGACGCTGAACCCGGACTACCCGCTGATTCGCTTCGCCACTGGGGACCTTTCGGCGATTCTCCCCGGCCAATCGCCCTGCGGACGCACCAACATGCGCATCAAGGGATGGATGGGCCGGGCCGACCAGACAACCAAGGTCAAGGGTATGTTCGTGCGCCCCGAACAGGTCGCCGCCTTCGTCGCGCGGCATCCCGATATCGCCCGCGCGCGCGTGGTCGTCACCCGTGCGGGCGAGCAGGACGCGATGCGCGTGCTAGTCGAGACCGACGCCACCGATCCGGCGCCCTACGCCGCCTCGGTCGCGGCGGTGATGAAGCTCAGGGGCGAGGTCGAGCTTGTCGCTCGGGGCAGCTTGCCCAATGATGGAAAGGTCATTGACGACCAGCGGGTCTACGACTGACCCGCCGGGCGTTGCGCCTCAGGGGGGATGCGATGAGACAGTTGTTTCTTGGTGCTGTGGCCGCCGCGGCCCTGCTGGCCGCGCCGCTTGTGGCCCGTGCCGGCGATGTCGCGCTGATCGTGGCGAACACGTTCTACGACCATCACCCGAACGCGCGCGAGAACCGGGCGCTTCTGAACCTGGTTCCCGACCTCGAGGCTGCGGGCTTCGAGGTTCTCGCCGTGCGGAACCTGCGTAGCGACGCGATCCGGGCCGAGCTGTCCGGTCTGGTCCCCAAGCTGCGGTCCGAGGGGCGAAAGCTTTTCATCCTCGGCGGGCATTTCGTGCGCGACAGCCGGAACAGCTGGCTGCTGTTGTCGGATGCCGACCGGCCGGACGGGTTCGAGATCGGGCGCTACGGCCTTTCCATGGGCGAGATCCTCGACCTCGCCGCGGCCAACCCGGGCGAAGCGATCGTGGCCGTGGCCCCGTCCGAGGCCGAGGTGCAGCGTGCGTTCGGCATCGGGGACGGCTTCAAGGGCAACGACATCCCGCAAGGCGTGACGCTGCTGGCCGGGCCGCCGCAAGGTCTGTCCGACTACATCGCGCGAGAGGTGCTGCGGCCCGGCACCGTCCTGCGCGACACGGCCAGACGGCTGCCGGACGGCGTCACGCTGCGCGGCTTCCTGCCACGCAGCGCGCCGTTCCTGCCGGCGGGGCAGGCGCCGGCCGAGACCGAGCAGGCGTTCTGGCAGCGGGTACTGAACGCCAACACGGCAGATGCCTACGAGGATTACCTGGAACGCTACCCGAACGGCCGCTACGCCGCCGAGGCGCGGGCCCGCGCCGACGAACTCAGGCTGACGCCGCTCGACCGCGCGCGGCTCGGCGAAGAGGCGCTGGGGCTGAGCCGCGACCAGCGCCGGGCGATCCAGCGCAACCTGACGCTGATCGGTTTCGACACGTTCGGCGTTGACGGCATCTTCGGCAACCGCACGCGCACGGCCGTGGCCAACTGGCAGCAGTCGATCGGCGTGCCGGTGTCCGGTTATCTGACCGCGAACCAGATCGCCCGGCTGGACGTGGCCGCCGCGGCGCGCGCCGAAGAGCTGCAACGCGAGGCCGAGGAACGTCGCCTGGCCGAAGAGCGCGCCGACCGGGCGTTCTGGAACCAGACCGGCGCCAGCGGCACCGAGGAGGGCCTGCGCGCCTATCTCTGGCGCTATCCCGACGGGCTCTATTCGGCGCATGCCGAGGCGCGGCTGCGGGCCATCGAGCGCGAAAAGCGGCGCCTGGCCGAAGCCGAGGAGCGCGAGGCCTGGGACCGCGCGGTGATGGCGGGCACGCTCGAATCCTACCAGCGCTACCTGCAGGATTATCCGAGCGGCCGCTTCGTCGAAGAGGCCCGCGCCCGGGTCGCCAGCCTGTCCGAACCGGAAACCCCGCCGGCGGTGGTCGCGGCCGCCAAGGCGGAAGAGGCGCGGCTCAATTTGAACGGCTTTACCCGCCAGCTGATCGAGGCGCATCTGGCCAAGCTGAATTTCGAGCCCGGCCCGGCGGACGGCAACTTTACCGGCGAGACGCGCCGGGCGCTGAGACGGTTCCAGCGCGCCAACTCGCTGGACGTCACCGGCTTCGTCACCCGACAGACGATCGTGCTGCTTCTGGCCTCGGCGGTCGAGAACTGACGCCGCGGACGCCCGAAACGACGAAGGCCGCCCCGCGGGGCGGCCTTTCGCCGGTCACGTCGTGACGGGTCAGCCCTGGCGGGCCTTGAACCGGCGCTGGGTCTTGTTGATCACGTAGACCCGGCCCTTGCGGCGCACGATCCGGCAGTCGCGGTGCCGGTTCTTCAGCGACCGAAGCGAGTTTCTGACCTTCATCGGCCCTCTCCTCAATTCGCGACGCCGGCGGCGCCGTTTCGATTCCTTGCCCCCTGCCGGGGGCGGCGATGGTGGGCGGTACTGGGATCGAACCAGTGACCCCTACGATGTCAACGTAGTGCTCTACCGCTGAGCTAACCGCCCGGTCCGACCGGCCCGCGCACCCCTGCGCCTCGTACAAACGAACAAGACGCGGGGCAGCGCCCGCGCCGGTCTGAGCGCGTATAAAAGGTTCGCGGGATCGGTTCAAGGCCTTTCGAAGCGGGGCGAAATGCGGCTATATTGCCGCGCAGAGGAGAGCAGATGCCCAAGGCACCCTTCACGCTGAGCGAACCCGATGTGCAGACCACGAACGTGGTCTTCGCCTCGCCGCACAGCGGGCGCGACTACCCCTGGGCGTTCCTCGGCAAGAGCGTGCTGGACGAGCGGACGATTCGGTCCTCGGAAGACGCCTTCGTCGATCTGCTGTTCGGCGCGGCGCCGGAATTCGGCGCGCCGCTGCTGGCGGCGGCGGCGCCCCGGGCCTTCATCGACCTGAACCGCTCGGCCGAGGAACTGGACCCGGCGCTGATCGAGGACGTCCGCAAGTCGAACCACAATCCGCGGATCAGTTCCGGCCTCGGCGTGATCCCGCGGGTGGTCGCCAACGGCCGCTCGATCTATCGCGGCAAGATCGGCCTCGACGAGGCGCGCGGGCGGATCCGCGACTACTGGCGGCCCTATCACGACCGGCTGCAGCAGCTGCTCGACGACACCCGGGACGCATTCGGCGACGCGGTCCTGATCGACTGCCACTCGATGCCGCACGAGGCGATCGATTCGATCGGCACCAGGGGCGTGCCGCATCCGGAAATCGTGCTGGGCGACCGCTTCGGCGCGGCGGCGGGGCAGGGCATCGTCGACCGGGTCGAGGCGGCCTTTGCCGGGGCCGGACTGCGCGTGGCGCGCAACACGCCCTTTGCCGGTGCCTATACCGCGCAGCATTACGGCCGCCCCTCGCGCGGGCAGCACGTGATCCAGGTCGAAATCGACCGCGCGCTCTACATGAACGAGCGCCTCGTGCGCCCGAGCGGCAATTTCCAGACCTTCCAGACGCTGCTGCGCGGCGTGATCGGCGAGATCACGGCCATCGGCCGCCGCGAGCTGCCGCTGGCGGCGGAGTAGCGCGCCGCCGCCGAATTGCGCGCTACCGCGCGCTCTTGACCGGCAAGCTGCAAGGCGACGCCCCGCGGCGGGTGCGGTGCGGATTGCGCCGCCGGGACAGCGTGTTTGCGACGAGAAGAAGCCCGGACCCTTGCAGCTATCTCAGCGCGCGGCCCTTGACGATGGCGTCCGGGCCGAACCGGTCGCGGATCACATCCGTTGCGCGTTCGGCGCGGGCGCGCTGGGCGGCGTCCGGGTCCAGGAGGTCGCCGGAGAGGTCCGCGCCCTCGGCGTCGCCGAGGTGGCTGAGCCCGATGCCGATCAGCCGGTACGGGCCCTCGTCGCCGACAATCCGGAACAGGTCGCGTGCCGTGCGGTAGATGCGGTCGGCGATCTGCGTCGGGTCGGTAAGCTGGCTTTGCCGGGTCAGGATGCGGTGGTCGCGGCGCTTGAGCTTAAGCGTGACGACGCGGCCGGCAATGCCCCTGGCCTTGGCACGGTCCGCGACCTTTTCCGAGAGCCGCCAGATATGGCCGTCGAGGATCTCGGCGCTGGCCGTGTCCTCGAAGAAGGTGGTCTCGTTCGAGATCGACTTGACCGGCGCGTTGCGCTGGACGCGGCGCCAATCCTCGCCGCGGGCAAGGTGCCACAGCCGCTCGCCCGAGTGGCCGAAGCGCGCCGCCAGCGCCTCGCGGTCCCAGCGGCGGAGGTCGGCGAAGGTCCGGATGCCGGCCTTGTCCAGGCTCTGCTGGAACGCCTGGCCGACGCCCCAGATCAGCCGCACCGGTTTCGGGGCGAGGAATTCCAGCGTCTCGGCGCGGCCGATCACCGAAAAGCCATGCGGCTTGTCGAGATCAGAGGCGACCTTGGCGAGGAACTTGTTGTGGCTGAGCCCGATCGAGCCGGTGATGCCGATCTCGTCCTTCATCCGCTTCGTCAGCCGGGCAAGCATCACCGCGGGCGGGTGGCCGTGCAGGCGCCGGGTGCCGGAGAGATCCATGAACGCCTCGTCGAGCGACAGGGGCTCGATCGCCGGAGTGAGGTCTTCCATCAGCGCGCGCACCTCGCGCGAGACGGCGGCGTAGACCTCCATTCTCCCCTTCAAAACAATGGCTTCAGGGCAAAGCTCCAGCGCCTTGAACATCGGCATTGCCGAGCGCACGCCCTTGATCCGGGCGATGTAGCAGGCCGTCGAGACCACGCCGCGCTTGCCGCCGCCGATGATCACCGGCTTGTCGCGCAACGCGGGATTGTCGCGTTTTTCGACCGAGGCATAGAACGCGTCGCAGTCCATGTGGGCGATCGAGAGATCGAAGAGCTCGGGATGCGTGACGACCCGGGGCGAGCGGCAGCCCGGGCAGCGGGTGCCGGTCTCGAAGGGGGTCAGGCAGTCGCGGCAGAGGGCGGGCATGGGGCGAGCATATCACCGGCCGGGGGCGCCGGACATATTGAGCTTGCGTCGGCCGGGATTGTGCTAGGATGGCCTCAGCCGGGGCCCGCCAATGCTTGCCCGATGACAGCCGGCCGTGCGCCCCGGATGGCCGGGCGAGGTTCGGCCGCGCCATTGGGAAAGGAGGTAAGTCCATGTATGTCAGGGAAATTCTGGGGCGCAAGGGCAGCGGGATCGTGGTCGTCGCCCCGGGCGAGGCGATCGAGTTCGCGGCCGCGCACATGAAGCTCGAGAATGTCGGCGCGCTGGTGGTCTGCGAGGCCGACCGCAAGCTGAAGGGCGTGATATCCGAGCGCGACATCATCCGCGCGATCGTCGATTACGGGCCGCGGGCGCTGAAGATGAAGGTCACCGACTTCATGCATGCACATCCCGTAACCTGTTCGAAAGAGGACACAATCGCGTCCGTCGCGCGGCGGATGACCAACGAGCGGGTGCGCCACGCGCCGGTCTGCGAAAAGGGCGAGATCGTCGGCATCGTGTCGATCGGCGACATCGTCAAGGAGCGCTTCGAAGAGCTGGACCTGGAGCGCGAGACGCTGCGCGACATGGCGGCGATGCACCAGGTGTCCGGATAGGGCGAATCGGGTTAACGGCCCTGAATCGCTGGGAATCGCACGTATGTATTACGTCGGTATTACGTATGTATTACGTCGGTGCGGATGTCGGTGGTTCGGCCATTTAACAGGGCGCGCGGTCGGGTAGGGTTTTGGTGAGGTTCGGCAGGGTGCTGCATGAACCGGTTCGGGGTGCGCGGAAACACCGTGCCTGTCTGAAATCGCGACAATGCAAACCGCGGGCGATGAGCCGGGCGGCGCCAAGCAGTGGGACGGCGCCGCGGCATTTGCGCTGTTCGCTTTGTGGCAGAAGGGCGCATCTTCCGTTGCCACAGTGCCTGGCGGCCGAAAAGCGCCAGCCCGCCGGGACGGGCAGGCGCTGCCCGGCGCCTTCGGTTCGATGCCGGGCGGGTCTTTCCGATGTGGTCGGCGGCGCTATTCCGCCGCCACCGCCTGAAGGTCCGCCAGTTCGACGATGTCGAACATGATCCGGGTGAGTTCGAAATCCTTGGGCGTGTAGACCCGCGAAACGCCGAGCGCGCGCAGGTGGGCGGCGTCGGCGTCGGGGATGATGCCGCCGGCGACGACGGGGATATGCGCAAGGCCGGCGGCCTGCAGGCGGCTCATCAGATCCTCGATCAGCGGCACATGGCTCCCTGACAGGATCGAGAGGCCGAGGACGTGGGGGGCCTCTGCCTCGCAGGCGGCGACGATCTCGGCCGGGGTCAGCCGGATGCCGTCATAGGCGATGTCCATGCCGCAGTCGCGGGCGCGGGCGGCGATCTGTTCGGCGCCGTTCGAGTGCCCGTCGAGGCCGGGCTTGCCGACCAGGAACTTCAGCCGACGGCCGAGCCGGTCCGAGACGGCGTCGACGGCGGCGCGGATCTCGTCCAGCCCCTCTGTGCGGTTCGAGGGGCTGCGCGAGACGCCGGTCGGCGCGCGATACTGGCCGAAGGCGGCGCGGATGGTCTCGCCCCATTCGCCGGTGGTGGCGCCAGCCTTCGCGGCGGCAATCGAGGGCGGCATGATGTTGGCGCCCGAGGCCGCGGCCTCGCGGAGCGCGGCGAGCGCGTCCTGCACCGCGCGGTCGTCGCGTTTCTGCCGCCAGCGGTGCAGGCGGGCGATCTGGTCGGCCTCGGCCTCGGCGTCCACGGTCATAATCGCCTTGGGCCCGGCGGTGAGCGGGCTGGGTTCTCCGGCCTGGTACTTGTTGACGCCGATGACCGTCGTCTCGGCGGACTCGATGCGCGCGATGCGGGCGGCGTTGGCCTCGACCAGTTGGCGTTTCATGTGCTCGATCGCCTCGACGGCGCCGCCCATGGCGTCGATCTGGGCCAGTTCGGCCCGTGCGCCGGTCTTGAGCGCCTCGACCTTCGCCGTCACCACGGGGTTGCCGTCGAAGAGGTCGCCGTATTCCAGAAGATCGGTCTCGAAGGCGAGGATCTGCTGCATCCTGAGCGACCATTGCTGGTCCCACGGGCGCGGCAGGCCGAGCGCCTCGTTCCAGGCCGGCAACTGCACGGCACGGGCGCGGGCGCTCTTCGAGAGCGTCACGGCGAGCATTTCCAGCAGGATGCGGTAGACGTTGTTTTCTGGCTGCTGCTCGGTCAGCCCCAGCGAATTGACCTGCACGCCGTAGCGGAAGCGGCGGAATTTCGGGTCCTCGACGCCGTAGCGTTGCTGCGTGATCTCGTCCCAAAGCTCGACGAAGGCGCGCATCTTGCACATTTCGGTGACGAACCGGATGCCCGCATTCACGAAGAACGAGATCCGGCCGACCATGGCGGGGAAGTCATCCGGCGTGACCTTTTCGCGCAGGTCGTCGAGGACGGCGCAAGCGGTGGCGAGCGCGAAGGCCAGTTCCTGCTCGGGCGTCGCGCCGGCCTCTTGCAGGTGGTAGGAACAGACGTTCATCGGGTTCCACCTGGGCAGGTGTTCCCGGGTGTAGGCCGCGACGTCGGTGATCATCCGCAAGCTGGGCCTTGGCGGGCAGATATAGGTGCCGCGGGAGAGGTATTCCTTGATGATGTCGTTCTGCACGGTGCCGGTGAGCGTGGCGACGTCGGCGCCCTGTTCCTCGGCCACCGCGATGTAGAGCGCGAGCAGC
>JBFKQC010000008.1:0-80443 GCA_041627895.1 Rhodobacter sp.
CCCGCCCTACTTCCAGGGCATGGGGCGCGAGAAGGGCACCATCAAGGATGTAAAGGGCGCCCGGATCCTGGCGCTCCTGGCCGATTCGGTGACCACCGACCACATCTCGCCCGACGTGCGCGCCAACTACCTGGCCTCGCCCCCGCTGGTCGTGGTCTATGCGCTGGTCGGCGACATGAACGTCGACCTGACGACCGATCCGATCGGGCAGGACAAGGACGGCAACGACGTCTTCCTCAAGGACCTCTGGCCGACGCAGGCCGAAATCGCGGACCTGGTCGAAAAGACCGTGACCCGCGAGGCGTTCCAGAAGAAATACGCCGAGGTCTTCACCGGCGACGAGAAGTGGCGCTCGGTCGAGACCACCGACAGCCTGACCTACGACTGGCCGACGACCTCGACCTATGTCCGCAATCCGCCCTATTTCCAGGGCATGGGCGCCGAGCCGGGCGAGATCAGGAACGTCGAGGGCGCGCGCATCCTGGCGCTTCTGGGCGACATGATCACCACCGATCACATCTCGCCCGCGGGCTCGTTCAAGGACACCACGCCCGCCGGCCGCTACCTGGTCGACCGCCAGGTTGCGCCGCGCGAATTCAACTCCTACGGCAGCCGCCGCGGCAACCACGAGGTGATGATGCGCGGCACCTTCGCCAACATCCGCGTCAAGAACGAGATGCTGGACGGTGTCGAGGGCGGCTATACCAGGGGGCCGGACGGGGCGCAGACCTCGATCTTCGACGCCTCGATGGCGTATCAGGAGGCCGGCGTGCCGCTGGTGGTGATCGCGGGCGAGCAATACGGCGCAGGATCGTCGCGCGACTGGGCGGCCAAGGGCACCGCGCTACTGGGCGTCAAGGCGGTGATCGCCGAAAGCTACGAGCGCATCCACCGCTCGAACCTCGTCGGCATGGGCGTGATCCCGTTCGAGTTCACCGGCGGCGACACCCGCAAGTCGCTGAAACTCAAGGGCGACGAGACGGTCACCATCACCGGGCTCGAAGGCGACCTGAAGCCGGGCGCGCTGGTGCCCTGCCGGATCGTCTATGCCGACGGCACGGCGAAGGACATCGAGCTGAAATGCCGGATCGATACCGGGGTCGAGAAGGAATATGTCGAGAATGGCGGCGTGCTGCACTATGTGCTGAGGAATCTCGCCAAGGCGGCGTGATCCCGCAGGGCGCGCGATCTGCCCACCGCGTCGGCCGGCACAGGCGGTGGGCAGGCCAGCCACCCTGCCCGCCTGTCGCGCCGACGACATTCGGCAGCGAAACTTCCGCCGATTTCTCACAGGTCCCGCCGATTCATTTGACCGGCGAACCGATTGCGCCCAGACTGGTTAACAATTCGTTTTCCCAGGGGGGGGTAAATCATGGGCACTTTCGTCACCGAACAGCATATGTTGTACTCGTTCGACGGCACCACCTACACGGCCGTTAACGGAATCCTTGCGGATCAGACCGTCAATCACACGGAACAGACCGGCAGTGAAGACAGTACGATCAGCCTCGACGAGCAGCACAGCAACGTTGCCTTCGCCAGCGACACGATCTGGAAAGGCAAGATCATCGGCCCGAACGGTCATGAACTGCACGTGTTTCAACTCGAGGGATCCAGCTTCTACATTCTCGCGACCACGTTCGACGCCCCCCTGGTCACGACCGCCGACTACCCCGGAACGGCGCCCACGCACAGCTTCCTGGCCTCGAGCCTCGACACCAGCGACCACGCCCACTGCTTCGTCGCCGGCACGCTGATCGCCACGCCCGAGGGCGAGGTTGCCGTCGAGACGCTCGAAATCGGCGACACGGTGCTGACCGCCGACGGCGGCACCACGGCGGTCAAATGGATCGGCCGGCAGTGCATCCAGCACCGTTTCATGCTGAACGAGCGGCTCGAGCCGGTCTGCATCCGCGCCGGCGCGCTCGGCGGCGGTCTGCCGCGGCGCGACCTCACGGTTTCCGCAGATCACGGGATGATCCTCGACGGGCTGGTGATCAACGCCAGCGCGCTGGTGAACCACGACACGGTCGACTTCGTCCCATCCGCGGACCTGCCGGCGCCCTTCACCTATTACCACATCGAGACCGAGAACCACGAGGTGGTGCTGGCCGAGGGCGCACCGGCCGAGACCTTCCTCGACGCCGCAGGGCGCACGGTGTTCGACAATTACCGGGAGTACCTCGATCTCTATGGCGCCGAGCGGATCGTGCCCGAGATGGACCGCCCGCGGATCACGTCGCGCCGGCTGCTGCCGCCGAAGATCAGGGCGCGGCTGGGAATCGTCGACGAGGTGCCGGATTTCGGGCTGAAATCGGCCTGAGCCGGGCCGGATAGCCTGCGCGAACGCCCCTTCCCAGCGGAGGGGCGTTTTCATTTCCGATCCAATCGCGTCGGGCCGGCCGCGGCGTTTCCGGAAAAGTGCCGGAAACCGCCGGAAATCACTGTTTCCTTCCGATGTGGCGGAATTCGGGCTATTTCATGGCTGTGTTAGCTGGGGGGCTGCAATGATCCTGAACCGTGTCCGTGAGTTTACCGATCGCCATGTTCCGAGTCTGCCGGTTCTGGAGATCTGCTTTTTCGCCGCCATGATCGCGGCGACCTCGCTCGGCTCGTAGCCGCAGCGCGACACGCGACGCAATCGCGGGGCGCATTTGCCCGGCGGTTGCGCGCGCGCATCACCGGAAGGATCGCGTGGCAAACCATCGCCGCCGCGCCGTTCGCGTCGGGGCGGCTTCGCTGCGAACCGCCTTAGTCGTCCGCCCGGGCCTCTTCCAGCACCGGGCGCAGCCTTTCTTCCAGCGCGCGGCTGGTCAGCGCGCCGACGTGGCGGTAAAGCACCCTGCCCTCGCCGTCGATCAGGAAGGTCTCGGGCAGGCCGTAGACGCCCCAGTTGATGCTTTGCCGCTTGTCGCTGTCGAACAGGTTGGCGGTGAACGGATCGCCCAGCTCCTCGAGAAAGCGCAGCGCGTCGGCCTCGGTCCGGTCCTGGTTCACGCCGTAGATCGGATATTCCTCGGCCAGCCTGATCAGCGTCGGGTGCTCGGCCCGGCAGGGCGCGCACCAGCTTGCCCAGAAGTTCACCAGCTTCAGCCCGGGCCGATCCAGGTCCGCACGGCCGAAGCCCGGCAGCGGCCCCAGCGGCGCCTCGGTCAGCATCGGCGCCGGCTGGCCGATGAACACCGAGGGCAGCGCGTCGCGGTCGTCGCGGTTCATGCCGACGTAGAACATCACCGCGAGCCCGGCGAACAGGACCGGCGGCAGGAACATCAGTGGCGACAACCTAGCCATGCCTGCGCCGCGCCTCCGCCGCCTCGAGCCGGCGCTTCATGCGCCGCGCCTGCCACCAGCTGAGCCAGACGATCCCGGCCAGCAGCGCCAGGCTGACGCCATAGGCCGACAGCACGGTCGCCGCGTATTTCCCGAGATCGGGCATCATCCCATGCGCTCGCGCAGTTCGATCGCGTGCAGCCGTCGGCGGCGGATCTCGGTCTGGGTGCGCAGCAGCACCAGCACGACGAAGAGCGCCACGAAACCCGTGATGGTCAGCACCAGCGGGTACCAGAAGATGTCGGCCACGTTTTCCTCTGTGTCCATCGACAGCGACGCGCCCTGGTGCAGGCCCTGGTTCCAGAACAGCACCGCGTAGCGGGACAGCAGCGCAAAGACCGAGCCGACGAGGCAAAGCACGCTGGTCAGGTCGGCGGCGGTGTCGGGGTTCTCGATCGCCTCCCACAGCGCCATGTAGCCGAGGTAGAACAGGAACAGGATCAGAAACGAGGTCAGCCGCGGATCCCAGACCCACCATGTGCCCCACATCGGCTGGCCCCAGATCGCCCCGGTCGCCAGCGCGATCAGCGTGAAGGTCACGCCGACCGGCGCGGCGGCCTTGGCCGCCAGCGCGCTGACATGATGGCGCCGGACCAGCCAGATCAGCGAGGCCACCAGCATCATCAGCCAAGCATTGATCGCCAGAAAGGCCGAGGGCACGTGCAGGTAGATGATCTTGACCGTCGAGCCCTGCCGGTAGTCGTCCGGCGTGAAGAAGAAGCCCCAGATCAGCCCGCCGACCAGCGCCGCGGCCGCCAGCGCCGCAACACAGGGCAGCACCGCGTCGGCGGTGGCGATGAACTTCTTCGGATTGGCGTATTCCCAGATCGACATGTCTGTCATTTACGGCCCCAGCCTGCGGCCAACAAGTGACCTTTAGCCGCGCCGGTCCGGATCGCAGAACCGTGATCGCGCAAGCGGTCCTATCGCAGGTTGACCCGGATCGCGGCGGCGGCGGCAAAGGGCAGGATCGCCACGGCGCCCAGCGTGATCCCGGCCAGCAGCGCAAGCGGCGTCGCCACGGCCAGCCCCTCGGCGCCGCGGCGCACGGTTTCGGCGCCGAAGATCAGCGTCGGCACGTAGAGCGGCAGAACCAGCAGCGACAGCAACAGCCCGCCGCGTTTCAGCCCCACGGTCAGCGCCGCGCCGAAGCTGCCGATCATGCTCAGCGCCGGCGTGCCCACTGCCAGCGACAGGGGCAGCCACAGGTAGCCCGCCGGTGCGAGGTTCAGAAGGACCCCCAGCACCGGCGCCGCCAGCGTCAGCGGCAGCCCCGTCGTCACCCAATGCGCCGCCGCCTTCATCGCCACGACGCCCTCCAGCGGGATCGGCGCGGTGGCCAGCAGGTCGAGCGAGCCGTCCTCGTAGTCGAGCTGGAAGATGCGGTCGAGCGACAGCAGGCACGCCAGCAGCGCCCCGACCCACAGGATGCCGGGCGCGATCTGGCGCAGCGTGCCGGTTTCCGGCCCGACGCCGAAGGGCACCAGCACCGTGACGATCAGGAAGAAGGCAAGCCCGAGGCCGAACCCGCCGCCCGCGCGCACCGCGAGCGTCAGATCGCGCAGGAACAGCCGGATCACAGGAAGGCCTCGTCAAAGTCTGCCGCGCCCGCCGGCACCGCCGCCTTGTGGGCGGTCAGGTCCAGCTCGCGCGCGGCGAAACCCAGGTCGATATGCGTCGCGATCAGCGCCGCGCCGCCCGCGGCGCAATGCGCCTCGACCGCGGCGGCGAACAGCCCGACCGAGGCCCGGTCGAGCGACACGGTCGGCTCGTCCAGCGCCCAGACCGGCCGCCCGGTCACCAGAAGCCGCGCCAGCCCCAGCCGCCGCTTCTGCCCCGCCGAGAGGTTCGCCGCCGGCCGGTCGCGCAACGCCTCGATGTCGAAGGCCGCCAGCGCCGCACCGATATCGCCCCCGCCATAGACCGTCGCCCAGAAGCCGAGGTTCTCGGCCACGGTCAGCTGCGCCTTCAGGCCGTCGGCATGCGCCCCGTAGGCGACGGCGTCGGGCGCCGCCTCGATCCGGCCCGCAAGCGGCGGCTGCAGCCCGGCGATGGTGCGCAAAAGCGTCGTCTTGCCGATCCCGTTCGGCCCGCGCAACAGCAGCACCTCGCCCCGGTTCAGTACGAAGGACACGCCCGCCAGCACCGGCAGTCCGCCGCGTGCGCAGCCAAGGTCGGTGACCCCGAGCACCCCGGTTCAGACCGTCAGCAGTGCCGCGCCGACCCGGCGGCCTTCGCCGAGCAGCACGTTGTAGGTCCGGCAAGCGGGCGGCGTCGCCATCGGCTCGACCCCGATGCCGGCCGCCTCCAGCGCCGCGCGGAACGCCGCCGGCAGGTGCAGCGTCTCGGCCCCGGTGCCGACCAGCAGCACGTCGATCTCGCCGGCCGCCGCGACCAGCGCCGCGGTCTCGTCATATCCGCCCCAGGCGGCGACCCCGCCCGGCAGGACCAGCAGCGCCCCCTCGAACACCTTGCCGCCGACGCGGAAGAAGCCGGGGCCATAGCCGTCGATCGGCTTGGCGTCGGAATACTTGACTTCGTTCAGGCGCATCGCGTTCAGTCCCAGACCGGCAGGCCCATCACCGCGCTCGCGGCGATGATCGCATAGGCAACCCAGCGATAGACCGTCTCGCGCCCGGGGTCAAAGACCGCGCTGCCCAACTGCACCGCGGCGAGATATGGCAGGATCAGCATCGCGCCCAGCCCCACCGGCGCCCAGTCGAGCAGCCCCCGAAGCCCGAAGACCGCCAGAAGGATCGCGTCGGACAGGATCAGGTAAAGCAGGATGTTCGCCCGGATCGACGCCACGGGCAGCGGGCGCGCCATGTAGAGCAGGATCACCGGCGGCCCCGGCAGCCCCACCGCGCCGCCGAAGAAGCCGCCGATCCCGCCGGTGGTGTAGACCAGCGGCGGCGTGACGGCCCCGCGATAGCGGGCCCCGCCGACCAGCAGCACGAGCAACAGCAGCGCCAGCGCCGACACCGCATAGCGGAAGGCATCCGGCGACAGCGAGGTCAGCACCATTACGCCCAGCGGCACCCCCGCCAGCGCGCCGATCCCCAGCCGCAGCAAGTCGCGCGGATGGCTGTCGGCCCAGGCCCGGCGCGCCGCGGGCAGCGGGCCGAACAGATCGACAACCAGCAGCGTCACCAGCACCCAGACCGGCGGCAGCACCTGCCCCGCGAAGGGCAGATAGACCATCGCGGTGCCGAACCCGGTGAAGCCGCGCACGATGCCGGCCAGCACCATGCCCACGAGCAGCAGCCAATAGCCGCGCCCGACCAGCAGCTCGCCGATCTCTGCGGCAAGGTCGGTCACCGGCGCCGCGACCGGCTAGCTGTCGATATTGGCGTACTGGTTGCCCTGGTTGGCGTCGGGCTTGGACCAGTCGCGCTTGGTGCCCAGCATCAGCACGATGTTCTTGGCCACGTAGACCGAGGAATAGGTGCCGACGATCACGCCCCAGGTGATCGCGAAGACGAAGCCGCGGATCACGTCGCCGCCCAGGATCAGAAGCGCGATCAGCGCGATCAGCGTGGTGCCCGAGGTCATCACCGTCCGGCCGAGCGTCTCGTTGACCGAAAGGTTCATCACGTCGCGCAGGGGCATCTTCTTGTACTTGATCAGGTTCTCGCGCACCCGGTCGAAGATCACCACGGTGTCGTTGATCGAGTAGCCGACGATCGTCAGCAGCGCGGCGATGGTCGCCAGGTCGAACCGGATCTGCAGCGCCGCGAAGATGCCGATGGTCAGCAGCACGTCATGAAACAGCGCCGCCACGGCGCCAAGCGCGAATTGCCATTCGAAGCGCAGCCAGATGTAGAACATGATCGCCACCAGCGCCAGCGACACGGCGATCACGGCGGCCTGCACCAGCTCTCCCGACACCTTGGGCCCGACGCTTTCCACCGACGGGAAGGTCATTGCGGGGTCGATCAGCTGCAGCGCCTCCTCGACGGCCAGAACCGTCTCGGCCGAGATGCTTTCGTCGCCCTCCTGCGCCTGGATGCGGATCATCGAGACGTTCTTGTCCGGCCCGAAGGTCGGGTCGAAGACCTCGGTGATCGAGACGTCGCCTAGGCCGAGCGGCTCGATCGCGCGGCGGTAGTCGGCGACGATCACCGGCCGGGCGCTTTCGGTCCGGATCGTGGTGCCGCCGCGGAAGTCGATGCCAAAGTTCAGCCCCACGACAAGCCAGACGACCAGTGACAGCACCATCGCGATGCAGGACGCGCCGAAGGTGTACCTGGCATAGCGGAAGAAGTTGATGTGGGTTTCGGAGGGGACGAGCTTCAGGCGCATCTCAGACCTCGATTGTCTTGGGGCGGCGGCGCTCGAACCACATCACGATGATCACGCGGGTGACGAAGATCGCGGTGAAGACCGAGGTCAGGATGCCGAGGCCGAGCGTGACCGAGAAGCCGCGCACCGGGCCGGACCCCATGAGGAACAGGATCAACGCGGTGATGAAGGTGGTGATGTTGGCGTCGAGGATCGCGGACAGCGCCTTTTCATAGCCCAGCTCGATGGCCCGCGCCGGGCCCTTGGCGGTCTTCAGCTCTTCGCGGATGCGCTCGAAGACCAGCACGTTGGCATCCACCGCCATGCCGATGGTCAGCACGATCCCGGCGATGCCCGGCAGCGTCAGCGTGGCGCCGATCGCGCTGAGCAGCCCGAAGATCAGGCCGACGTTCAGGATCAGCGCGACATTGGCGATGATCCCGAACCAGCCATAGCTTAGCGCCATGAACACCAGGACCGCCGCGAAGGCGACGAGACAGGCGATGCGGCCCGCCTCGATGCTGTCGGCGCCCAGTTCCGGCCCGATGGTGCGCTCTTCCAGAAAGGTCATCTCGGCCGGCAGCGCGCCGGCACGCAGCAGGACCGCAAGCTCGGTCGATTCCTCGACCGAGAACCGCCCGGTGATCTGGCCCGAGCCACCGGTAATCGCCTCGCGGATCACCGGCGCGCTGATCACTTCCTCGTCCAGCACGATGGCGAAGGGCAGGCCCACGTTTTCCGACGTGTACTGCCCGAACTTGCGCCCGCCAGAGGGGTTGAAGCGGAAGTTGACCGAGGGCTGGCCGTTCTGGTCGAAGGCCGGCTGCGCGTCGGTCAGATCCTCGCCGGTCACGACCGGGGTCTGTTCCAGGATGTACCAGACGCCGTCTTCGTCCATCGCGGGATAGATGACGTTGCGGGCGCCGGGCGGCAGGTTCGGGTCGCCGGTGCGGCTGACGACCGGGTGGAAGGTCAGCCGCGCGGTGGTGCCGATCAGGCTTTTCAGTTCCTCCGCCGAGCCGATGCCGGGCACCTGGATCAGGATCCGGTCCTCGCCCTGGCGCTGGATCGTCGGTTCGCGGGTGCCGACCTCGTCGACCCGGCGGCGGATGATCTCGAGCGATTGCTGCATCGTCCGGTCGTCGGTCGCGGCGCGTTCGGCCTCGGTCAGTTGCACAATGATATCAGCGCCTTCCGCGGCGACCTCGATGTCGGATGCGCCGACCCCGGTCAGCGAGACCACGGGCCGCGCCAGATCGCGCACCGCCGCCAGCGCGCGGGCCATGCCCTCGGGCTGGCTGATGCGCACGCGCAGCGTGCCGGGCGCGCTGTCCTGGCGCCGGATCGTGCCGACCTCGGCGCGCACGCCGCGCAGCGCGTCGCGCACGTCGGGCCACAATCCGTCCATCCGGTCGGCATAGACATCCTCGACCTGGACTTCGGCCAGAAGATGAGCTCCGCCGCGCAAGTCCAGTCCAAGATTGACGATTGTGCCGGGCAGCCAGTCGGGCCAGAGCGCCGCCGCCGCCTCGCGCTCGGGCGTGGCGCCGAGCGCGGCGATCTCGGCCACCGCGTCGTTGTGGGTCTCGACGCGGGTGTAGAACGCGTTCGGCATCGCGAACCACAGCCCCAGGGCGACGAGCCCCAGGATCACCACGCGTTTCCAGAGGGGGATCTGCAGCATGCCAGCCTCAGCCGTCGTTGGCGGGCTCGGTCTTCGACAGCACCTGAGCGATCGTCCCGCGCACCACGCGGACCTTCACGCCGGTGGCAATCTCGACCTCCAACTCGTTGTCTTCCTTGACTTTCGTGACCTTGCCGATCAGCCCGCCCTGGGTCACGACCTGGTCGCCCCGGCGCAAAGCCTGAACCATGGCCTGGTGGTCCTTGACCTTCTTCTGCTGCGGCCGGATCAGCAGGAAATACATGATCGCGAAGATCAGGATCAGGGGAATGAAGCTGGCGAACGCGCTTCCGCCCCCGGCCGCTTGCGCATAGGCAGGCGTGGCAAACATGGATCGTTCCTTCGGCAGTTCGGGGGCACCCGGCCCCCCTGTCAGATTGGCGCGCACCCTAGCTTTGGCAAGGGGTGGGCGCAAGGCGCGAGCGGCCCGGAATCGGACGTATGTATCACGTCGGTATTACGTCGGTATTCCGGCGGTGGAATTCCGCACCGGCGCGCCAGGCAAAACCGCAGCATACGCGCCGGGTTCCGAAGCGCGCCGCCCGGCGCGCACCGCCGCGCGGGCGGGATCGCAAAGGCCCGCGCCCGGACGACGGTGCTTGGCAAGGCGGCCGGGTTCGGGGCAGTCTGGGGCCGGGGCAGTCTGGGGCCGGGGACAGGCCGGTTTCGCGATGTACGATGTCTACCTTTCGATAGTGACCTCGCCGCTGACGTGGTTCGCCGCCGGCTTTGCCCTGGTCCTCGTCGTGCTGCAATCGGTGAAGCTGCCGGAAGGCGGGCGCGCACCGCAACCCGGTGCCTGGCTGAAACGGCACTACTGGCGGATGATGATCGTCTTCGGCCTGACGCTGGGCGTTGCGGCAGCGATCTTCTATCTCGTCGAGATCGGCGTGTCGGTCGTGTCGCTGGTCGACCGGTTCCGCGGGGCCGCGCAGAACCCCGAGACGCCCGCCGAGGACATCCGCAACCTGGCCACCGGCGTCGCGGTCCTGCTGGGCGCGCTCGCCGCCGCCGCGACGCTGGTCTTTCAGCTTGTCCGGGTCTGGACCACCGAGCGCGCGACGACGGCGACCGAGGAAGGCCTCGTCACCGACCGCATCAACAAGGCGGTCGAGGGGCTGGGAGCGGAAAAGTCGGTCAGCCGCGTGGCGCGAGAGGTGGTCCTGGCCAGGGACAATCCGGACTCCCCAAGCGGCAAGACCCGCCGCATCGTCGTGCAATGGGGCGAAGACGTGCCCGATCTGGAGGATGGCGAGGACATCGACGATTTCCGCGAACGCAAGGCGCTGCTCGAAACCGTCCCCAACCTCGAAGTCCGGATCGGTGCGATCTATGCGCTGGAGCGGATCAGCCAGGATTCGGTGCGCGACCATGTGCAGATCATGGAAATCCTGACTGCCTATGTCCGCGAGAATGCCCGCGCCGAAGACGCCGGGGATTTCCCCGAACCGGAATGGCAGCCGCTGCCCGACGACGCCAGCGACGAGGACCGCGCGGCGCATCTGGCGCAGCGGCAGGAGCGGTTCGGTCGCTACGTCGTGGCGTCCAAGGCGTGGAATTGGGCGCAGACCCTCAAAACCCGCACCGACATCCAGGCGGCGCTGCGGGTGATCGGGCGGCGCGGCACGCCGCAGAAGGCTGCCGAGGCGCGCGATACGCGGCATGGGGCGAAAGGCTATGCGCTCGACCTGCGCGCCACCTGCCTGCAGGGCTGCGACCTGAGCGGTCTCGACCTCGACCGCGCGCTCCTGCAGGGCGCACGGATGGAGGGGGCGGACCTCACCGGTGCGCGGATGGAGGGGGCGATCCTCGCCGGGGCGAGGATGGAGGGGGCGATCCTCGCCAAGGCGCGGATGGAGGGAGCGACCCTCGACGGAGCCCGGATGGAGGGGGCGTTCCTCGGCGGGGCGCGGCTGGAGGGGGCGAGCCTCTGGGAGGCGCGGCTGGAGGGGGCGGACCTCGCCGGGGCGCGGCTGGAGGGGGCGTTCCTCGGCGGGGCGCGGCTGGAGGGGGCGAGTCTTCTTGGGGCGCGGCTGGAGGGGGCGAGTCTTCGTGGGGCGCGGTTCGATGCGGGAACGAATTTCGCGGCGGCAGTCGTACACTATGCCGCCGTGAAATCATGCGACCTTTCCAAATCAAATGTAAATCGAGATCAGGTGACCGCGATGTTCGGCGACGGCTCGGTCACGCTGCCTGCGGGCCTGGCCCGCCCCGACCACTGGCCGGACGAGGACCTGGAGCCGGGCGAGTTCCTCAAACGCTGGCGCGCGTGGCAGGCCGCCGCGGGCCATGCGCCGCGCGAGTGACGCGGGGCGCGCGGGGTCGGGAATTCCTGACCTTTCCCCCGCGCCACCGGACGCTAGAGATGGGCCCGCGGGGCGCGCCCGGGGCGAGTGATCCGGTTTCGCGGTGTGGCGCGGTGCGCCCCGTCCCTGTCCGGGCCGACGCGCATTCCGCGATCTTCCAGTCACGGACTGCGGCGCGTCGCCGGATCGGCCTTGCCCGACAGCGCCTTAGTTGTGCCCCAGCCCGCCGATGAAGCTGCGCACCAGCGCGTCGCGGTCCAGCCCGCGGGCGGCAAGCTGGGCATCCGACATCGCGAAAAGCGCCTCGTAGCGGTGCGCGTTCAGGAAATGGCCGAGCACGGCCGCGGCAAGCGCAAGCGGCCTGGCGGTGAAGATCGGCGCGGTCAGCGTGGCGGTCGCCATTGGAGCCTCCGGCATTCAGGGATTGCGATACCACCGACATAGTCGACGCCGCGCGCGCGAGAAGTGCCGATTCGGCAATGCCGCAATGCAGCATGCGCATGGCTCGGCGCGGCTGCCGCGGCGGCGTCCCCGGGGCGGCGGACGGGGCGGATCCCGGGCATCGCGGCATCTGCTTTCGGTGCATCCGCGCAGCCGCGGGGCGAGGCCCGCCGGCGCCGCTCGCGCGGGTTTCGGTGTGCGTTGACAGCGGCCGGTGCCGGCCACTACCGTCGATGCGGCGACCCGCGCGGCAAAGAACAGCGCGGGCGCCGCTGGAGGGAACACACCATGAGAAAAGTCATTGGAATTCTTGGTCTTTACGCCGTTGCCGCGACGGGGGCGCTGGCCGCGCCCAGCGTCGAGCGCGGCGAGTATCTGGTGCGCGGGCCGGCGGGCTGCGGCAACTGCCACACGCCGATCGGGCCCGAGGGCTTTGTGATGGAACAGGAGCTTGGCGGCCGGCTGGTCGAGGACATCGACGCCTTCACGGCGATCGCGCCGAACATCACGCCGGCGGGCCGCGTCGCCGGCTGGTCGGATGCCGAGCTTGGCCGGGCGATCCGCGAGGGGCTGCGCCCCGACGGCTCGCTGGTCGGCCCGCCGATGCCGTTCGCGATGTATCGCGGGCTCGGCGACGAGGACCTGGCCTCGATTGTGCTGTTCCTGCGCACGCTGGCGCCGGTCGAGAACGACCCCGGCAAATCGGAATTCCGGATGCCGCTGCCCCCGGCTTGGGGTCCGCCGGTCGAAAGCGTCACCGCGCCGGAGCGCGGCGTGACGGTCGAATACGGCGAATACCTTGCCGGGCCGGTGGCGCATTGCATGGAATGCCACACGCCCTTCGGGCCCGAAGGCCCGATGCTGGAGAGCGACCTGGGCCGCGGCGGGTTCGAGTTTCACGGGCCCTGGGGCGTCAGCGTCGCGCCGAACATCACCAGCGGCCCGGACGGCGTGGGCAAGTACACCGACGCCGAACTGGCCGCGATGATCACCAGGGGCGAGCGCCCCGGCGGCGCGCCGATGCTGCCGCCGATGCCGTTCGGCTATCTGGCACAGATGACCGGGGACGACCTGGCCGCGATCATCCTGTACCTGCGCAGCCTGCCGCCGCTGCCCGGCAGGGGCTGAGCCCGGGTCACGGGCGGGCGCGGTCACGCCGCGCCCCCACCGTCCGGCGGCTCGAGGTCGAGCCGCATGTGCACCACCGCGCGGTCGCCGGCGTCCCCGGCATCGGCGGGACGGACCCGCACGAAGCCGAGCGATTCGTAAAGCGGGATCGCCTCGACATGGCGGTGAAGCGCGCCAAGCCGTACCGCCCGGTAGCCGAGCGCCCGCGCCTCGGCGACCGCCGCGCGGCAAAGCTGCCGCCCGATGCCGAGGCCGCGCGCCTCGGGCACCACGTACATCCGGTTAAGCTCGCACATCCCGTCGCCACCGGGACGGATCATCACGATGCCCGCGGGCGCGCCGCGCGCCAGCGCCAGGAAGCATTCGCCGTGGGGCGGCACGAAATAGGCGTCGAAATCGGCGAGCTGGCCCGCGACGTCCTGCTCGGCGACGTAGCGGTCGATCTCGTCCAGCCGCTCGGGATACCGTTCGCGCAGCAGGTCGAGGAAGGCCCAGACCAGCGCCCGCACCGCCGCGCGGTCGGCCGCGCTGCGCGCGCGCCGGATATCGGGCGCGCTCATTGCCGCGCGCCCGCAACCGGGCGGCCTGGCGTTCCCGATGCGGGGCATGCGCATCCGGCTTTGCGTCGCGGCGGCCCGGGGCCCCCGCGGCATGACGGATCGCGCGTTCCGGCGCGCAGCACCTAGCCGTCCCGGCGCTGCTGAATCCGCTCCAGCACCCTCGGTGCGAAGACGCCGACCGCCGCGCCGAGCGCAATCGCCAGCGCGCCGCCGTCGCCGAGGACCGAGGCCAGCACCGCCGCCGCAAGCAGGCAGAGCGCGAAGGCGAACAGCCTCAGCTCCACCGCCGAAAGCGAGGCGTCGGACAACAGCGCGCCCTCGATCGCGGTCTTTACGTGCGGCTCGGCATAGGGTGCCGCGAACCCGGCGACGATGCCCAGAATGAATGTGCCCAGCATCGGACCTCCAATCGAATTCGGCGAATGCGACTCGGATGCTAGAGCAAGATGACCCCCGCTGGAAACGCTCAGTTGCCCTGGACGCCGCCGGGACGGCGTGCGATGGCGCGAATGCCCATGGCGCCCGGGTTCGGCTTTGTGCTAGCCCGCAGGCGATGACCGAGACGCTGACGATCCGCCGCCCCGACGACTGGCACCTGCATCTGCGCGATGGTGCGGTGCTGCGGGCGGTCCTGCCCGAGACCGCGCGCCATTTCGCCCGCGCGATCGTGATGCCGAACCTGGTGCCGCCGGTCGTGACCGGCGCCGAGGCGGCGGCCTACCGCGACCGGATCCTCGCGGCGCTGCCCGCGGGGATGGCATTCGAGCCGCTGATGACGCTCTATCTGACCGAGGACACCGATCCCGCGGATGTCGCCGCGGCGGCGGCAAGCGGGCTGGTCAGGGCGGTCAAGCTCTACCCGGCCGGCGCCACGACGAATTCCGCCTCGGGCGTGCGCGATTTCGACCGCATCCGCCCGGTGCTGGACACGATGGCCGGGATCGGCCTGCCGCTCTGCGTGCACGGCGAAGTCACCGACGCGGGGGTCGACATTTTCGACCGCGAGGCGGTGTTCATCGAGCGCGTGCTGGAGCCCCTGCGCCGCGCCACGCCGGGGCTGCGCGTGGTGATGGAGCACATCACCACGGCAGAGGCCGCGGCCTACGTGCGCAGCGAAGGTGGCGATCTCGGGGCCACGATCACGCCGCAGCACCTGCTTCTGGACCGCAATGCGCTGCTCGTCGGCGGCATCCGCCCGCACAACTACTGCCTGCCGATCCTGAAGCGCGGCACCCACCGCGCCGCGCTGCTGGACGCCATCGCCAGCGGCGATGCGTCCTTCTTCCTGGGCACCGACAGCGCCCCGCACCTGACCGCGCTGAAAGAGACCGCCTGCGGCTGCGCCGGCTGTTTCTCGGCGCCCAACGCGCTGTCGCTCTACGCCGCCGCCTTCGAGGAGGCGGGCGCGCTGGCGCATTTCGAGGCCTTCGCCTCGCTGAACGGCCCCGCCTTCTACGGCCTGCCGCCGAACGAGGCCACCGTCACGCTGACCAGGGGCGCACCGGTGGCCTGTCCGGCGAAGATCGCCACCGCCGACGGCCCGGTCACGGTCTTCGACCCGGGCTTTCCGCTGCACTGGAGCGTGACCTGAGACGCCGCTATCCGGCCGGAGAGGCCTCTGCCGGAGGCATGACATCCCGCCGCGCACGAACCCAGAAACGGACCGAACCATGATCCCAGCCTCCTTTCCGCCCAAAGACGAGATCGCCCGCCTGTCCGCCCGGATGCTGCTGGAGGTCGGCGCGGTGCATTTCAACGCGCGCGAGCCCTATACCTATGCCTCGGGGCTGAAGGGTCCGACCTATATCGACTGCCGCAAGCTGATCTCGTTCCCGCGCATCCGCGCCGCGCTGATGGATTTCCTCGCCGTCACGGTCCTGCGCGAGGCCGGTTTCGAGGCCTTCGACAACATCGCCGGGGGCGAGACCGCGGGCATCCCCTTTGCCGCGCTGATCGCCGAGCGGCTGGCGCTGCCGATGAGCTATGTCCGCAAGAAGCCCAAGGGCTACGGCCGCAACGCCCGGATCGAGGGCGTGATGGCCGAGGGCCAGCGGGTGCTTCTGGTCGAGGACCTGACCACCGACGGCGGCTCGAAGCTGAGCTTCGTCGACGCGATCCGCGAGACCGGGGCCACCTGCGGGCACACTGCGGTGATCTTCTATTACGGCATCTTCCCCGAGACCGAGAAGACGCTTGCCGGGCACGGCATCGCCCTGCATCACCTCTGCACCTGGTGGGACGTCCTGGCGGCGGCCCGCGAGACCGGCGCCTTCGACGCCGCGACGCTGGAAGAGGTGGAGCGCTTCCTGCAGGACCCGCGCGCCTGGCAGGCGGCGCAGGCCTGAGGCAGTTTCCAGCGAAGCCGGTCCGGCGAAGCGTCGCGAGACCGCGCGCGGCGAACAGGATGGGGCGCATTCCGTGACGCGAAGATCGCGGAATGTGTCCCAGGCCGGGCGCCGGGCCAACTTTCCCGTGGAAAACCGGCAGATTTCTGGGGATATCCCGCGCCGCCCCCCTGTTGAGAGATCGCCTTGCGAGAATCACCGAATTCCCCATATGATGCGGCGCAATGACGCCCTGCCCCAACATATCGCCCCCAGGTCCGCCGACCGATGTCGCAAATCTGAAACAATTCCGGGGCGCGCCGCGGCTTTTCCACAGCTTTGACAAGCCCTGCGCATCCCGCCAAGACAGGCGCCGGAAACGAAGGGACAACGGGGCATGAACGAAATTGCCGCCATCCGGCCGGACGCGCCCGCGTCCGGCGAGGCAGAGGCTTTGCCGCACAATATCGAGGCCGAGCAGCAGCTGCTCGGCGCGATCCTGACCAACAACGACACCTACGACCGGGTCAGCTCGGTGATCGGCCCGCCGCATTTCTACGACCCGGTCCATGCCCGTATCTTCGAGGTCGCCGCCGCGCGGATCGCCAAGAACGCGCTGGCCTCGCCGGTGACGCTGAAGGCGTTTCTCGAAGACGACGAGGGGCTGAAGGAACTGGGCGGCCCGGCCTACCTCGCGCGGCTCGCCGGGGCGGCGATTTCGACCTTCGCGGCGCGCGACTACGCGCAGATGATCTATGACCTGGCGATCCGGCGCGAGTTGATCCGCCTCGGGCGCGACATCGCCGCCAAGGCGGCGCATGTCGACGTCGCCAGCGAGCCGAAGGAACAGATCGTCGAGGCCGAACAGGCGCTTTACCAGCTTGGCGAGGCGGGCCAGGCCGAGACCGGATTTCAAAGCTTTCTCAAGGCGGTAACGGACGCGGTGAATGTCGCCAACGCGGCGTATCAGCGCGACGGCGGGCTGGCCGGCATCCCCACCGACCTGGCCGATCTCGACAAGAAGCTCGGCGGGCTGCACAAGTCCGACCTGCTGATCCTCGCCGGCCGGCCCTCGATGGGCAAGACCTCGCTGGCCACCAACATCGCCTTCAACATCGCGAAATCCTACCGCAAGGGCCAGCGCCCGGACGGCAGCGAGGGCGCGGTCGACGGCGGCGTTGTCGGCTTCTTCTCGCTGGAAATGTCGGCCGAGCAGCTTGCCGCGCGGATCCTCTCGGAAGCCTCCGAGGTGCCGAGCGAACAGATCCGCCGCGGCGACATGACCGAGGCCGAGTTCCGCCGCTTCGTCGAGGCCGCGAAACAGCTCGAGGCCTGCCCGCTGTTCATCGACGACACGCCCGCGCTGCCGATCAGCCAGCTTGCCGCCCGCGCGCGGCGGCTGAAGCGCACGCACGGGCTGGACGCGCTCTTCGTCGACTACCTGCAGCTTGTCCGTCCCGCGTCGGCCAAGGACAGCCGGGTCAACGAAGTCAGCGAGATCACGCAAGGCCTGAAGGCCATTGCGAAAGAGCTCGACATCCCCGTCATCGCGCTTTCGCAGCTCAGCCGCCAGGTCGAGAACCGCGAGGACAAGCGCCCGCAACTGGCCGACCTGAGGGAATCAGGCTCCATCGAGCAGGACGCCGACGTCGTGATGTTCGTGTTCCGCGAAGAATACTACAAGGAACGCGAAAAGCCCGGCGATCACGACCTCGAGGCCATGGCGAAGTGGCAGGAGGAGATGGAAAAGCTCCACGGCCGCGCCGAGGTTATCATCGGCAAGCAACGCCATGGCCCGATCGGCTCGGTGGAACTCAGTTTCGAGGGCCGCTTCACCCGGTTCGGCAACCTGGTCCGACCCTGGCAGCAGACCGCCCCGGCAGAGTTCTGACGCCGCGCCCGCCGGCGCGCGCCCCGGGATGACGACACCGGGCGGCGCGATGTGATTGGACAGCCGCCCCGCGCTTCGGCAGGCTGGGTTCATGCGCCGCCTTCTCGCCCTCGTTCTGCTGCTCGCGTCCCCGGCCCAGGCCGACGGCATCGAGGTCGACCTGGAACTGGTGCTGATGGTCGACGTGTCGCGCTCGATGACGCCGAACGAGCTGGAAATCCAGCGCCGGGGCTACGCCGCCGCGCTCAGATCGCCCGCGGTCTGGGACGCGGTGCAATCCGGTTTCCTGCAGCGCGTCGCGATGAGTTACGTCGAATGGGCCGGCACCCAGCGCACCATCGTCGACTGGCGCCTGATCGAGACGTCCGACGACCTGCTGGCATTCGCCGATGCGCTCTCGATCGAGTTCGACCCCGCGCTTCGGCGCACCTCGATCTCCTCGGCGCTGCTCTACGGCGCCGAGGCGATCCGCGACAACGCCTATGACGGGCTCCGGCGCGTGATCGACGTCTCGGGCGACGGGCCGAACAACCTGGGCCGCCCGGTCACCCGCGCCCGCGAGGCGGTGCTGGCCGAGGGCATCACCATCAACGGCCTGCCGCTGATGACGCGCGAGGGCATGGGCTCGACCTGGCACCTCGACGATCTCGACCGCTATTACGAGGCCTGCGTGATCGGCGGACCGGGCGCCTTCGTGATCCCGGTCCTGGACTGGGACGACTTCGCCGAGGCGGTGCGCCGCAAGCTGATCCTGGAAATGGTCGGCGCGCCGGCCCCGCGCGTGATCCGCGCGCAATATGCGCCCCCCGCCTATGACTGCCTGATCGGCGAGAAGATGTGGGAACAGCGCCGCCGCTACTGGGACGAGCCGTAGCCCGCAGCGCGCTGCCCCGGGTCTTCTTCTCGTCGGGAATACGCAAGTCGCAACGCCCGCCGCCCGCGCCGCGCCGGCGAATGGGCGTCGCCCTGCCGCCGGCCCGGACAAGAGCGCGCGGAAGCGCACGATCTGGCAGGCGCCGGTGCCCGAAGGCCGCCGGTTTCCGCTTGCACCGCGCCCGCGCCCCGGCCAAAACCAACCCCCATGAGCACCGCCCGCCTGACCATCGACCTCGACGCGATCGCCGCGAACTGGTGCGCGCTCGACGCGCGTTCGGCCGCGACCGTCGAGACCGCCGCCACCGTCAAGGCCGACGCCTACGGGCTCGGCGTCGGCCCCGTGGCGCGGGCGCTGGCCAATGCCGGGGCGCGGAGCTTCTTCGTCGCCGTCGCCGAGGAGGGCGCCGCCCTGCGCGAGGCGCTCGGTCCCGCGCCGCGGATCTTCGTCTATGGCGGGCACATGTCGGGCGACACCGACATGATCGCCGATCTCGCGCTGATCCCGCTGCTGAACTCGATCGAGCAGATGACCCGCCATGTCGAGGCGCTGCCCGGGCGGCCCTTCGGCATCCAGCTCGATTCGGGCATGAACCGGCTGGGTATGGAGCCCGAGGAATGGGCCGCGATCCGGCACATGGTGCTGACCCAGCATCCGCAGCTGGTCATCAGCCACCTCGCCTGCGCCGACGAGCCCGGCCATCCGATGAATGCCCAGCAACTCGGCCAGTTCCGCGAGATGACCGCCGAGGCCGGCGTGCCGCTGTCGCTGGCGGCGACCGGCGGCATCCTGATGGGCGCCGAGTATCACTTCGACATGACCCGCCCGGGCATCGGGCTTTACGGCGCGCTGCCGTTCGAGGACGCCGCGCCGGTGGTCACGCTTTCGGTGCCGGTGATCCAGGTGCGCGACCTCGGCGAGGGCGAGCCGGTCGGCTATGGAAACAGCTGGATCGCCGAGGCCCCGACCCGGATCGCCACCGTCGCCGCCGGTTACGCCGACGGGCTGTTCCGCGCGCTCTCGAACAAGGCGGTGCTGTTTGCCGACGGCGAGCCCTGCCCCGTGGTCGGCCGCGTGTCGATGGACCTGATCACCGTCGACATCACGCATCTTTCGCGCACCCCGCGGACGCTCGAGCTGATCTCGCCCGAGCAGAGCCCCGACGATCTGGCCGAGACCGCGGGCACCATCGGCTACGAGGTGCTGACCGCGCTCGGCGCGCGCTATCAGCGCCGCTACCGGGGCGGCACCGCAGGATGACCGCGCTGGCGCCGGTCGCCGCGCTCGGGCGCTCGACGCTGGCGATGCTGGCCACGATCGGGCGCGTGGCGATCTACACCGTGCTGACGCTCAGCCATCTGCTGCGCCCGCCGTTCTACTATCGCGAGTTCCTGACCCAGCTGATGACTATCGGCTATTTCAGCCTGCCGGTCGTCGGGCTGACGACGCTGTTCACCGGCGGCGCGCTGGCCCTGCAGATCTATTCGGGCGGCAGCCGCTTCAACGCCGAGGCCGTGGTGCCGCAGATCGTCGCCATCGGCCTGGTGCGCGAGCTCGGCCCCGTGCTGACCGGGCTGATGGTGGCGGGCCGCGTCGCGGCCTCGATCGCCGCCGAGATCGGCACGATGAAGGTGACCGAGCAGATCGACGCGCTGACCACGCTCAGCACCAACCCGATGAAGTACCTCACCGTGCCGCGCGTGCTGGCGGCGACGCTGGTGCTGCCGGTGCTGGCCGGCGTCGGCGACATCATCGGCATCATGGGCGGCTATCTCGTCGGCGTCACCCGGCTCGACTTCAACGCCGCGGTCTATCTCAAGAACACCTACGACTTCCTCGAAGCCGCCGACGTCGTCTCGGGCCTGATCAAGGCCAGCGTCTTCGGCTTCATCGTCGCGGTGATGGGCTGCTATCACGGCATGAACTCAGGCAGAGGCGCGCAGGGCGTGGGCCGGGCGACGACCAACGCGGTGGTGTCGTCCTCGATCCTGATCCTGGCGTCGAACTACCTGCTGACGGAGCTGTTCTTCTGATGGCCCGGCGCGCGGTGAACGGGACGAGGGGCGCGCGATGATCGAGATGCGCGGCGTGCACAAGGCCTTCGGCGCGAACCAGGTCCTGCGCGGCATGGACCTGAACGTCGAAAGCGGCACCTCGATGGTGATCATCGGAGGGTCCGGCACCGGCAAGTCGGTGGCGCTGAAATGCATCCTCGGGCTGATCCAGCCCGATGCCGGCACCATCCTTCTGGACGGCCAGGACGTGGCCCAGGCCGAACGCGACCCGTTTCTCGCGCGTTTCGGGATGCTGTTCCAGGGCGGGGCGCTGTTCGATTCGCTCACCGTCTGGCAGAACGTCGCCTTCCGCCTGCTGCGCGGCTCGCTGAAGAAGCCCAAGGACGAGGCCCGCGCCATCGCCGTCGAGAAGCTGCGCCGCGTCGGGCTGGGGGCGGATGTGGCAGAGCTGTATCCGGCCGAGCTGTCGGGCGGCATGCAGAAGCGCGTCGGGCTGGCGCGCGCGATCGCCGCCGAGCCGGAAATCATCTTCTTCGACGAGCCCACCACCGGGCTGGACCCGATCATGGCCGGCGTGATCAACGAGCTGATCCGGGAAATCGTCGTCGAGATGGGCGTCACCGCGATGACCATCACCCACGACATGTCGAGCGTGCGCGCCATCGCCGACAACGTGGCGATGCTGCACGCGGGCAAGATCCGCTGGACCGGCCCGGTGGCCGAGATGGACGCCAGCGGCGACCCCTACCTGACGCAGTTCATCACCGGCTCGGCCGAGGGGCCGATCGAGGCGGTGCGCTAGGATGCCGGCCGCGGGCTCTGCTTCATCTGGCCGGAAATACTCCCGCCGGAGGCTCCCGCGGCCTGCGACCGGCGCATAGGCTGGGACCATGGGACAAACGCTGAAACTCGCCAACCTCGCCCTGCTGGTCCTGTTCCCCGTGGCCTGGTTCGCGCCCCTGATGCGCGCCGGGCTGTTGCCGATCTTCGGGCTCAGCGAAATCTCGGTGGTCTCGGGGATGCAGGCGCTTTGGGGGTCGGACGTGGTGCTGGCGCTGATCGTCACGGCGTTCGCGCTGTTTGCGCCCTATCTCAAGACCATCGGCCTGGCGCTGGTGCATTTCCGGCTGGCCAGCCCAAGGCTGATGCCGGCGCTGCACGTGCTGGGCAAGCTCGCCATGGCCGACGTGTTCCTGATCGCGCTTTACATCGTGGTGGTGAAGGGCGTCGGGCTGGCCACGGTGGAAACCGCCTGGGGGCTTTATTTCTTCACCGGCTGCATCCTCGCCTCGCTGGCGATCTCGATTCTGACCGAGCGCGCGCGGCGGCGGTAGGCTGCGTGCTTGCGCGCGCCGCCCGCTTCCGCCAAGAACGCGCCATGGCCAAGCCGCTGACCTTCACCTGCACCGAATGCGGCGCCGCGCAATCCAAGTGGTCCGGCCGCTGCGAGGGCTGCGGCGCGTGGAACACCATCGTCGAGGAGGCGCCGCTCAGCGCCGGCCCGGCGAAGCGCTCGCTGGGTGCCGCCCGCGGCGCGCGTCTGGCGCTGTCCGACCTCGCAACCGAGGCGCCCCCGGCCCCGCGCAGCGCCTCGGGCATCGACGAGTTCGACCGGGTGCTGGGCGGCGGGCTGGTGCCCGCCAGCGCGATCCTGGTCGGCGGCGACCCGGGCATCGGCAAGTCGACGCTCTTGCTGCAGGCCGCTGCAAGTTTCGCCCGCAAGGGGCTGAAATCGCTTTATATCTCCGGCGAGGAGGCAAGCGCGCAGGTGCGGATGCGCGCGCAGAGGCTCGGGCTTGCCGACGCGCCGGTGCGGCTTGGGACAGAGACCAACCTGCGCGACATCCTGACCACGCTGGACGCCGAGGCGCCGGACCTGGCGATCATCGATTCGATCCAGACGATGTGGGCCGACAATGTCGAAAGCGCGCCGGGCAGCGTCGCCCAGGTGCGCGCGGCGGCGCACGAGCTGACGGGCTTCGCCAAGCGCAGGGGCGCGGCGGTGATCCTGGTCGGCCACGTCACCAAGGAGGGCCAGATCGCCGGGCCGCGCGTCGTCGAGCACATGGTCGACACGGTGCTTTACTTCGAGGGCGAGCGCGGGCACCAGTTCCGCATCCTGCGCAGCGTGAAGAACCGCTTCGGCCCGGCCGACGAGATCGGCGTCTTCGAGATGACCGGCGCGGGCCTGGCCGAGGTTGCGAACCCGTCCGCACTGTTCCTCAGCGAACGCGACACGCCTGCGCCGGGATCGGTCGTCTTCGCCGGGATCGAGGGCACGCGGCCGGTGCTGGTCGAGTTCCAGGCGCTGGTGGCGCCGACGCCGCAGGCCCAGCCGCGCCGGTCCGTCGTCGGCTGGGACGGCGGGCGGCTGGCGATGATCCTCGCCGTGCTCGAGGCGCGCTGCGGGATCCCGTTCGCCGGTCTGGACGTCTACCTGAACGTCGCCGGCGGCATCAAGATTGCCGAGCCGGCGGCCGATCTGGCTGTGGCCACTGCGCTACTTTCGGCGCGCGAAGACGCCGCCCTGCCGGCGGATACTGTCGTTTTCGGCGAGATTAGCCTATCAGGGGGCCTGCGGCCGGTCGGGCAAACCGAAAACCGGTTGAAAGAGGCAGGCAAACTTGGTTTCACCAACGCCATCGTGCCGATGCGCTCGAAGGCGGGCGGCGGCAGCGGCGTGGCGCTCAGGCCGATGGCCGACCTGGCGCAGGTGGTGGGCGAGATATTCGGGGCCGGTTGACGGAGCGGGCTGAAAGACCCGGAGGGCAGCGATGGAAGGTTTCACGATCATCGACGGCGTGGTGGCCCTGGTCATCGTCATTTCGGCGATCCTGGCCTATTCGCGCGGCTTCGTGCGCGAGGCTATGGCGATTCTGGGCTGGATCGCGGCGGCAATCCTGGCCTTCATCTTCGCGCCGCAGGCCGAGCCGCTGGTCAAGGAAATCCCCATGGTCGGCGAGTACCTGAAGGACAGCTGCGAACTGGCGATCATCGCCGCCTTCGCCGCGGTCTTCGCGGTGGCGCTGGTGGTGGTGTCGATCTTCACGCCGCTATTCGCGTCCGTGGTGCAGCGCTCGGCGCTCGGCGGGCTGGACCAGGGGCTGGGCTTCTTTTTCGGCGTCCTGCGCGGGCTTCTGCTGGTGGCGGTGGCGCTGGTGGTCTACGACCGCGTCGTCGTCGGCGAGGGGGTCGAGATGGTCGACAACTCGCGCACCGCCAAGATCTTCGCCCGCACCCGCGATTCGATCGACGAGCAGATCCCCGAGGACGCGCCCGGCTGGATCGTCGAACGCTACGAGCAGCTCGTCGGCGACTGCGGCGCCTGAGCGCCGCGCGCCCGGCCGGGGTGCCGAAGCTGGCCTGACGCGGTCGCTCGAAGTCTTTTCGGCGCGAACAGCGGCCGCCGGCCGCCGCGCCATCGCCGACCCGCCCCCCCCCCGGGGCGGCGATCTGGTGAGGTCAGCGAAACGGTCCAAAGTCACTCGGGAACCGCGGGATGAAGCGCGCCGAACCGATGTCGGCTCGCCACCTCGCGGGTCGGCGATGGCGCGGCTTCGGGCTGGAATGGGACGTGCGCTTCAGGCCGACCGCGCCGCCCCCTCGGCACCGCGCCGCATGCGTTGGTGCCATATCAGCGCAGCGCGCTCCGCTTTGGCGCTGAATTCGTGATCACCGGATGACACCGGCGGCCATCCGCACTATGTCAGGGGCGACCGCTGCCCAGAGGATTCGGAGCCCCGCAGACATGCGCGCGATGCCACCGGCCCATCCGTTCGACTTCGACGCCCTCCGCGACCCCGACGACGACGACAAGCTGCGCGAGGAATGCGGCGTCTTCGGCGTGATCGGCGTGGCCGAGGCCGCCAACTTCGTCGCCCTCGGCCTGCACGCGCTGCAACACCGCGGGCAAGAGGCCGGCGGCATCGTCAGCTACGCCCCCGAGACCGGGTTCAACAGCGCCCGCCGTTTCGGCTATGTGCGCGACAACTTCACCAAGGCGTCGCTGATGGAGAACCTGCCGGGCTCGCTGTCGATCGGGCACGTGCGCTATTCCACCGCCGGGTCGAAGGGCGCCACCCAGATCCGCGACGTGCAGCCGTTCTTCGGCGAATTCTCGGTGGGCGGCGCGGCGATCGCGCATAACGGCAACATCACCAATGCCGAGGCGCTCAGGCGCGAACTGATCGAGCGCGGCTCGATCTTCCAGTCCTCGTCGGACAGCGAATGCATCATCCACCTGATGGCGCGGTCGCTGCAAAGGAACGTGCCGGAAAAGATGAAGGACGCGCTCAGGCGGGTCGAGGGCGCGTTCAGCGTCGTCGCGATGACGCGCACCAAGCTGATCGGCGTGCGCGACCCGCTGGGCGTGCGGCCGCTGATGCTGGGCAAGATCGGCGAAGGCTGGGCGCTGGCCTCGGAAACCTGCGCGCTCGACATCATCGGCGCCGAGTTCGTGCGCGAGGTCAAGCCGGGCGAGATGGTGGTGATCAACGGCACCGGCATCGAAAGCTTCAAGCCGTTCGAAAAGCGCCGCTCGCGGTTCTGCATCTTCGAGCATGTCTATTTCAGCCGCCCCGATTCGATCCTGGGCGGCCGCTCGGTCTACGAGACCCGGCGCCAGATCGGGGTGGAACTGGCGCGCGAGGCCCCGGTCGAGGCCGATCTGGTCTGCCCGGTCCCGGATTCGGGCACGCCCGCCGCCATCGGCTATAGCCAGGAAAGCGGCATTCCCTATGCGATGGGGATCATCCGCAACCAGTACATGGGCCGCACCTTCATCGAGCCGACCGAGCAAATCCGCAACATGGGCGTCCGGCTGAAGCTGAACGTCAACCGTGCGCTGATCCGCGGCAAGCGGGTGATCCTGGTCGACGATTCGGTGGTGCGCGGCACGACCAGCCGCAAGATCAAGGAGATGATCCTGGATGCCGGCGCGGCCGAGGTGCATTTCCGCATCGCCTCGCCCCCCACCGCCTGGCCCTGCTTTTACGGCGTCGACACGCCGCAGCGCGAGAAACTGCTGGCCGCGACGATGAGCGAGGACGAGATGCGCGAGCACCTCGAGGTCGATTCGCTCAGGTTCATCTCGCTCGACGGGCTGTACCGCGCCGTCGGCGAGGCGGAGGGCCGCGACCCGCGCAAGCCGCAATACTGCGACGCCTGCTTTTCGGGCGAATACCCGGTCGAGCCCGCCGACATGATCGAGAAGGGGTTCGAGTTGAAGGCGGCGGAGTGACGCCGCTCGACGCAGATCCGCGCTGGCGCCGGTTCAACGACACCGGCCGGGTGTGTTCCTGCTGCGGGCAGACCTTTTCGGGCGTGTTCGACATCGTCTTCGACCATCCCGACGCCTGGGATCACGGCAACCGCGGCAAGAGCGGCCTCGATGAATTGCGCGCCGGCGAAGACCTGCTGGCGCGCAGGCATTGCCGCTGGGGCGAGCACCGCTTTGTGCGCACGATGCTGGTCCTGCCGATCCTCGGCAGCGACCGGCGGTTCGCCTTCGGGCCGTGGTCGTCGCTGTCCGCGACGAATTACAAGCTGTGCCTCGCGGCGTGGGAGGATGACGATATCGGCCGTTTCGAGGGCGGTTTCGGATGGCTCGCCAATGATCTGCCGGGCTTCGAGACGCCGGACCACATCCCCTGCAACCTGCGGCCCGACCCCGAGACCGGGATACTGATGCTCGAAGCGCAGACCGGGCCGCTGGGCGAGGCGCAGCGCCGGGGCATCAGCTTCGACCGGCTGCTGGACATCTACGCCGCCAGCGGCAACGACATCCGCCCGCACCTGATGGACGCCTGAGATGCGGCGCCGCGCGATCACGGCGTCCTGCCTTGCGCTTGCGGCCCCGGCCGCCGCGCAGGCGCCGGGGCTGATCTCGGTCGAGACCTACGGGCTGACCACGCTTTTCGCGCCGCCGCCCTGGGTCAGCCCCGAGAACACCGCCTCGGGCAGCGAGGTCTACCGGAACGAGGCCGAAACCGCGCAGGGCACGCGCCAGTTCATCGTCGAATTCGTCCCCAAGGGGCAGAGCTTCGACGCCTGGGTCGAGCTTTACGCGCTGACCGCGGAAAGCCCGCTGCAGGGCCACCCGGCGGATTACCGCAACGGCATGGCCCGGCGCTATGCCGAGGGCTGCGTCGACAGCGCGCTGCAGCCGGTGCTCGACCAGCCGGCCCAGCAGGTGTTCCTGCTGTTCTGCACCGGCTATGCCGAAAGCCCGGGCGTGGGCGAGATCGCCGTGATGCACTATTTCCTGAAGGACGGCGTGCTGGTGAACAACTACTACCACAAGCGCGGGCCGGGCTTTGCGCTGGACGACCCGGCGGGCTTTCCGCTGACCGAGCCGGAAATCCGCGCGCTGGTGCGCCACGTCGGCGCGCTGCAACTGGTGGACTGAGCCGCCCGGACAGGGAAGCGGGCTGCCGCACCGGAACGGATCGGCGGAGCGCGGCCGCCTGCCGCCGGGTCAATCGGCGGCTTTTCGCACATGCAGCATGAATTTGTGCTGCAACGCAGCAATCTGCCCTTGCGGGCATCCGCCGAGGGCCCTATCTGCCCGCTCGACCGCGCGGGCAAGGCCCGTGCCCGCCCGCGCCGCGAAGGCCCCGGCGGAGCCCCCGTTTCGGAACAGGACAGACAGACATGGCCACTGCCGACGCGCGCGTGATCGCGCCTGCGCAAACCGACGTGCCGCCGACCCCGGCCGCCGAACACGCCACCCTGCCAGCGCGCCTGCCGCTGGACACGCTCGCGCTGATCGGCGTCGCCGGGGCGCCGGACACCAGGATCGCGTTCCTGCGCGACCGCAACGGGCAGATCCGCCCGGTGCGGATCGGCGACGACACGCCCAAGGGCCGCGTCGAAGCGATCGGCGCGGACGAGGTGATCCTCGCCCGCGCCGGGAAATCGCTCAGGCTGTCGATGCCGGAGTGACCGGCGTCATGGCGCGCCGCGTCAGCCGCGGCGTGCCTTCAGAACCGCCCAGCCGCCGGTGACGACCAGCGCCGCCAGCACCGCCTTTGCCGCGTCGCCGGCCAGGAACGGCGACATCCAGTGCAGCCACAGCACGTCCCAGGTCTTGCCCAGCATCGCGGCTGGCCAGATCAGGCCCGGCACATACAGCAGCGCCGAGACCGCCAGCGCCACGCCCGAGGTCGAGACAAAGCCCTTCGCGATGCCCTTGTCGACCGCCAGCCCGGCCAGCCAGGCCATGCCGAGAAAGCCGATCAGGAAGCCGCCGGTCGGACCCATCATGTAGGCCAGCGTGCCGGCGCCGTTCGCGAAGACCGGCAGGCCGATCGCGCCCTCGGCGAGATAGACCGCCAGCGTCGCCGCACCCAGCCGCGCGCCGTAGGTCAGCCCGACGATCAGGATCGCGAGCGTCTGCAGCGTCATCGGCACCGGCACCATCGGCACGCTGACCTGCGCCGCCAGCGCGATGAACAGGGAGCCGCCGAGCACCAGCAAGACCTGCGTGGCCCGGGTCATCGAGGGGAAGAGAGCATGCGATAGCGTCATGGCCGCCGTCCTTTTCTTCTGCGCTTCAAGCGGTATCCGGCACGCGCCCCGCGGTGTCAACTGCCCCTTGCGTCCGGCGGGGCCAGATGAGACACCGCGCCACATGACCGATGCCGCGAACCGCAAGCCCGCCCTCGTCACCGGCGCCTCGCGCGGGCTTGGCGCCGCGATGGCCGAGGCGCTGGCGGCGACGCATCACGTGATCGCCGTGGCGCGCACCACCGGCGCGCTGGAAGAGCTGGACGACCGGATCCAGGCCGCCGGCGGCGCGGCGACGCTGGCACCGATGGACGTCACAATGCCCGATGCGTTGGCGCATTTGTGCCGCTCGATCCACGACCGATGGGGCGGGCTTGACATCTGGGTGCACGCCGCGATCCACGCCCCGCCGCTCAGCCCCGCCGACCACATCGACGGCAAGGATTTCGCCAAGGCGCAGGCCGTCGCGGTCGGCGCCACGGCAGTGCTGATCCCGATGGTGTCGCCGCTTCTCAGGAGCGACGGCGCGCGGGCGGTGTTCTTCGACGACCCGCATACGGGCGAGAAGTTCTTCGGCGCCTATGCGGCGGCGAAGGCGGGCCAGATCGCGCTGGCCCGCGCCTGGGCGGCCGAGACCGCGCGGACCGGCCCGGCGGTGCACGTGCTAACGCCGAACCCGATGCCCACGGCGACCCGGGCGCGGTTCTTCCCCGGCGAGGACCGCGCGCGGCTCGCCGACCCGCACGCCGAGGCGGCGCGGCTGCTGGCCGGGATCGGCGGCCCGTAAGGGACCGCGCCGGCGGCATGCGACGGCGCCCTGGCGACGTGACCGCGGCCCGCGCTGATTTCGTTCCGACGCTTCGGGGCGCGGCGCACGGGCCAGGCGCCCGGGGCCCCATCCCGCTGGCCGGCGATGCCGTGGCCTGGCGCGATGGCCTCGACGTTCGTCCGCGCCCGGTCGCGGCGCGCCAGCTTGCCTCGGCCGGCCCGTGGTCCGGCGTTTCGGCGCCGGATCGGCGGCGCCCGGGGCCGCGAAGCCCGCACCGCACCGGGCGTGCGCAGGCCGGGACGCCGGTGCGCGCCATGGCTGCGCCCGGCAGGCGGGGCATGGCCGGATCGCGGCCCGGCCGGGCGCAAGTGCTGGTCCTCTCAGCCCGCCGCGACGGCGGGCCGGCCGCCGCCGGGCTCGCCCACGAAGCTGGCCCGCGCGCGGCCCGCCTTCTTCGAGGCGTACAGCGCCATGTCGGCGTCGATCAGCATCTGCTCGGGCTTGGGCGCGGCATAATCGTCGGACACCGCAATGCCGATCGAGCCGGAAATCCGGCAGTCGTGGCCCTCGAACGGGATCGGCCGTTCGAGCCGCGCCAGGATGCGCGCGGCGACCTTGGCCAGCCGCCCGCGATCGGTCATCCGGTGGAAGATCAGCACGAACTCGTCGCCGCCGAAGCGGCAGGCCGTGTCGTCGTCGCGGGTCTCGTCCTTCAGGATGCGCGCCGCCACCTGCAGCACGTGGTCGCCGGCGGCATGGCCGTGGGTGTCGTTGACCTGCTTGAAGAAGTCCAGGTCGATATGCATCAGGCTGAAGCTTTCGCGGCAGGCGGCGTAGCGCGCCAGGATCATGTCCATCGCGCGGCGGTTCTTCAGCCCGGTCAGCGTGTCGGTGAACGCGGCCTCCTCGGCGGCGATCTTGGCGCCCTGCAGCCGCATGTTCAGGTTGCGGCTTTCGCGCATCACCGCTTCCTTTGCCTCGACGAGGTAAAGCATGCCGGTGGTCAGGTCGGTGGGCGGAAAGTCGCTGCCGTTCAGGTCGAAGGCGCCGACCGCCTCGACCGCGGCGATCCCGAACGAGAGGTTGACGAACAGCCCCTCGCCGGTGTCCAGGGCCACCGATAGCCCCTTCAGCGGCATCTCGGGCCGGTCGCGCAGGCGCAGGCTGAGCGCCGTGGGGCCGAGCGCGGCCAGTTCGGCGATCCGGGCGATGTTGCGCGGGCGGCGCAGCTCGAAGACCTCGAGGAACCGGGCGCCCTGCAGCCCTTCGCCCGGGCGCAGCTTGGCCAGGGTCGGCCCGGTGCGGCGGATGTGCCCGGTGGGCGAGACCAGCGCGTGCATCGGCATCAGCCGGTCCAGCGCCGCGTGGTCCAGCGTCAGGCCCGCCCCCGCCGGCACGGTCAGGCCGCCCCCGCGGCCAGCGCGAAGTCGCGGCCTTCGGTAAAGTCGATCTCGACGCATTCGATGGTGATCGTCTCGACCGCGTCCTTCCGGCCCTGGAATTCCAGGAAGGCCAGCACGCCGTAATCGTCGGCCATCGCGCGCAGGACGCCGACCGAGACATGGCCGAACCCCGGGTAGGGATGGCGCACCAGCAGCGTGAAGGCGGTCGCCGAGTGGTCGCGCAGTTCGAGTTCCGGCATTGCGAGGTCGGGCACCGCCAGCCGCGACCGGTCGTGCAACTCGTCGAGCGAGTGCAGGAAGTCGATGAAGCTTTCGCCGCCGAAGCGCAGCAGCCGCCGCACGGCGCGGACGTTGGGATGCGACACCAGGTAGGTGCCCAGATCCTCCAGCAGCATGTCGCGCGGCTTGTCGAGGTGCTCCGCCGCGGCGTCGAGCACGGCGTCGGTCAGCCTGTCCTCATAGCTCAGCAGCGCCTCGAAGCCCTCGGCGCCCAGCCCCGCCTGCGCCGCGACCGCCGTCCAGGCCGCCGCCCCGTAGGTGTCGCGCAGAAAGCATTGTATCGACCGATTGATCAGCCCGTGCATCGAGTCGCGTCCCGATAGTCCTGTGCCTCCGGACTAGCGCCTTGGAGTTAAGAAACCGCGAACCGGCTCAGGGCCGCAGCACGATCTGCGCCCGTCCCGCCCGCAACGACAGGATGTCGGGGGCGCCCAGCGTGAACTCGCCGGCGCGCAGCTGGTCGATCAGCGCGGGCGTGACGTCGGCGCCGTGATTGCCGGCCAGGAAATGCGGCTGGGCGTAGGGCGGCGTCTCGCGTCCCGGCCAGACCACCCGGACGATCGCGCGCCTGTCGCTGACCATGTGGAACAGCATGCCCTCGTCGCCCGGCACCTCGGCGACGAAATCGGCCATCACCAGCACGCAGCCCGGTGCGCCGCCGGGCGTGGTGCGCTCGCAGCCCTCGGCGATGGTGCTCAGGTCGGTCGCGGAGAGGCCCGGAAACGGGTCGTCGGGCAGGCGCGCGCCGTCGGGCCGGACCGCCAGCCTTTCGGCGATCAGCGCAAGCTTGGCCGGCGTGTCGACCTGCGGCACCTCGTTTTCGAAGCTCCAGCGGCTGGTGGCGGTGGCCAGCGTCTCGATCCGCGCGGCCAGCTTTTCGGCCCCGGGGTGGTCCATCGCGGCCAAGCGCTCGAGCGCGGCGGTGCCGGCGACGCCGGATTCGCGGCCGAGGAACCAGAGGTCGAGGTCTTCGGCCGACACGTCGCCGCGCGCGAACCGCGCCACCTGGTCGGCGGCCGAGATGCGCTGCGGGTCGACCAGCGGCGTCAGCCACAGCACCGCCGCCGCCACCGTCGCCAGTGCCATCGCGACGTTGGCGCCGCGGATGCGCCCGGTCCAGTTCCGCCTGAGCGCGACGGCGAGCGCATAAAGGATGCCGTAGCCCAGCACGATCAGCGCGCCGGTGGCCGCAGCCAGCCGGTGCGGCGTCCAGCCGTGATCGGCGACGCGCAGCCAGATCGCGTAAAGCGCCAGGATGCCGAGCACCGGCATCGCCAGCGCCAGCAGCTGCGCCGAACCGCGGGTCACGGCGGCCTCGGCGGCCTCGTCGTCGGTGCGGTCCAGCGCCGAGGTGATCAGCGTGGCGATGCCCACGGCCATGCCCATCAGCGTCGCGGCCGTGGAAATCCCGCCGAAAAGGTCGGACAGCCCCTGGATCGGCAGCGCCACGAGGAACACCGCCGTCACCACCAGCACCGGCGGCAGCAAAAGCCGCAAGAGCCGCAGGATCAGGAACGGCGAGACATAGTCGGACAGCTCGACCACCACGGCCAGCGCCAGGCCCAGCACCAGCCCGGTCAGTACGAAGGGCACCACGTCGATGTCGATCAGGTCCTCGATGATCTCGATCCCGACCAGCGACAGCAGCAGGTGCGACAGCATCAGAACGCCCCAGAACACGCCGACGAAGACCCAGGCCGCGGCATAGCGCACCACGATGTTCCAGGCCTCGGTGAACAGCGCCGGATAGTCCCGCCAGCCGCGCCCGGGCTGCTGCGCGGCGATCAGGAACGGCAGCCCGATCACCACGATGGCCGCGCAGGCGGCGAGCGGGTGGCCGGTTTCGAGAAAGTCCTCGACGGTCTCGAAGCGAAAGCTCGCCCAGGTGATCAGGATCGCCGCCGGCACCGCCGCCACCGCCGCGGCGAGGGCCGCGCGGGCAAACGGCAAGGGCCCGGTCGCGGCGAGGAAGCCGGCGAAGAAGCCGCCCGTGGCGGTGACGATCAGCAGAAGCAGGCGCTCGTTCTCGACATAGTCGGGCAGCACCTCGATCAGCCCGTAGGCGGCGAGACCGGCAGCACCGCCGATCAGCGCCATGATCAGGCGGTTCAGTGCGATCTCGCCGGCGCCGGGCTCTGGCATGGGGTCTCCTCTGCCGCTTGTGCTCAGGCTAGATCAAGATGACGCGGACCGGAACCGGGGCGCGGACGGATTTCGGCGCGGATCGCCCGCCGGTGCCACACGGCGCGGCGGCGGGCCGAGGCCGCCGCGCTGGATCGGATGCCGGAGATGGCGTTGCGGAAGTACATCAATTTCATTAGGTAACAAGCTGCACAATATACATATTCCCGGCCTGTGGTCCCGTCACGGCCCGCTGATCCGCAACACCATCGTTACATGGGCCACGGTCGAGACCTCGCCCGCGGCCACCGGCACCGGCTCGCTCATCAGCGCTATGCGCTCCATCGCGACCGGCATCGGCGCCACGGCCCCGGCTTCGGCAAGCTCCAGCACCGGGCCGAGCGTCAGCCCGGCGGCCCCGGCATAGAGCGCCGCCTTGCGCATCGCATCGGCGACCGCGGCGCGGCGCGCCTCGTCCTGCACCGGGCCGGGGTTCTGCAGCCCGAAGCTGAGGCCCTGGAACAGGTTCGCGCCGCCCTCGACCACGTCGTCCAGGATGCGCCCCAGATCGTCCAGCGCGCGCACCCGCACCAGCACGGTATTCGACGCCTCGTAGCCCGCAATCCGCGGCCGGGTGTTGCCCGAAGACGACGACCGGTTTTCCCAGATCGGCGACAGGTGCAGATCGCGGGTCTGCATGTCGCGGTCGGCGATCCCCGCGGCCTTGAGCCGCTCGAGCACCGCTGCGGTGGCGCGCGAGGTGCGGTCCATCGCCTCGGCGGCGCTCTTGGCCTCGCTGGTGACGCCCAGCGTGATTGTGGCCATGTCGGGCACGCTTTCGACCCGGCCCTCGCCGGTGACCGTCAGCCGCCCGCCGGACGCATCGTTGCCGGCATCCTGGGCCCAGCCCGCGGCGCCGATCAGACAGGCCGCGGCAATGGTCGAAATCCACTTCATCGCAAGTCCTCCCAACAATGCCCAGCAGCCTCGCCCGGGCCGCGCGCCGGGGCAAGCCGATTTCGCCGGCATCGTCTTTTCCTCGGCGATTTCCTGCTATAGGTTTATAAGGCCGGAACGGGGACTCCAAGCAACCCCAAACTCTGTGATAGATCAAGCGGATGAAGCCGAACTTCGCCCTCAACCTGAGCCATGAAGGGATCAGCCTTCTGCACCGGGCCAAGACCGGCTGGATGCAGATCGGCGACGTTTCGCTGGATGCGCCGGACCTGAACGCGCAGCTGCAGATGCTGCGCCGTACCGCGGCGAACCTGGATCACGGCGGGCTGACCACCAAGCTGGTGATCCCGAATTCGCAGATCCTCTACACCGAGATCGAGGCGCCCGGCCCCGATACCGCGGCGCGCATCGCGCAGATCCGCGACGGGCTGGTCGGGCTGACGCCCTACGACGTGGCTGACCTGGTGTTCGACTGGCGGATGAGTGGCACCGCCGCGCAGGTCGCGGTCGTGGCCCGCGAGACGCTGCACGAGGCCGAGGCGTTCGCCGCGGAGTACCGGTTCAACCCGGTCTCGTTCGTGGCGTTGCCGGTGGGCGGCAGTTTCGACGGCGAGCCGTTCTTCGGCCCGACCGCCCATGCCGCGAAGCTCTTGAGCGACGGCGAGACGATCGAGCCCGACGGCAAGGCGATGACCGTGCTTCGGACCGGGCGCGCCGGCCCGCGGTCACCGGCCGCGGCACCAGAGCCCGATCCGGCGGAGGACCCGGCGCCCGAGCCAGCGGCGCCCGACCCGGCGCCCGAGAACCCCGCGCCCGGGGCAGCGGCACCCGAGGCAGCGGCCGAACCTGCGCCGGCCTTCGAGTCCTCGCGCGAGCCGATGGAGGAGCCCGCCGCACCGGCCCCGTCCGAACCGGCCCCGTCCGAACCGGCCCCGTCCGAACCGGCCCCGTCCGAACCGGCGGAGGCTGACCAGCCTGCCGAGACCCCGTCGTCGGCGGCCCCGGAACCCGCGGAGGAAACACCCAAGCCGGCCACAAGGCCGGAACCGAAACCGGGCGCGAAACCGAAGCGCAAGGCCAGGGCGAAGTCCAGGCCGAAGGCGGAACCGAAGGTCGCGGCGCCCGCCGGGTCCGAGGCAGGCACCGGTGCCGACGAGGCCGCGGACGAAAAGCTGCCACCGATGCCGGTCACGTTTACCTCGCGCCGGACGATCCTGCCGGCCGGGACCGGCGCCGAGGACGTGCCCCGGCGCCGGATGCCGCCGCCGCCGCGCGCACCGCTGCCGCCGCTCGCGACGGACCGGCCCGAGCCGGAACTGGGCCGGGCGAAGCCCAGGATTTCGCCTCTCAAGCTCGACGACGTGCCCGACATGCCCGCCTGGCGCCGGTCGGATGGCAGCAACGTGACGCATATGCCGGTCACGGCGGCGGGGACCGGCGGCGACGACGACCGGCGGCGGCCCAGGGGCGAAACGGCGCGCGCGGCGGGCGCGGCGCTGGCCGACAGGTTCGGCAAGATCGGCCAGGGCACGGCGGCCAGCATCAGCCGGATGCGCGCCCGCAAGGCGGCGATCGAAGCCTCGGCGAACGAGGCCGACGCGCTGACCGTGTTCGGCGCCCGCGGCCAGGCGCGGGTCGCCGGCAAGCCGCGCTATCTGGGGCTGGCGCTGACGCTGCTTCTGATCGCGGCGATGGCGGTGCTGGCGCTCTGGAGCGTTTATCTGCCGGGCGACCGCGGCTTTGCCGAACTGCCGCCGCCCGACCCCGCCCCGCCGGCCGCGACGGTGGCCTCGGTCGACCCGGTGGCGACGCCCGTGCCGACGTTGCCCGCGGCCGCGACACCGGCCGCCGAGACGCCCGCGGCGGAGGCACCGGACCCGGCGGCGGAAAGCCCGGCCGCGGGCACCACCATGCCCGAGCTTGCCGCGCCCGAGACCTCGGAGGACACTGCCGCCGCCGCGACCGGCGCCCCCGAAGCCCCGGCCAACCCGATCGACGCGGCGGTCGAATCCGCGCTTCTGGCGGTCCCCGCCCCCGAAGCCGCGCTGCCCGAAACCGCGCCGCCCGCGCCGCTGTCGGACAACGCCGCCGGGGCCGGCACCGAGGGCGAGACGCCCGACCCCGAGGCGGTCGCCGACGGCGAGATCGAGACCGCTTCGCTCGACGACACGGTGTCGGCCGAGGCGCCGCCCGACCGCGTCACCCAGCCGCCGCCCACGCCCGCCGAGGCCGAGGCGCGCTATGCCGCGACCGGCATCTGGCAGCTCGATCCGGCACCGATGGAGGGCCCGGCCGACGCGGTCGAGGCGCTGGAAGACATCTACATCGCCTCGATCGACCCGCATGTCGCCTCGCAGGACGCGGTGGCGCTGCCCGACGCGCGGCGGCTTCTGGGCGACCAGCGCCCCGCGGCGCTGAACCCGCCGCAGGCACTCGGCACCCGCTATGACCTCGACGCGCGCGGGCTGGTGCGCGCGACGCCCGAGGGCGCCCTGTCGCCCGACGGCGTGCGGGTGTTTCTCGGCGAGCCGCCGGTGGTGCCGCGGCTGCGGCCGGGCTCGGACGCGTCGGTCACGGCGGCCGAGCCCGCCCCGGAAACGCTCGACCCCGAGCGCGAGCGGCTGCGCCAGATCCGCCCGCAGGCGCGGCCCGAGACGCTGCAGGAGACCAACGAGCGCTCGCGCCTCGGCGGCTTCTCGCGCACCGAACTGGCGGCGATCCGGCCGACGGTCCGGCCGCCCTCGCTGCAGGAAGAGGCCGCGGCCGAGGCGGCGGCCGCCGGCGCAGATGACGAGGCCGCGGCCGACGAGGCCGACATCGCCTCGTTCGGGGATGCCACTGATCTGGCGGTCACCGCCTCGCTGACGCCCGCGACCCGGCCCGCCGACTTCTCCGACACCGTCGAGAAGGCGCTGGCCGAGGCGGCGCGCAGCGCGCCCGCCACGACCGAGAACGACCCGACGCCCGCGGTCGCCGCGGCGCGGGTGCCGTCGATCCCGACCCGGGCCTCGGTGGCCAAGCAGGCGACCGAGCGCAACGCGATCAACCTCGGCAAGATCAACCTGATCGGGGTCTACGGCTCGCCCTCGGACCGGCGCGCGCTGGTGCGGCTGAAATCCGGCCGCTACATCAAGGTCGAGGTCGGCGACCGGGTCGATGGCGGCCGCGTGGCGGCGATCGGCGACGACGAGCTGCGCTATGTCAAGGGCGGGCGCAACATCACGCTGAAACTGCCGAAGGGCTGAGCCGGGGCGGCGGCCCGGCGGTCCGGCCGCGCACCCCTGCCGGGCAGCCCTGCGATCGGCGCATTGGGTCGGTCGCGACCCGAGTGGAAAGGACATTCCTTATGGCAACGTCGAAGAAGGTGGTGCTGATCACCGGCGCCTCGTCGGGGATCGGCCTGGCGGCGGCGCTCAGGCTGGCGAAGGCGGGCCACCGGGTCCATGGCGGCGCGCGGCGCATGGACCAGATGCGCCCCATCGTCGAGACCGGCGGGCAGGCGCTGGCGCTGGACGTGACCGACGACGCCTCGATGCGGGCCGCGGTCGATGCCGTGATCGCCGCCGAGGGGCGGATCGACGTGCTGGTCAACAACGCGGGCTACGGGTCCTACGGTGCAGTCGAGGACGTGTCGATGGATGAGGCGCGGCGCCAGCTGGAGGTCAACATCTTCGGCCTGGCGCGCATGACGCAGCTTGTGCTGCCGCACATGCGCGAGGCGGGCGCGGGGCGGATCGTCAACCTCGCGTCGATGGGATCGACGATCTGGACCCCGCTCGGCGCCTGGTATCACCTGACGAAATGGGGCGTCGAGGGCTTCACCCACGCGATGCGGCTGGAAGCGGCGCCGTTCGGGATCGACATGGTGCTGATCGCGCCGGGCACGATCAACACCGGCTTCAACGCGATCATCTCGGACAAGGCGCTGTCCACCTCCGGCGACGGCCCCTATGGCGACATGGCGCGCGCGCTGGCCCGCGCCGCCGGGCCGGACAGCGGGTCGGACCCCGAGGTCATCGCCGCGCTGATCCAGCGCGCCGTTGAGGATGCCCGCCCGCGCACCGTCTACCGCGGCGGGCAGTACGGCCGGCTGATGCCGTTCCTGGCCCGCCACCTGCCGAACCGCTGGTTCGACCGCCTGGTGGGCGCGGTGATCCGGTAGCGCGCGGCCGATCCGAAGCCGCGGGCGGGTCGGGCCGGTGCCCTGCCCGGCCGCCGCCGGAGCGCGGGGATCAGGCCTCGGCCAGGTCGCCCAGCGCGTCCCGCAGCGGACCCAGATGCGCGGCGTAGTTCTGCCAGCGGCCGACGGATGTGGCATAGAGCGGACGGCGCACCTGCAGCCGGCTGGGCGTGGTGACAGCACGCGGCGCGCGGTGGAAATCGAGGCAGGAAGGCGCCCAGTCGAGCCCGAGAAACGCCAGCAGGCCGCGGATCCGCGGTTCCGGATCGGCGATCAGCTCTTCATAGCCGATCCGGTGGATCCGCCCCGGCAGCGCCGCTGTCCAATGCGCCATCAGGCGGTGGTATTGCCGGTAATACGCCCCCAGCGCGGCGAGATCGGCGGCATAGGCGTGGCGCCGGTTGAAGCGCGTGACATAGCACGACAGGCAGGTGTCCATCGCACCGCGCCGACAGTCGATGATGCGGGCGCCGGGAAACATCAGCGCCACCAGCCCCAGGGCCAGGAAATTGTGCGGCATCTTGTCGGTGACATGCGCCGCATCGCGCGACACCGCGCGCAGCTCTTTCAGGTAGCGCTCGGCCCCGGCGGCCAGCTGGCTGCCGGTCAGCCCGGCCAGGCGGTCCGGGCGGTTCCAGGGCCCCGCGCTGCCGGCGGCAAGCGCGGCCCCCACGGTCTCGATCGCGGTCAGCTCGCCGCCGCCGGCCACCGCCGGATGGCTGGCGAGGATCTGTTCCACCAGCGTCGTGCCCGAACGCGGCATCCCGACGATGAAGACCGGCCGGCGCGATGCGTGGCCCCGGGCGGCGCGTTCGGCGAACACGTCCCGGGTCAGGTGCCGTTCGCAGCCGTCGACGAAGTCGCGCAGCGCCTCGACCCCCGCCGGGCCCCGCAGGCATTCGTTGGCGGCGCGGAACCGGCCGAAGGCGGCATCGTACTCTCCCGCGGCGTCGAGCATCGTCCCGGCGGCGAATTGCAGCGTCGCGCGATGCGAGGCGCGGGTTTCGCGGGCCAGCGCGGCGTCGATCCGGGCCAGAAGCGCGGCGCGTTCCCCGGCGGCCGCAAGCCCGGCGAGGGCATAGAGCGCCTCGGCATCCGCGGGGTCCGCGGCGAGCGCGGCGCGAAGATGCGGCCGCGCACGATCCGCCGCGCCGGCATCGAGCCAGGCCTGCCCCAGTTCGCGCTCGACGCCGGGAAAGTCCGGCGCCGCGGCGCGGACCCGCTCGAACGCCGCCACCGCCTCGTCGGTCCGGCCGAGATGCCGGAAGGCGCGGCCGAGGTTCATCCGTACGCCCGCGATCTTCGGGGCGGCGGCCAGCGCCTTTTTCAGGGGCGCCAGCGCCTCCTGCGGCCGGCGCAGTTGCAGGTAGGCGTTCCCGAGGTTGTTGAGATAGGCCGGCTCGCGCGGCGCGAGCCGCGCGGCGCGGCCGAAATGCTCGGCGGCGAGGTCGTGGCGCCCGGCCTTCTGCACCAGCATCCCCAGCGCGTTCAGCGCCTCGGGCGATTTCGGCGCCATGCGCAGCGCGCTCTGGTAACAGAATTCGGCCTCGCGCAGCCGCCCCTGGCGTTCGTGGGCACGCCCGTCCTCGATCAGGCGCGCGACGTCGGGCGGCGGCGGGCGGCCGGGTTTGCGGCTCATGGCGCGGGGGGGAACGGCGGCGGCGGCCGGCGCGTCGACGCGCCGGCGTCACGCCGCGGCGATGGTGCCGTCAGAATTCGAACCGGACACCGATCTGCACGGTGTGGGCCGAAATGTCCCCGGCGGTCGTCGCGAAGCCGGCGATCGAGCTGTCGAAGGCGACATCCGTGACCACCCGGTAGCGATAGCCGACGTCCAGATAGCTCATGTCGTTCAGCGGGATCGCGCCGCCGAAACCAAGCTGATAGGCCAGCCCCGTATCCGAGCCGTCGAACTGCGCGCCGCTGCCGTTCGAGATCGTCAGATCGCCCGAGGCAAAGCCGGCGCCGACGCCGCCGCCCACATAGGGCATGAAGTTGCTGTTGGTCGGGATGTCGAACCAGAGGTTCACCAGGAGGTTGGTCGACGAGACCCGCCCGTCGGGATCGGTCCCGACGAATCCGCCCCCGGTCGCGAAATAGCCCGAGAAGTCGCTGGTCGACATGTGCGAGACCTCGATCTCGGTCCGCACGTTCGGACCCAGAATGCCGCCGCTGCGGCCCACCGCGGCCCCGATCACGAAACCGCTGTCAAGCTCCAGCGTGTAGGGAAACACGCCCCCGATCCCGTTGTCGAAATCGAACTCGTAATCGTTGAACATGCCGTAGCCGCCGAAGACCGAGACATACCAGTCGCCGGAGGATTGCGCGTATCCGGGTGCTGCCGAGATCGACAGGGCCGCAACACAGGCCGCGAGCTTGAATTTCGACATTTCCGTTCCCCTCATTCTTACGCCACTCCAAGCAATTATACGGCAAAAGAGAAGGCAACGATATCGGGAACTTGACGCCACGGCACCCTCCGCGACGGAGGGTGCCCGGGCTGGTGCAATCTTGTCACGGCGGCTCAGGCCGCGTCGGGCTTCAGCTCGCCGCTGGCGATCTGCTCGGCCTCGATCGATTCGAACAGCGCCTTGAAATTGCCCTCGCCGAAGCCGTCGTCGCCCTTGCGCTGGATGAACTCGAAGAAGATCGGCCCGATCACGGTCTTCGAGAAGATCTGCAGCAGGATCCTGGTCTCGCCGCCGTCGACGACGCCTTCGCCGTCGATCAGGATGCCGTGCTTCTTCATCCGCTCGATCGGCTCGTCGTGGCCGTGCACGCGTTCCTTCGACATCCGGTAATAGGTCTCGGGCGGGCCCGGCATGAACCTGATCCCGTTCTCGGCGATCGCGTCGACGCTGTCATAGATGTTCTCGGTGCCCACCGCGATGTGCTGGATGCCCTCGCCCTTGTACTTCTTCAGGTAGGCGACGATCTGGCCCTTTTCGCCCCGGTCCTCGTTGATCGGGATGCGAATCCGGCCGCAGGGCGAGGTCAGCGCGCGGGAATAGAGCCCGGTGAACTTGCCCTCGATGTCGAAGAACCGGATTTCCTTGAAGTTGAACAGGTCGCCGTAGAAGCGGAACCACACGTCCATGTTGCCCTTGTGGACGTTGTGGGTCAGGTGGTCGAGATAGTAGAAGCCCACGCCCTCGGGATGCGCCTTGTCGATCCAGTCGAATTCGTCGTTGTAGGCGCTGGTCTCGTAATAGCGGTCGGTGAAGTAGATCAGCGAGCCGCCGATGCCCCGGATCGCCGGCCAGTCGACGGTCTTGCCCGGGCCCTCGTAGGGCTCGGCGCCCATCCTTACCGCATGGTCGAAGGCGTGCTGCGCGTCCACCACGCGCCAGGCCATCGAGGGCGCGCAGGGCCCGTGTTCCTCGACGAAGGCGCGGGCATGGCTGCCGGGTTCGTCGTTGATCACATAGGTGATGTCGCCCTGCTGCCAAAGCTCGATGTTCCTGGTCTTGTGCCGGGCGGTCAGCGTGTATCCCATCCGGGCGAAGAGGTCGCGCAGCTCCTGCGGCTCGGGATGGGCGAACTCGACGAATTCGAAGCCGTCGGTGCCGGCCGGGTTCTCGTCGGAAATCACGGATTTCGGGGCGTCGTGGGGGAACGGGCCCATGGGAGTATCCTTCTGTTCGCTGCGTTGCCGGAAATCTACGCCGCGAGGCGCGGGATTTCCGCGCGTTCTTCGGCATATATTCAGGGATGTTTGCGGGAAATTGACGGGCGTCGTGAAAATCGTGCAATATCCCCGCATGAAGCTTGATGAAACCGACAAGCGCCTGCTGGCCGCGCTGCAACACGACGCGCACCTGACCGCCGAGGCGCTGGGCGAAATGCTGAACCTGTCGCCCAGCCAGGCCGGCCGGCGCCGGCAGCGGCTGGAGGCCGAGGGCATCATCCACCACTACCGCGCGCGGCTGGACCCGGCGAAGCTTGGGCTGAACGTGCAGGCCTTCGTGCAGGTGCAGATGGCGACCCACGCGCCCGACAAGGTGAGGACCTTCGCCCGCACCGTCGAGCTGCGCCCCGAGATCGTCAGCGCCTGGACGCTGACGGGCGACGCCGATTATCTGCTGCGGGTCTATTGCGAGGACCTGGCCGCGCTGAACGTGCTGATCCACCAGGTGCTGCTGCCCCACCCGGCCGTTGCGCGGGTCCAGAGCCAGATCGTGATGGACCAGTTCAAGCCCGACGCGCCGCTGCCGACCTGAGCGCCAAAGCGCCGCGGCGCTGCCGGGCGGACGGCTGGCGGGCAATTCGGCGCGCCGATGCTCGGCAACTGCTTGCAGGTCGGTGCGGGCGCTGCGAAGCTGCACTTGCGAACCTCGGAGAACCCAATGGAAGGCTTCCTGTTTCAGGCCACGATCTACCTGGCTGCGGCGGTCATCGCCGTGCCGATCGCGGCACGGCTGGGGCTTGGGTCGGTGCTGGGCTATCTCGCCGCCGGGCTGGTGATCGGGCCGCTTCTGGGGCTCGCCGGCGACACCGAGAACCTCAAGCATTTCGCAGAATTCGGCGTCGTGATGATGCTGTTCATCATCGGGCTCGAGCTTGACCCCCGCGCGCTTTGGGACATGCGCCACCGGCTCTTGGGGCTCGGGCTGATGCAAATCGTGGTGACCGGCGTGGTGATCGCCGCGGGGGCCGCGATCCTCGGCCAGGCGGTGTCGCGTGCCATCGCGATCGGGATGATCTTTGCGCTGTCCTCGACCGCCATCGTGCTGCAGACGCTGTCCGAGAAGAACCTGATGCGCACCGGCGGCGGGCGCTCGGCCTTCTCGGTCCTTCTGACCCAGGACATCGCGGTGATCCCGATGCTGATCCTGCTGCCGCTGCTGGCGATTTCCGAACCGCCCAGCTTTGGCCCCGACGGCAGCGTGATCCGCCCGGTGAACCCCGCGCTGCCGAAGCCGCAGGACGAGCATCACGACGTGGCGCTGTCGCTGGTCGCGGGGCTGCCCGGCTGGGGCGCGACGCTGGTGACGCTGGCCGCCGTCGCGGGCGTGATCCTGGCCGGTATCTACCTGGCCAAGCCGCTGTTTCGCTTCATCGACGCGGCGCGGCTGCGCGAGATGTACACCGCCTTTGCCCTGCTGATCGTGATCGGCATCGCGTTCCTGATGACGCTGGTCGGGCTGTCGCCCGCGCTGGGGACCTTCCTCGCCGGGGTGGTGCTGGCGACTTCGGAATTCAAGCACGAGCTCGAATCCGACATCGAGCCGTTCAAGGGGCTGCTGCTGGGGCTGTTCTTCATCACCGTGGGCGCGGGGCTGGATATCGACGGCTTCCTGGCCAAGCCGGTCACGCTGCTCGGGCTGACGCTGGGCGTGATGGCGGTGAAGGGCGCGGTGCTGTACATGCTCGGCCGCGCGTTCCGGCTGAAGGGGCGCGACCAGTGGCTCTTCACCCTCGGCCTGGCGCAGGCCGGCGAGTTCGGCTTCGTGCTGATCTCGTTCTCGGTGCAGCAATCGGTGCTGCCCGGACCGCTGGGGCAGACGCTTCTGACCGTCACCGCGCTGTCGATGCTGCTGACGCCGCTGTTCTTCATCGCCTACGACCGCATCACCCACGTGATGGGCGAGGACGAAGAGGCGCCCGTGCCCGACGAGATCGACGTGCGCGGCCCGATCATCATCGCCGGCGTCGGCCGCTTCGGGCAGACGGTGAACCGGATGGTGCAGATGTCGGGGTTCCGGACCACCGTGCTGGATCACGACCTGGCCACGATCCAGCTGATGCGCAAGTTCGGCTACAAGGGCTTCTTTGGCGATCCGACGCGGCCCGAGGTGCTGCGCGCCGCGGGGCTGAAAGAGGCCAGCGTGCTGGTCGTGGCGCTGGACAACCGCGACGCGGCGACGCGGCTGGTGGCCTATGCGCGGCGCGAGCGGCCCGATCTGCACATCGTCGCCCGTGCCCGCGACCGGTTCCACGTTTTCGCGCTGTACCGCGCGGGCGCCAACGACATCGTGCGCGAGATGTTCGATTCGTCGCTGCGCGCGGGGCGCTACGTGCTGGAAAACATGGGGTTGTCCGATTTCGAGGCCTCGGCGCTGGAACGGACCTATTTCGACTACGACCGCGACGCGGTGCGCGATCTGGCGCAGCTTTGGAAACCGGGCGTGCCGATCGAGCAGAACGCCGCCTACATGGCCCGCGCCAAGGAGTTGAATGCCGAACTCGAGGCGGCGCTGCTGGCGCATTTCAGCGAGCGCGAGAAGAAGACCGGAACCGCGGGCTGAGCGCCCGCCTCTCCGCCTCAGCCGCCGGAGACGCCCGCCTCGGCGAAGGTCGCCATGCCGGCATGGCAGTCCAGCGCGCCCTTGATCACCGCGATCGCCAGCGCCGCGCCCGACCCCTCGCCGAGCCGCAGCCCCAGCGACAGGAGCGGCGCCTTGCCGAGCCGGTCGAGCAGCCGGCCATGCGCCGCCTCGGCCGAGGCGTGCCCCGCGACGCAATGGTCCAGCGCGCCCGGCGCGGCCCGCTGCCAGACGCTCGCCGCCGCGGTGCAGATGAAGCCGTCGAGGATCACCGGCACGCGCAGCATCCGCGCGCGCAGGATCGCCCCGGCCATCGCCGCCAGCTCGCGCCCGCCGAGCCGCCGCAGCGCCTCCAGCGGATCGCCGAGCGCCGCGCCGTGGCGATCGAGCCCCGCCGCCACGACCTCGCGCTTCAGCGCCAGGCCCGCATCGTCGACGCCGGTGCCGCGCCCGACCCAGTCCGCCGCGCCGCCGCCCCAGAGCGCCGCCGCCAGCGCCGCGGCCGAGGTGGTGTTGCCGATCCCCATCTCGCCCGCCACCAGCAGGTCCGCCGCCGGATCGACCGCGGCCCAGCCCGTGCCCAGCGCCGCCACCGTCTCGGCCGCGGTCATCGCCGGGCCTTCGGTGAAATCCGCCGTCGGATTGTCCAGGTCCAGCGCGTGCACGTCGATCCGCGCCCCGAAGGCACGGGCAAGCTGGTTGATCGCCGCGCCGCCGGCCCGGAAATTCGCCACCATCTGCACCGTCACCTCGGCGGGAAAGGCCGACACCCCGCGCGCCGCGACGCCGTGGTTGCCGGCGAAGACCACGACCTGCGGCGCGGCCAGGCGCGGGCGCGGGTCGCCGCGCCAGCCGGCATACCAGACCGCCAGGTCCTCGAGCCGCCCCAGCGAGCCCGGCGGCTTGGTAAGCTGCCCGTTGCGCGCCGCCGCGCCGTCCGCCGCCGCCGCGTCGGGCGCGGGCAGCGCGCCGAGAAGCGCGCGGTATCCGTCCAGGGTGTCGGGCGCGGTCTCTGGCATCACGTCCTCGTTGCTTCGGGCCTCGCCCCGCTCTATCGCTTGGCCGATGACCCGAACAGCCCCATTCGACCACCCCGATGCCTGATCGCGACACCCGACCGTTCCGCCCCGGCGACATCGGCGCGGCGCTGATGCTGCTGACCCGGCTGCCGGTGCCCGCCGCCCGGGCCGCCGCGGACCGCGGCGCCCGCGCCGCCTGGGCCTATCCGCTGGCCGGGCTCGCCGTGGGGCTGATCGCCGCGCTGGTCGGCTGGCTGGCCGGCGCCCTGCCCCCGGCGCTCGCCGCCGGGCTGATGCTGGCGGCGCTGGTGCTGGCGACCGGCGCGCTGCACGAGGACGGGCTCGCCGACGCCGCCGACGGGCTCTGGGGCGGGCAAAGCCGCGCGCGGCGGCTCGAGATCATGGCCGACAGCCGGATCGGCAGCTACGGGGTGGTCGCGCTGGTCCTGTCGCTGGGGCTGCGCTGGGCCGCGCTGGCGAGCCTCTCCGCCGCCGCGCCGGCCGCGCTGATCGGCGCCGCGGTGCTGTCGCGCGCCGCGATGCCGGCGCTGATGTGGGCGCTGCCGAACGCCCGCGGCACCGGGCTTTCCGCCGCGACGGGGCGCCCGTCAGGCACCACCGCAGCCGCGGCGCTGGGCCTCGCCGCGCTGGCCGCCCTGCCCTTCCTCGGCGCCACGCTCTGGCCGTCGCTGCTCGTGCTCGTGGTCGCGACCGCCGCCTGCGGGATGATCGCGCGGGCCAGGCTCGGCGGCCAGACCGGCGATGTCCTGGGCGCCGCGCAGCAGGTGGCCGAGGTCGCGATCCTGGTGGCCCTGGCCGCCTGAGGCGCGTCCGCCGCCGAACTGATCGGCGTCCCGTGCTTCTTCTCGTCGGAAATACGCAGGCGCCACGCCCGCCGCCCACGCGCCCCCACCGCATCGCGTCGCCTCGAAGCCGGCTGTCAAAAGAGCGCGCGGAAGCGCACAATTCGGCAGCGGCCGCCGGCGGTCGCCCACAAATGCCGCAATACGCCCGGCAGCAAACGAAAACCGCCGCCCGAAGGCGGCGGCGAATTCCGGCGTCGTGCCGCGGCTCAGGCGGCGCGGCTTACCAGCACGTCGTCGACCTGCTTCTGCGCGGCCAGCTCGTCCGAGCCCGAGACCGCCGCCACTTCGCGGGTCAGCCGCTCGAGCGCGGCCTCGTAGAGCTGGCGTTCGGAATAGGACTGCTCGCGCTGGTCGTCGGTGCGGTGCAGGTCGCGCACCACCTCGGCGATCGCGATCAGGTCGCCGGAATTGATCTTCTGCTCGTATTCCTGCGCCCGGCGCGACCACATCGCGCGCTTGACCTTCGCCTTGCCCTTCAGCGTGGTCATCGCCTTGGACACCACATCGGGGGACGACAGCGTGCGCATGCCCACCTCGGTCGCCTTGTGCGTCGGCACGCGCAGCGTCATCTTGTCCTTCTCGAACGAGATCACAAACAGCTCCAGCGTGATGCCGGCGATCTCCTGTTCCTCGATCGAGACGATCTTGCCCACACCATGCGCGGGATACACGACAAAGTCGTTCGGGCGAAAATCGTTCTTCCTGGCCTTGCTCATCAAGCAGCGTCCTTCCTCGAAGGGTCCCCATCAGCTTCGGCGGCCGCGGGGGACGGGCGCGCCGCGCCCCGGCCGACCCCCAATTCGGCGCCAAAAAAGCCATCCTCAGGAACAGGTCCCTGCGGCTGACATCAGGTTTCCGGCGTTTCTGTTGTCCTAATATAACAAAAACCCGCGGCTTTTCAAAGACTGGCGCTGGGTCAACCGGCATTTCTCCGCTGAATTCAGGGAATTGGCAGCGGAATTTCCGGTTCGTCGCGGGCCGGCGCACTGCGTCAGCGATGCTGACGCACCGAATCAGCGCTCAGCCGCCCTCGCCCGGATTGGGCGAGAAGTATTTCTCCAGCTTGCCGGTCTCGCCGTCGCGGTCCTCGGCCTCTGGCAGCGGATCCTTCTTGGTGATGATCACCGGCCATTGCTCGGCATACTTGCGGTTGAACTCGACCCATTTCTCGGTGTCGGGCTCGGTATCGGGCAGAATCGCGTTGACGGGGCATTCCGGCTCGCAGACGCCGCAGTCGATGCACTCGTCGGGATGGATCACCAGCATGTTCTCGCCCTCGTAGAAGCAATCCACGGGGCAGACCTCGACGCAGTCGGTATACTTGCAGGCGATGCAGTTGTCGTTGACGATATAGGTCATGGGGGCGTTCGCTTTTCGGCTCGCCCGTCTAGCTAGATCAGCCGCACCGATCATTCAAGGTCGAACCGGCGCGCCTGGTCGCCCCGGCGCCGGTCCTTCTTGGTGGGCCGCCCGCCCCGGTCGTAGCGCGGGCCGGCGGGGTTGGCGAGGCCGGCGGACGTCCCGGGCGGCGGCGGCGTGAGATCCTCGTAGAGCGCCTGCGCCTCGGGCGCGGGGCCGCGGCGCGAGCCCAGTTCGACGATCCGCACCACGCGGATGCGGCGTCCCTGCGGAAAGGTCAGCGTGTCGCCCGGCCCCACCGCCTGCGCGGCCTTGGCGACCCGTTCGGCATTGACCCGCACGCGGCCGGCGGCCACCGCACGGCTCGCCAGCCCGCGGGTCTTGAAGAACCGCGCATACCAGAGCCACTTGTCGATCCGCATCGTCGGGCGGGGTTCGGTCATGACCGGCGCGCCGCGGTGGGACGCGCCGCGCAAGCGGTTTCGAAACCGCTTGCAAGGCCCGTCCACGGGCCTTGCTGCAGGGCGCACCGAAACGCCCCGGGGCGTTTCATTCCTTGCTCTTCAGCCCCATCAGCGCAGCGGCGAAGGGGTTGTCGGGGTCGATGCCCTTGTCCTTCTTCGGCGGGCGCGCCTCGAAGCTCTTCGAGCCCTGGCGCTCGGGCTTCGGGCCGCGCCGCGGCTTGCCCTGCGGCTTCGGCTTGCCCGGCTTGCCGCCGCGGCGCCCGTCCTTCTGCTGGCGGTGGCCCTCGCGCCGCTTCGCGAAGCCGCCCCAGGTGAAGGTGAAGAAGACCTCGGTCTCCGGCCCGGCGTCCGCGTCTGCGGCATCGCCGGCCCGGCCTTCCGCCCCGGTTCCGGCGGCGTCCGGCACCGCCTCGGCCTCGCTGGCGCCCGCGGCACCGGGATGCGGCTCGGGCCCGGCGGCGGCGGCGGGTTGCGCCTCGGCTTCCGTGGCGCCGCCCGTGTCGTGATCGACCTCGACCGGCGGTTCCGCCGGGACACCGGCCGCCTCGGGCACCGCGTCAACCTCGCTGGCGCCCTCGGCGCCCGGCGCGGCGGCCTCCGCGGCGGCGGGCTGCGGCGCGGGCCTGGCCTTGTCGCGCTCGCCCCGTTCGGCGGCATAGCCCAGCCCCTGCATCAGGTCGGCGAACTGCTCCAGCGTCATGCCGGTGATCGACAGCATGTCGGGCGTCGCCTCGAAGCCGCGGCGGCTGTCCTCGGCGCGCAACAGATCGGCGAGGCGTTCCAGCATGTCGATGCGGATCGCGCGTTCGCCGGCGGCGCGGTAGCCGGCCATCGTGTGATAGGCCTCGGGCGCGTCCTGCATCGACGGGATCGTCACCAGCCCGGGCGGCGGGCTGTCGGGGAACTCGGCCAGCCCCTGCCCCAGCGACCAGAGCACCAGCCGCAGCCGCGTCGGCGCGGGTTTCAGCAGGAGCGGCATGAAGATGGTGAATTGCCCGAAGCGCACGCCGTGCTTGCGCAGAAGCCCGCGGGCGTCCTGGTCCAGGTCCTTGACCTCGCCCGCCACCGCGTCGCGCGGCAGGACGCCCAGCGCCTCGACCAGCCGGAAGGCAAAGCCGCGCGCCAGCCCGGCAAGCGCCTCGTCCTTTTGCATCGCCAGCAGGGGCTCGTAGAGCGTCGCGACCTTGCGGTCGATGAAATGCTGCAGCCGGCGCGCGACCTTCTGCGCCACGTCCGGCCCGGCCTCGTCGTCGACGAAGGGCTCGACCTGGGGTCTCAGCGTCTCGGCGCCGGCGACGAGCTTGCCCACCGCATGCTCGCCCCACATCAGCCCGCCCTGGTCGGTAAAGTCGATCTCGGTATCGGGGGCGTTGTAGAACCGGTCGGCGCGCAGGTGGAACTCGGGGCGCAGCGCCTGCACGGCGGCCTGGCGCAGCGTCTTGGCCTCGTCCGGCGTCGCGCTCGCGTCCTGGCGGAACCGGAACCCTTCGAGGCGGCCCACGAACTGGCCCTCGACCGTCACCTCGCCCTTGTCGTTCACCTCGGCCAACATGGCCTCCTTCTCCTTGAGCCGGCGAAGCAGCACGCTGGTCCGCCGGTCCACAAATCTTTGCGTCAGCGCGCCGTGCAGCGCATCCGACAGGCGATCTTCTACCGCGCGGGTCGCTCCGCGCCAATGGCTTTCGTCGTCGACCCATCCGCGACGCTGCGCGACATAGGTCCATGTGCGGATATAGGCCAGCCGTTTCGACAGCGCGTCGATATCGCCGTCGGTGCGGTCGATGCGCTTGACCTGGCGCGCCAGCCAGTCGTCGGGCACCCGGCCGAATTCGTGCAGGAAGCCGAAGATCCGCTCCAGCATCCCGGCATGCTCGCCGTGGCTGATGCCGCGGAAATCCGGGATCCGGCAGACGTCCCACAACAGCCTGACCGCGCGCGGATCGGCTGTCCTTTCGCGGATGTGGCCGTGTTCGGACAGCGCCTTGAGCGCCATCAGGTCTTCGGCCTCGCGCGCGCGGGTCAGCCATTCGTCGTCGGACCCGGCCTCGAGCGAGGCGATCAGCGCCTCGACCGAACCGAATTCCAGCGCCGCGTTGCGCCATTGCAGCTTGCGGATCGGCGCGAAGCGGTGGTTTTCGATCGCCTCGGCCACGCCCTCGTCGAGCGTCGCCGCCTCGCCCGTCACGCCGAAGGTGCCGTCGTTCATGTGCCGCCCGGCGCGGCCGGCGATCTGTGCCAGCTCGTTCGGCGCCAGCAGGCGCATCCGGCGGCCGTCGAACTTGGCCAGCGACGAGAACGCGACGTGGTTGATATCGAGGTTCAGCCCCATGCCGATGGCGTCGGTGGCGACCAGATAGTCGACCTCGCCCTGCTGGTACATCTCGACCTGGGCGTTGCGGGTGCGCGGGCTGAGCGCGCCCATCACCACCGCGGCGCCGCCCTTCTGGCGGCGCAGAAGCTCGGCGATCGCATAGACCTGGTCGACCGAGAAGCCGACGATGGCGGATCGCGGCTGCATCCGGCTGACCTTTTTCTGGCCGGTATAGACGAGCGTGGAAAACCGCTCTCGCCGCTGGAACTCGACGCCGGGGACCAGCGCCGCGATGGCGCCGCGCATCGTGTCGCTGCCCAGAAACAGCGTCTCGTGCGTGCCCCGGGCGCGCAGCAGCCGGTCGGTGAAGACGTGGCCCCGCTCGGGGTCGGCGCAAAGCTGGATCTCGTCGACGGCCAGGAAATCGGGGCCCAGCCCCTCGGGCATCGCCTCGGTGGTGGCGACCCAGTATTGCGTGCGCTCGGGGACGATGCGTTCCTCGCCGGTCACGAGCGCCACGACCGAGGGGCCGCGCAGCGCGACGATCCGGTCGTAGACCTCGCGCGCCAGCAGCCGCAGCGGCAGGCCGATCACGCCGGTCCGGTAGCCCAGCATGCGTTCGATGGCGTAGTGGGTCTTGCCGGTATTCGTGGGGCCCAGCACCGCCGCGATGCGCCCGCTTCGCTCTGTCATCGCAAAGCCCGTGTTCTGCTCGCGCCCTGCTTAGCGCCGCCGCGCGGCCGCAGCAACCGGCGGAGGCGGGACGCGACCGGCGTTGCGAGCACATTTTCGTGCCCGCGATCGGGGCCCGCCGAACTGCGTCCGCGTCCCGGCCCTACAGCGCGTCCACCGCCATGCCGTCGGCCAGCGCCGGCGCGCTTTCGGTCACCAGAAGCCGGCCCGCCGCACCCGGGATCCGCACGATCGACGTCTCGTCGCCGCGCCGGACGACTTCGGCGGCGACCGCGACCAGGCGCTGCGTGGTCTCGTCCACCAGGTACACCGTGTTCTCGCCGGAAATCGCGCTGTTCGGCACCGAATAGGCGTCGCCGCCCGCGTCCGCGGCGGCCTCGACGCGCACGGATTCGTTCAGAAACAGGCTCGGCGCGCAGACCTCCTCGACATCGACGGTCGCCTCGACATACTGGCTTTCGGCGTCGGCCTCGGTGTCGATCCGGGTGATCGCGCCGCCGCAGTCCTGGCCGTTGACGCGCCTGACCCGGACCGGCGCACCGACCGCCAGCCCGGTCGCCCGGGTCCCGGTCAGACGGCTGATCCGGAAATAGACGTCGACCGACTTTCTGGCGGGCTCGTAGATGCGCCCGGCAAGCGCGCCCTCCTGCACGCAGTCGCCGATATTGGCGTCGAACCCCACCAGAGCCCCGTCGAAGGGCGCCCTGAGATACAGCATGTCGTGGCCGATCTCGGCCGATTGCTGTTCCAGCCGGCCGATTTCCAGCGCGATCTCGGCGCGCTTCTTGGCGGCGAGAGCGTTCGCGATCGCCTCCTTGGCGCGCTCGGCGGCAAAGGTGGCGTCCATGAAGCGGCGTTCGACCGCGTCCATTGCGGATTCGTTGATCAGGCCGCGGCCCAGCATCGTGCTGTTGCGCTGGAACTCGTCCGAGACGAAGGCAAGGTCCTGCTGGCGGCGCAGATCGTCGGCGCGCGCGGCCTCGATCGCAAGCTGGCGTTCCTCGACCGCGGCGGCTAGCTCCAGCACCCGCGCCTCGGCGGTGCGCAGCGCCAGCAGCGAGCGCCGGTCGTCGAGCCGCACCAGCACCTGCCCGGCCGCGGCGACCCGCTCGCGCCTTGCGTCCTCGGCGACCTCGACGATGCAGCCCCGCGCGCCATAGCTCAGCCCGGCGATGTCGCGCGCCCGGACGGTGCCGAAATAGGTCTCCGGCGCCGCCATCGCATCGGGCGTCAGCCGCCGGGTCTCGACCCGCGGCGCCTGCGCCCCGGCCGAAGCCGCGAAAGCCGTCAGCAGCACCGCCGCGCCGAGAACAATGCGCCCGTGCCGGCGCAGGACCGTCGGGGCATCGGGGCTCGGGTCTCGTGTCATCCGGTCTCCCTCGTCAGCGCCGGCGCCGGGTGCGCGCGGCGGTCCAGCCTTGCCGCGATGGGAGAGCGCCCAGCCCCGTCCTGTCAAGCCTTGCCGGCAAAGCCGCCGGTCCCGGGGCGCTCACAGCGGCTGGCTGCCGACCTGGAGTTCCAGCGACTTGATCGCGTCCTGCATCTCGGGGCGGTGCGGATGCGCCGCCTCGACCAGCCGCCAGACCTCGAGCGCCTCTTCCAGCATGCCGGTGTCCTGCAGGATCACCGCCAGCCCGGTCATCGCCGCGAAATGCCGCGGATTGAGCCGCAGCGCCATCGAGATGTCGTGCAGTGCCGGGCCGTAAAGCTTTTTGTTGAAATAGGCGGTCGCGCGCGCGTTCCAGCCCTCGGCGAAGTCCGGCGCATGGTCGGTCAGCGCAGTGAGATGCTCGAGCGCGGTGTCGAAGTCCTCTGCCTCGAGCGCCTCCTGCCCGCGCTGCAACAGGAAATCCATCGCCGGCGAGCCGGATTTCGACCACTCGGAACGGATCTGGCGCTCGAGCTGCTGCCAGTTCGGCGCCGCGGGATCGGCCAGTTGGTCCAACAGCGTGTCGACGTCGAGTTCTTCCGCCGCGGCCATGGGCGAAAACGCCGCAGCCAGGCAGAATACCGCAACGGCAGGTTTGAAGATCGACCGGATTCCACTCATAACGCGAAGTGTAGCGATCCCGCGGCGAAATGCGAGCCCGGCGGGCTCACAATGAAAGGAGCATCCATGAGCGACATCATCGAGGCCGCCGTTGCGGCCCTGACCGAGAAACTGAGCGGCGGCTTCGACGGCACGGCGAAATTCGTGATCGAGGGCGAGGGCGCGATCATGCTCGACGCCTCGGGCGTGCGCGCGGGCGACGAAGCGGCCGACGTGACGCTGACCGCGGATGCCGACACGTTCCAGGCGATCCTCGAGGGCGATCTGAACCCGACCTCGGCGTTCATGCAGGGCAAGCTTTCGGTCGACGGCGACATGGGCAAGGCGATGGCGCTGGGCTCGGCGCTGGCCTGAGATGACCGAGCCCGCGCCCTTCTTCCGCGAAGTGGCCCAAGGACCCGGCAGCGCCGAGGCGCTGTGGCTTCGCGCCGCGGACGGGGTGCGCATCCGGGTCGCGATCTGGCCCGAGGGCGGCGAGGGTACGGTGCTGCTGTTCCCCGGCCGCACCGAGTATGTCGAGAAATACGCCCGCGCCGCCGGCGATCTGGGGGCGCGCGGCCTGTCCACCGTGGCCATCGACTGGCGCGGACAGGGCCTGGCCGACCGGGCGCTTGACGATCGCAACACCGGCCATGTGATGCGGTTTTCGGACTACCAGATGGACCTCGACGCCACGTTTCGGGCCGTGCGGGCGCGCGGCCTGCCGGAACCCTATTACCTGCTGGCGCATTCCATGGGCGGCGCGATCGGGCTTCGCGCCCTGATGAACGGGCTCGACGTCAGGGCCGCGGTCTTCACCGCGCCGATGTGGGGCATCCGCCTTTCGGGGTTTCTGCGGCCGGTGGCGTGGTCGCTCAGCTGGGCGGCCAGCCGGGTGGGCTTTGGCCACGCCTATGCCCCCGGCACCCGGCCCGAGACCTACGTCAACGAGGCGCCGTTCGAGGACAACCAGCTGACCACAGACCGCGAGATGTTCGAGTACATGTGGAACCAGACGCGGGCGCATCCCGAACTGGCCCTCGGCGGCCCCAGCCTGCACTGGCTTTACCAGGCGCTGATCGAGTGCCGCCGCACAAGGCGCCGGCCCTCGCCGGACGTGCCGACGGTCACCTGGCTCGGCTCGAACGAGCGTGTGGTCGACATCGAGCCGATCCACGACCGCATGGGGCGCTGGCCCGGCGGGCGGCTGGAACTGGTCGAGGGCGCCGAGCACGAGGTGCTGATGGAGCGCGACGAGGTGCGCACGCGGATCTTCGACGACACCGCGGCGCATTTCGCCGCGCATCGCTGAGGCGGCTCAGTCCAGCGCGTGAATCCCCGCGGCCACGTCCCTGGCGGCGTTCAGCATCCAGGCGTGTTCGGAGGCATGGAAGAACATCGTCATCCCGTGCGCCCGCCACTCGGCGGCCTTTTCGACCGTGGGCACAAAGCTCATATAGGCCTTGCCCGCCGCGCGCGCCGCCCGGCCCGTGTCGGCCAGCGCGGTCTCGAGCCTGGCGGCGGCGCCGGCATCGGCGCCATACGCCACCGTCAGGTCCGCCGGCCCGATGAACAGCCCGTCGATCCCCTCGACCGCGGCGATCGCCGCGGCGGCCGCGACGCCCTCGGGCTCTTCGATCTGGGCGATCACCACGGTCTCGTCCGTTTGTGCCAGGACCTCGCCCATCGCGCGCGTGGCGAAGCCCGCCCAGCGCGACGAGCCGGCATAGCCCCGCCCGTGCAGCCCGAACCGCGCCCAGCGCGCCACGTCGCGCGCCTTTTCCTCGCTGAAGACATGCGGCACCACCAGGCCGGTCGCGCCCGAATCGAGCGCCTGCAGGATGTTTTCCGCGCTGCCCGACCCGACCCGCACCAGCGCCGGGAACCCGAGCGCCCGCGCCACCGCCAGGCAGGCATCCATCCGCGCCCGGTCGAACGGCGCGTGCTCGGCATCGAGGCAGACGAAATCCAGCCCCGACATCGCCAGCACCTCGACCAGTTCATAGGCCGGCGTCTTCAGAAACGTCCCCGCCAGCACCTCGCCCGCCAGCATCCGCTGCCGCAATCCGCTGCCCGCCATCCCGGTCCTCCGTCCTGTTCCGGCGCGACCCTAGGCGAGCCCCGGCCCCCTGCCAAGCGCCGCGCGGCAAAACCCGATGCCGCGCGGGCGGCGCGCCCGCGGCATCCGCGCCACGCCGGGGTTCCGGCGTCGCCTTGCAACCGGCGTGAACAGAGCGCGCGGAAGCGCACGATTTGGCAGCCGGCCGCGCCCGGGCCGGGGCGGATGGCGGGCGCGGTCACGCGCCGGTTGAAGCGCGCCGCGTCCTGCGTCAAAACCGTTGTCATGACCGTTTGCCGCCTGTTCATGGTCCTCTTGCTGACCGTCGTCGCCGCCCCCGCCCCGGCGCAGAATCGCGCCGCGGCCGAACGCCAGTTCCAGACCTGGCTCGAAGGCGAGATCTGGCCCGGCGCCAGGGCGAAGGGCGTGAGGCGGGCCACGTTCGACGGCGCGCTCAGGGGCGTTGCGCTGGACTGGAGCCTGCCCAACCTGGTTCCGCCCGGCACCAGCCCGCGTCCGCGCGGGCCGAGCCAGGCCGAGTTCGCCGCGCCGTCGAAATACTTCGCCGCGGTCGCCGGCACCGCCGCGGGCGGGCGGCAGATGGCGGCGCGCCACGCCGCGGCGCTGGCCGCCGCCGAGCGTCGGACCGGCGTGCCGGGGCGCATCATCTTGGCGATCTGGGGCCGGGAAAGCGGCTATGGCCGCGTCGCGATCCCGCACAACGCCTTCCGGGTGCTGGCGACGCGCGGTTTCATGGGCGAGCGCCGGGACTATTTCGCGGCAGAGCTGGTGGCGCTGTTGCAGATCGCCGAGGCCGGCCATGCGCCGTCGGCCGCGATCCGGTCGAGCTGGGCCGGCGCGCTCGGCCAGCCGCAGTTCATGCCGTCCAGCTTTCTCAGGTACGCCGCCGACGGCGACGGCGACGGGCGCGCCGACATCTGGCGGTCCGAGGCCGACACCATCGCCTCGATCGCGCGCTATCTCGAACGGCACGGCTGGGTGAAGGGGCGCGACTGGGGCTTCGAGGTCGAGGTGCCGGCCGCGGTGTCGTGCGCGCTGGAAGGCCCCGACCAGGGCCGCCGCATCGCCGACTGGGAGGCGATGGGGATCCGCCGCGTCTCGGGCCGGCCCTTCCCCGAGCACGAGCGGGGCCGCGAGGGGTTCCTGATGATGCCGGCCGGGCGGCACGGGCCGGCCTTTGTCGTGACGCCGAATTTCTACGTGCTCAAGGACTACAATTTCAGCGACAACTACGCGCTTTTCGTCGGCCATGTCGGCGACCGCATCCAGTACGGCATGGGCGACTTCTCGCGCCCCTGGGGCAATGTCGGCCGGATGACGCGGGCCGAGATCGCCGCGATGCAGCGCGCGCTGGAGCGCATGGGCCACGATGTCGGCGGCGCGGACGGGCTGCCGGGCTTCAAGACCCGCCGCTCGATCGGGCGCTGGCAGGAGGCGCGAGGCCAGGCGTCGACCTGCTTTCCGGTGCCCGCGATGGCGGCGGCGCTGGGGCGGTGAGACGCCGATGCTGGTGGCAAGCGACCATCCGCGCGAACAGCGGCCGAAGGCCGCCGCGCGAGCGCCCGACCGCCCGGACGGGCGGGCGCTCCTGCAACGTCGCTCACCCGAACCGGAGTTGGGGAGGGGCGGCACGATAAACCGCCCGCCGCAACCGTTGCTGCGCCCACCCGCGGTCGGTCGCCCGCGCGGCTCGGCTCGATCGGGGTGCCACCCAGCACCCGCGCCATGCCGCTGGCCGGCCCCGGCACCACTGGCGCCTGCCGCCGGAACCGGCATACCCTGCCGCCCATGACCGAGAGACCCGCCGGCCCGCCGCCCGTCGACCCGCCCGCGCCGCCCTCCTTCGCGATGCCCGAAGGCGCCTGCGACGCGCATTTCCACATGCTCGCCGGGGCGCAGGACTTCCCGCTCTGGGACGGCCGCGCCGAGGACCCGGCGCCGGGGCGCGACTTCGAGGGCTGGCTGAAGACCTTCCGCACCCATTGCACGACGCTCGGGATCGCGCGCGGGGTCGTGGTGCACTCGATCTTCTACGGCGCCGACAACCGGATCACGCTGGAGGCGGTGCGCCGGCTGGGCGCGGGGTTCCGGGCGATCTGCCTGGTGCGCGACGAGGTGGAGGACGCCGAACTGGACCCGCTGGCGGCGGCGGGGTGCGCGGGCGTCAGGCTGAACTACGTCCACGGCGGCGTGCTGAGCTGGGCCGGTGCGAAGGCGCTGGCGCCGCGCCTCGCCGCGCGGGGGATGCACATCCAGATGCTGATGAACGCGCACAGGCACATGGCCGAGATCGCCGGCGACGTGGCGGCGCTGCCTGTGCCGGTGGTGTTCGACCACATCGGCTGGCCCGACCTCGGCGCGGGGCCCGACGAACCCGGGTTCCGCGCGCTTTGCCGGCTGGTGGCCGGGGGGCATGCCTGGGTCAAGCTCTCGGGCGTCTACCGGCTGTGCGGCGCGCCCTACGACGCCGCCGACGCCCATGTCGCCGCGCTGGCGGCCGCCAATCCCGAACGCTGCCTCTGGGGTTCGGACTGGCCGCACATCATGCTCGCCGATGCGGCGACGCCGGACAGCGGCGTGCTGCTCGACGCCTTCGCCCGCGCCGTGCCGGACGCGGCCACGCGCCGTCGCATCCTGGTCGACAATCCCGCCGCGCTTTACCGGGTCTGAGCCGCGCGGCGGGCGGCCGGATGCGCCGGTCGGGTTGAACCCCGGCACGCCGTGGGCATATGTCTGGCCAACCGCGACGAAAGGAGCCCCCATGCGCGACCTGCCCCGCCCCGTCTTCGACGCCAACGCCGCCAGCGAAAGCGAGTTCGGCGACCTGCCGGTCTGGGACCTATCCGATCTCTATCCCGCGCCGGACGCCGCCGAGCTGAAGCGCGACATGGACTGGCTGGAGCAGGCCTGCGCAGAGTTCGCCGACGACTACGAAGGCCGGCTTGCCGGGCTCGACGCGGGGGAAATGCTGCAATGCGTCCTCAGGCACGAGAAGATCGACCAGGTCTCGGGGCGGATCATGTCCTATGCCGGGCTCAGGTACTACCAGCAGACCACCGATCCGGGGCGCGCCAAGTTCCTTTCCGACTGCCAGGACAGGATCACCGGCTTTTCGACGCCGCTGGTGTTCTTTTCGCTGGAAATCAACCGGATCGACGATGCGGCGCTGGATGCGCTGTTCGCGGCCGATGCCGGGCTTGCCCGCTACAGGCCGATCTTCGACCGGCTGCGCGCGATGCGGCCGCATCAGCTTTCGGACGAGCTGGAGAAGTTCCTGCACGACCAGTCGGTCGTCGGCGCGAGCGCCTGGAACAAGCTTTTCGACGAAACCATCGCGGGGCTCGCCTTCACCGTCGACGGGCTGGAGCGCAGCATCGAGGCCACGCTGACGCTGCTGTCCGAGCAGGACCGCGGCCTGCGCGAGACGGCGGCGCGCGAACTGGCGCGCGTCTTCGGCGCGAACGTCAAGCTTTTCGCGCGCGTGCACAACACGCTGGCCAAGGAAAAGGAGGTCGAGGACCGCTGGCGCAAGATGCCGACGCCGCAGCACGGCCGGCACCTGGCGAACCATGTCGAGCCGGAAGTCGTCGAGGCGCTGAGGAACGCGGTCGTGGCGGCCTACCCGAAGCTCAGCCACCGCTATTACGAGCTCAAGCGGAAATGGATGGGGCTCGACAAGCTGCAGGTCTGGGACCGGAACGCGCCGCTGCCGATGGAGGAAAAGCGCGTCGTTCAGTGGGACGACGCAAGGGCGCTGGTGCTCGAGGCCTATGGCGACTTCGACCCGCAGATGGCCGAGATCGCCCTGCCGTTCTTCGAGAAGGGCTGGATCGACGCGGGCGTGAAGCCGGGCAAGGCGCCCGGTGCCTTCGCGCACCCGACCGTGACCAACGTGCACCCCTACGTGATGCTGAACTACCTGGGCAAGCCGCGCGACGTGATGACGCTGGCGCACGAGCTGGGCCACGGCGTGCACCAACGGCTGGCGGCCGGCCAGGGCGAGCTTTTGTCCGCGACCCCGCTGACGCTGGCCGAGACCGCGAGCGTCTTCGGCGAGATGCTGACCTTCCGCAAGCTGCTGGCCGCGGCGAAGACCCAGGACCAGAAGAAGGTGCTGCTGGCCGGCAAGGTCGAGGACATGATCAACACGGTGGTCCGCCAGATCGCGTTTTACGATTTCGAATGCAAGCTGCACGACGCGCGCCGCCGGGGCGAGCTGACGCCCGACGACCTGGGCGAGCTGTGGATGAGCGTGCAGGGCGAGAGCCTCGGCCCCGCGTTCGAGTTCATGGACGGCTATCAGACGTTCTGGGCCTATATCCCGCATTTCGTCCACTCGCCGTTCTACGTCTACGCCTATGCTTTCGGCGACGGCCTGGTGAACGCGCTCTATGCCGTCTACGAGGAAGGCGGCGACGGGTTCCAGGAGAAGTATTTCGAGATGCTGAAGGCGGGCGGCTCGAAGCACCACAAGGAGCTTTTGGCGCCGTTCGGACTGGACGCGGGCGACCCGGCGTTCTGGGACAAGGGGCTGTCGATGATCGCCGGGTTCATCGACGTGTTGGAGGGGATGGAGGCGTAGGCGCCGCGGCGCACGGCATACTGTCGCGTTACCGCCGGGGGCGAGAGGGGCCCTGGTGGCACCGCGCGGGCCGCGAAGTGGCCTGGAACGGGCGGTGCCTTTGCGGGGCGTAGCCGGGCCATCGCCGACCCGCGGGGTGGCGAGCCGACGTTTGTCCGGCGCACTTTTTCCAGCGGGTCCCGCGCAACTTCGGACCGAAGCGCCGACCTCACCCAATCGCCGCCCCGGTGGGGCGGGTCGGCGATGGCGCGGCGGCCTTCGGCCGCTGTTCGCGCCGGGCAGAACGCGAACGCCCACTCCAGGCGATTGGCCAAGAGAGTTGATAAACCGCGGCAAACAGAAAGTATAAGACGGCGTAGGGTGCGTGTGCACACGCACCGCTCTTCGCAATCCTCACCATCCCCCGACCGCCCCTGCCGCGCGGAACACGGCCGAAGGCCGCCGCGCGATCGCCAGACCGCCCCGACGGGCTGGCGATTTTGCCACCGTTTGCGCACCGATCCGGCGTTCGGCGGATGTGGCTGGGATAAAGCGCACCGAACACAGATCGGGTCGCCACCCCGCGGTCTGGCCATCGCGCGGCTTCCGCGAGGCGGCAAAACCCCGCCGAAACCGACCCAACCGCGCGGTGTGTTAACCAGGGGCCCCACCGACATCGGCACCGACGCAATACCGACGCAATACATACGTAATACCGACATGGGATTTGCCAGCAAAATAAGGCGTTAACCCCCCGATTCGCGGCAGGTCTGCGCATGCGCCGTTAACCGCCCGGTAACCCGTGGACGCCGCTCACTTCAACTGGCTGTCCTTCGATCCGCGCCGGTTGATGCCGGGCCGCGCCGCAAAGCGGCCGTCCCGCTCGGTCTGGCAGTCGATGCACAGCTTCACCCCCGGCAGCGCCTTCTGCCGCGCCTCGGGGATCGGCTCGCCGCATTCGGCGCATTCGGTCCGGCTTTCGCCCGAGGGCGCGCGGCGGGCGCGCATCCGCTCCAGTTCCTCGGCGACCGAGGCCTCGATCTGGTCCTGTACCGCGCCGTCGCGCGCCCATCCGCCGGCCATCCCGGCCCCTTCCCTGTCGCCGCCGCCCGCCATGCCGCGGGCGGCTCGGCGGCAGTCTAATGCGGGACGGCGCGCGGCGTAAACCGTCCCGGCCGATCAGTCGAGCCGCGTCCAGGGGAACGGCTTTTCGTCGCTCTCGCCGGTCTGGAACCGCGCGGTCTTGGCCAGCCACGCGCCGAGCCTGCGCCCGAGGGCGGCGATCTGCGGGTTCCGCTCCTTGGCGAACAGCATCCAGCCCCATTGCAGGATCGCCGCCGCGATCACCAGCAACTCGGCGATCCCGAACAGCGCGAACAGGATCAGCGTCCAGAGCCCGCGCAGCCAGATGCCTTCGCCCTCGGGCGCGCCGCGCCGCTCTGCCGGGTGCGGTTCCTTCAGCACGACCTCTTCGGGAGCGCGTTCCGTCTTTGCCATCTCGAGCCCTTTCCTAGAAGGCCGCCAGGTCCCCGAAATGCCCGGGCAATTCGTCCAGCGGCGTGTGCAGAAGATCCTTCGCGATATCCCCGGTCAGCGCCTCGGCCAGCGGCTTCGGCATCCGGTCGCGCAACGCGCCCAGCATCTTCGGCGGCGCGGCGACGATCAGCCGGTCGTGGCCGGATTTCCTCCAGGTCGCCTCGAGCAGCCCGGTCAGATCGGCGGCGAAGCGTTCGCGGTTCTGCCGGATTTCCGAGGTCGGAGGCTCCATCGCGTGATGCGCGCCGCCCGGTGCCGCCTGCGACCGGCCCGGGCGCTCGGCATAGGCGATATCCTCGCCCGACAGCGCCGTGCGGTCGACATGGCGCAACTGGCGCAGGCCCTTGCCCACGCCATCGTTTTCCAGAAGCCTCGCCTCGCGTTCATTGGCCAGAAGCACCAGCGTGCGCACCGGTTTCATCGGTCTCTCCCGTTCTTGTCCGGACCCGAGCCTGCCGCAGATCGCATCCGCGCACCTTGATTTGCAGCAAACCGCCGCGGTGCCGGCCGGCCGGCGCAGGCGCCGCCCTGCCCCAGAAATACCCGGCTTCGGCCACGTGCCGGCAACAATTGCCATTCATTACCGCGATTGTAATTGCCGCCAGCGAGGTCCGCCTGTTACGGTTCGGCACTTTCGTCCCGCCGCACGCAGCCGCGCGCGCGTCGGGGTCGTCGAACGGTGCTGCGGATATCTTGCGGGCCCGGCTTGGAACGGTTGACTGGATTTGGGTTGTAGGACGGCCCCGAAATGACGCTACTGACGGCAGTGCAGACCGGAGTTCTGGGGCTACGCCACAAGATTCACTATCTTGAGGTCGCGGCGTTCCCCGGCGTCCATGTGGACGCGCTGATCCGCGAGATCAACCGCGCCTCGGACATCATGAAGATCGTGATGCACGGCTACGGATCGCATATCCGCGACCTGCCGCAGGGCGACGAATACGTGTTCTCGATCCGCAATCCGGTGTCGCGCTTCGTCTCGGCCTTCTACGACCGCAAGCAGGCGATCCGCACCGCGCCGTCCGACGCCACGCCCCACGAACGCCAGGCCTATGCCGATTTCGAGCACGCCAACGATCTGGCCGAAAGCCTGTTCGAGCGCGGGCGGGCCGGCGACAAGGCATTCGGCGCGATGAAGTCGATCCGCGGCGTCGCTGTGAACCAGTCCGACAGCTTTACCGGCGCGGGCAACTTCCTTGCCGTCACGCCGCCCCTGTTCATCATCCGCCAGGAAAACTATGTCGACGATTTCCGGTTCCTCGAGGACCTGATCGGGCTGCGGCGGCTGATCGGGGCGGGACACTACGCCGAGAAGCCGCAGCACCACGGCGACGAGATCATCCCGGGCCTGTCGAAGAAGGCGCGCAAGAACCTGCACGAATGGTTCCTGCACGACCTCGAATTCTACGGCATGTGCGACGCCTGGATCGAGGACCGGCTGAACCGGCCGATGTTCCCGTAACGGCGCGCGCCGGGCGCGGTCAGTCGAGTTCGGTCCAGGGCCAGGGCTTGACCTCGCTCGCCGCGGTCTGGAAGCGTGCCGCCTTGGCGACCCAGATGCCGAGGCTTTCGCCGAAATCGGCCAGCCGCTCGTTCGGCTCGCCCTTGTTCAGCGCCATCACCACGAACTGGATCACCGTGGCCACGCCCAGCACGGTCTGGGCGATCTGGATCATCAGCCAGATCAGCACCATGTAGACCAGCCGCATCCACAGCCCTTCCTTCGCCCCGGGCTCGAATTGCGGGCCGTGCATGCGTCCTTCGAACTTCTCGTCATCGGTGGCCGGCATCGCGCTTCCCTCCCGCTCAGCCCGCGGCCTCGGCCGCGAGCACCATATCGATCATCGCCTGGGTGCCCTTCGAGAACTCCAGCGGATTGGGATAGGCGGCACCCTCGCGGATTGTCCGGCCGAAATTCTCGACCTGGCGGACATAATGATTCACCCCCGGCCAGCGATGGGTCTCGCGCACCAAGCCGGCGCGTTCCAGCGTCAGTTCCGCCTGGTCGAAGACCAGCGTGTTGAACGGGCAGCTCAGCCGAATCACGCCCTCTTCGCCGTGAAACACCATCTCCTGGCGGGTGAACATGCGCATCGAGGTGACCGACGAATAGCGGAACGAGGGGAAATCGGCGGTGACATGGGCGAAGACGTCGACGGCGTTCTCGCGCCGGACATGCGCCTGAACCGCCTGCGGCTCTTCGCCGGTGACGAAGCGGGCCGAGCCGAAGGTGTAGACGCCGATATCCGGCAGCGACCCGCCGCCGGTCTCGGGCCGGTTGCGGATGTTGCCCGGATCATCGCGGTTGTCGTAGCTGAACACGCCGTCGACCAGCACCAGCCTGCCGATCGCGCCGTCCCGGTAGAGCGCCTGCGCCTTCTGCCATTGCGGGTGATGCACGATCATGTAGGCCTCGGCGGCCAAGAGCCCGGTCGCGTCGCGTTTCGCGATCACCGCGTCGAACTGGTCGGCCTGCATCGCCAGCGGCTTTTCGGTCAGCACGTGCTTGCCGGCGTCCAGCGCCTTCAGCGTCCACTCGACGTGCAGGTGATTGGGCAGCGGCACATAGACCGCGTCGATTTCCGGATCGGCCAGCAGCGCGTCGTAGCTGTCGTGCAGCCTGAGGTCGGGCTGGAAGGCGAGGAACCCGGCCGCCTTGTCCGGCGACGAGGTCGCCAGCGCGGCGAACCTGGCGCCCTCGGCGGCGTGGATCGCGCGCGCCATGTGGTCCTGCGCGAATTTCGCGGCGCCCAGTACGCCCCAGCGGATCGGTTCGGTCATGGCTCTGCCCCCGGGATTTCCGTCCGGCAGATGCTAGTGCGCCGCCGCGCCGCTGGCTAGTGCGGGATTGGGTCTGGAAACGCCGGACCCTGTTAGCGCGCGGTTGCGTCCCGGATCGGCGCGCCCGCCCCGTCGGCGCCCGCTCCGTCGTCGCGTTTCCGGTCGAGCACGAGCCACGTCATCATGCCGAAGGGCGGCAAGCTGGCGTGTTCCGCGATCCCGAGCCGCGGGTCGCCCAGCACGCGCCGGATCGGGAAATCGGAATGCCAGCCGAGCAGGGTCGCCATCGGCGCGGCCACACGCTCGAGCGCGCCGATCACGCCGCCCGAGCCCGAGAAGTGGTTGACGATCACGACCTGCCCGCCGGGGCGGCAGACGCGGGCCATCTCGGCCACCACGCGGTCCGGCTCGGGCACCACGGACAGCACGTGCATCGCCGCGACGAAATCGAAACTTGCGTCGGGAAAGCCCAGTTCGCGCGCGTCCATCCGGTGCAGCGCGGCGACCTGCGGCAGCCCGGCGGCGGCGGCGCGCGCCTTGTCGAGCATCTCGGCGGAATAGTCGATGCCGGTGACGCGCACGCCTTCGGGGTAAAGCGGCAGCGCCATACCTGTTCCGACGCCGACCTCGAGCACGTCGCCGCCCGCGGCGCCGATATGCGCGGTGGCGCGGCGCCGTCCGGCCATGGTCACGCGCCCGAATGTGATGTCGTAGACCGGCGCCCAGCGACGGTAGGATTTCGCGACGGCCTCAAGCTCCATGGCGTGCCCCGAAGCTGCGGCGCTCGCGCCAGGCGGCGCGCGCAATGACGACGAGATAGGCAAGCGACACCGCAAGCAGCGTCGCCCAGGGCCAGGTGAAGAGCGCCGCGATGACGGCGACGCCGGCGACCAGCAGGAAACGGACATGCTCGGCCCGGACGACCGCGGATTTCAGCGACGGCGTCGGCAGCCGGCTGATCATCAGAAGCCCGACGATCCCCAGCCAGGCGCCGACGGCCAGCGGCGGCAGCGCGGCCCCGTCCCCGAGCAGCCGGCCGAGATAGAGCGGCATCAGTGCCAGAAGCGCCCCGCCCGGCGCCGGCACGCCGACGAAACCGCCGCGCCCGCCGGCCGGCGCGGCGGACCGCGCGGCGACGTTGAAGCGCGCCAGGCGCAGCACGCAGCAGATCGCATAGATCAGCACCATGCCCCAGCCCGCGCCGGGCGCCGCGTGCAGCACCCACGCATACAGCACAAAGCCCGGCGCGACGCCGAAGTTGACGAAATCGGCCAGGCTGTCGAGTTCGGCGCCGATCGGGCTTTCGGCCTTCAGAAGCCGGGCCAGCCGCCCGTCGAGCCCGTCGAGCAGCGCCGCCAGCAGGATCAGCGCGACCGCCTCGCCGTAGCGCCCCTGCTGGGCGAAGCGGATCGAGGTCAGCCCGGCGCAGATCGCGCCCACGGTCAGGAGGTTCGGCAGGACCTGCGGCAGCGCCAGGACGCGGGGCGGACGGCGGCGGCGCACCGGGGTCAGACCCGCGTGCCCCGGCGCGCCGGCGCGCCGGACGGCAGGGCGAGATCGGCCAGCACGGTTTCACCGGCGACCGCGCGCTGGCCGACCGCCACCAGCGGCGCGGCGCCTTCGGGCAGGTAGACGTCGAGCCGCGAGCCGAAGCGGATCAGCCCGAACCGCTCGCCGCGGGCCAGCACCGCGCCCTCGCGCACCAGGGGCACGATGCGGCGCGCCACCAGCCCGGCGATCTGCACCACCACGATCTGCCGGCCGTTCTCGGCCTCGATCAGCAGCGCGTTGCGCTCGTTCTCGTCGCTGGCCTTGTCGAGCGAGGCGTTCAGGAACCTGCCCGGGCTGTAGGCCATCCGCGCCAGCCGGCCCGGCACCGGCGCGCGGTTGATGTGGCAGTCGAAGACCGACATGAAGATGCTGATCCGGGTCAGCGGCGCGGTCCCGGCCCCGATCTCGGGCGGCGGTGCCGCGGGGCCGATCTGCGACACCACGCCGTCGGCGGGGCTGACCACCAGGCCCGCGGCGTCGGGGACCACGCGCACCGGATCGCGGAAGAAATAGTAGCACCAGACCGTCAGCCCCAGCCCGATCCAGCCGAGCGGCGCCCAGAGCCAGAAGAGCAGCAGCGCCGCCGCCGAAAAGATGGCAACGAATCGCCAGCCTTCGGGATGCATTGGCTTGAGGAAGGTCGACAGCATCGACATCGGGCGGCGCTCCGGCGGCTCGCCCTTTCCTACTGGCCTGCCCCGCCAGGTGCAAGCGCCGCAGCGCAGCATGGGCGCGGCGGCGCCGCGCGCGCCCGGATCCGGATCAGGCGCGGGCCAGCATGCCCTTTTCGCGCGCCAGTTCCTTCATCCGCTTCTGCAGCTTCTCGAAGGCGCGCACCTCGATCTGGCGGATGCGCTCTCGGCTGACGTCGTACTGGCCGGACAGCTCTTCCAAGGTCACCGGGCTGTCCTTCAGCCGGCGCTGGGTCAGGATGTCCTGCTCGCGCTCGTTCAGCACGCCCAAGGCTTCGGCCAGCAATTCGCGGCGCGATTCCAGTTCGTCCTTGGCCTCGTAGGCCGCGGCCTGGTCGGCGTCCTCGTCTTCCAGCCAGTCCTGCCACTCGGTCGCGCTGTCGCCGTCGGCGCCGCCCACCATGGCGTTGAGCGAGGCGTCGCCACCGGAAAGCCGCCGGTTCATGCTGACGACCTCGTCCTCTGTCACACCCAGGTCGTGGGCGATCTTGGCCACCTTGTCGGGGTGCAGGTCGCCCTCTTCCAGCGCGCCGATGCGCGCCTTGGCCTTGCGCAGGTTGAAGAACAGCTTTTTCTGCGCGCTGGTGGTGCCCAGCTTGACCAGCGACCACGAGCGCAGGATGTATTCCTGGATCGAGGCGCGGATCCACCACATCGCATAGGTCGCCAGGCGGAAGCCCTTTTCCGGGTCGAACCGCTTGACCGCCTGCATCAGGCCCACGTTCGCCTCGGAGATCACCTCGGCCTGCGGCAGGCCGTAGCCGCGGTATCCCATGGCGATCTTGGCGGCGAGCCGCAGATGGCTGGTCACCAGCTTGTGGGCTGCGCCGGTATCCTCGCGCTCGACCCAGGCCTTGGCCAGCATGTATTCCTCTTCCGGCTCCAGCATCGGAAATTTCCGTATCTCCTGGAGATACCGGTTCAGCCCCTGTTCGGGGGACGGGGCAGGAAGATTCGCGTAATTGCTCATGGTCGTCCCTCTGCTAACCCGAATGTTTCGAGCCTTAACATTGACCTATGTCCGGGTTCTCAGCGTTTCAAGATGCTGCCGTCAACATTTCCGACACCGCAACATGTGACGTTTTCAGCCGCTTTGCCAATGCTGTCATGGATTCTCACGCCGTTGTGTCGGACGGTGAGCGGCGCAGGATATCGACCAGCGCCGCCATGTCCACAGGCATTTCCGCCTCAAAGCTTAAGATTTCGTTACCGGCCGGGTGGCGGAAGCCCAGTTTCGCCGCGTGCAGCGCCTGGCGCGGGAAAGCGGCGGCCGCCGCGGCGGCGGCCTCGCCCACCGCCCTGGCCGACAGTTTCCGGCGTCCGCCATAGACCTTGTCGCCGATCAGCCCGTGCCCGGCATAGGCCATGTGCACCCGGATCTGGTGGGTGCGGCCGGTTTCCAGCCGGCAGGCGACCAGCGCCGCGGCGGGCGGCGTGCCGAAACGCTCGACCACGGCGGCGCGCGTCACCGCGTGGCGGCCGCCCTGGAACAGCACGGCCTGGCGCTGGCGGTCGGTCTTGTGGCGCGCCAGCCGGGTGGCGATCCGCATGACGCCGCCGGGCTCGAACCCGACGCCGCGCAGCCCGCCCAGCCGCGGGTCGGCGGCGTCCGGCGCGCCGTGGCATAGCGCCAGGTACTCTCGCCGAACCTCGTGCGCCTCGAATTGCGCGGCCAGCGCGTGGTGCGCGCGGTCGGTCTTGGCGGCGACGATCAGCCCGCTGGTGTCCTTGTCGATCCGGTGCACGATGCCGGGGCGCCTTGCGCCGCCGACCCCGGCCAGACGGTCGCCGCAATGCGCCAGAAGCGCGTTGACCAGCGTGCCCGCGGGCGAGCCCGGCGCGGGGTGCACCACCATGCCGGCGGGCTTGTTCACCACGATCACCTCGTCGTCCTCGAAGACCACGTCCAGCGCGATGGCCTCGGGCGACATGTCGGTTTCGGCGGCCGCGGGCAGCACCAGCTCGAGCACCTCGCCCGCCGCGACCCGCGCGCGGGCGTCGGTCACTGCCGCGCCGCCGCGCAGCACCGCGCCGTCCGCGATCAGCCGGGCCAGCCGCGAGCGGCTGAGCGCGGCCGCCTCTGGCACGTCGCGGGCCAATGCCTTATCAAGCCGCGACGGCGGATCGGCACCGATCGTGACCAGAAGGCGGGTGACGGACATGGATGAGGCTCCCGAAGGCGAGGTCAGGGCGCTGAAGCTCTTGCGGCTGCTCGTCACGGTGCTGACGGCGGTGATGATCGTCGGGTTCATAGTGCTGATCGGATTCCTTGTCACCCGCTTCCCCGGACAGGTGGCGGCGCCGCTGCCCGAGACGGTCCGCCTGCCCGACGGCACCATCCCCGTCGCCGTCACGCACGGCCCGGGATGGTACGCCGTGGTCACCGGAGACAGCGAAATCCTGGTGTTCAGCGCCGCGACCGGCGAATTGCTGCAGAGCGTTCCGATCGAGATCGGCGAATGACCGCGCATGCTTAACCCGGCGTTAAGCATATTCGCGAATATTCTCCAATTTGAAGGAAATGCTGCTAGATTGTGGTTCAATCTTAACGACGATCATAGCTGTGACGTTCGCGTATTGGTAGTGAGGTATTCAATGTCGGCACAACGGGGAAATCGACGGCAAGAGCGGCGGATCGGCGGCGTGCTGCCGCGGCTTGCCGAACCAGAGGATCTGGCGCGACGCGAGATGCCCCAGCCCGCCAGACCGGCGGCAAGGCCGGTCGACCCGGCGCTGGTGCTGATGGCGCTGTCGGTGGTCGCCGCGCTTGGGGCGGGCTATTTCGGCGTGATCTGAGCGGCTATTCGCCCATTTTCGCAAGTTTGGCCTGCAGTTCCGCCAGTTGGCGCTTGATGTCGTCGAGGTCCTCGCCCTTGGACGGCGCTTCGCCCTCTTCGGACCCCTCGGGCTTGCCCCACCTGCCTGTCATCGCCTTCAGGAACGCTTCCTGCTGGGCCTTCATCGCCTCGAAACCGGGCATCGCGGACATCGGGTTGGAAAAGCTTTCCATCATCTTCGACTGGCCGTTGCGCAGCAACTCGAAGCTGGCGGCCAGGAACTGCGGCACGACCGACTGCACTTCGGTCGTGTAACTGCGCACGAGATCGGTCAGCACGTTGATCGGCAGCACGTTCTCGCCCTGGCTTTCGTGGTCGGCGATGATCTGCAACAGGTATTGCCTGGTCAGGTCGTCGCCGGACTTCAGGTCGATGATCTGCACGTCGCGGCCTTCGCGGATGAACTTCGCGATATCGTCGAGCGTCACGTAGTCGCTGGTCTCGGTGTTGTACAACCGGCGGCTGGCGTAGCGCTTGATCAGCAAGGGCGCTTCGGATGCCATGTGGGTCCCCTAACCGTTTGGCGGTGCAGCGAACCTTACTGCGTTGCGGCACAAAATAAAAGGGCGGGCATAAAGCCCGCCCCAGTTCAGCATACCGGCAGGGAGGAGGTCCGGTATAGTGCTGTGAAGAAACGCTTATTTCGCGGCAGCCGTGGCTTTCTTCGCGGCAGCGGTCACCTCGGCGGTGGCCTTCTTGACGGCGGCGGTGGCATCTTCCGAGATGTCCTTGCCGGCGGCCAGCATCAGCTCGACGGTTTCCATCTGCACCTTCTTGGCGACTTCGGCGAAGGCGGCCATGGTCTCGGCGCCCATCTCGGCCTGGGCCGAGGCGAAATCGGTCAGGGCCTTGCCGTAGTCCGACGGGTCTTCCTTGGCCGCGGTCACGGCGGCGACCTTGGCCAGCGTGTCCTTGGTCCACTTGGTCGAGATTTCCGTCGACTTCTCAGCGGCTTCCAGCGCGACCTTCGACAGCTTGTCGCCGAGGGTGGCCTGGGTCTTGAAGGCGTCCTGCACCGCGGTCATGTCGACCGGGAACGCGCCGAGGACGTCTTTCATCAGCTTGGTGTATTCGTTGGTCTTCGCAGCCATGGGTCTCACTCCGGTTCTCGCGGGCCAGCCCCGCGTTTCTGCAACTGCAAAGAATATGCATTCTGCGGCGCAGCATTTCAAGTGTTTTTTGCTGCACTGCAGAAAAAATTTCAACCCATTGGCATTATTTGTCTTTTTGCTCGCGAACGTAGGTTCCGGGGGCATCTGCGAGCGGCGGATGGTCCGAATCCCCCATCTCGCGCGACTCGACCTGCTTGCCGGAGCGCTTGGCGAGCCATTCCTCCCAGCGCGGCCACCAGGACCCTTCGTGGAACTCGGCGCCGTCCAGCCAGTCCTCGGGCGTGGGGCCCACGTCCTCGTTGGTGTAGTGCCCGTACTTCTTCTTCGAGGGCGGGTTCACGATGCCGGCGATATGGCCCGATTCCGACACGATGAAGGTCCTGGATTTCGACCCCATCTTGCGCACGCCGTCATAGCTCGACTTCCACGCCGCGATATGGTCGGTCTCGCAGGCGATGGCGCAGACCGGCAGGGTGACGTCGGCCAGCGAAAGCGTCTCGCCCAGAATCTCGATCTCGCCCCGGGCGAACTTGTCGTCCTGGCAAAGCCAGCGCAGGTACTCGATCGCCATCCGCGCCGGCAGGTTCGTCGAATCGCCGTTCCAGAACAGCAGATCGAAGGCCGGCGGCGCCTCGCCCAGCATGTAGCTGCGGATCGCCGGGCCGTAGATCAGGTCGTTCGAGCGCAGGAACGAGAAGGTGCGCGACATGAAGAACGAATCCAGCATGCCCTTTTCGGTGCATTCCCGCACGATCCCGTCGACGAAGTCGTCGGACAGAAACGGCGTGAACTCGCCCTGGTCGGAGAAATCGGTGAGCGTGGTGAAGAAGGTGGCCGACTTGATCGACTTGTCGCCCGTCTTGTGCATGTAGGCCAGCGTCATCGCCAGCGTCGTCCCGGCGATGCAATAGCCGATCGCGTTGATTTCCTTCTCGCCGGTGATCTTCTTCACCTCGTCGACCGCGACCAGATAGCCCTCTTGGATGTAGGTATCGAGCCCGACATCGGCATAGCTGGGGTCGGGGTTCCTCCAGCTTACGACAAAGAGCGTATAGCCCTGCTCGACGATCCAGCCGATCAGCGAGTTTTGCGGCTTCAGGTCGAGGATGTAGAACTTGTTGATCCAGGGCGGGAAGATCAGCAGCGGGGTCTTGTGCACCGTCTCGGTCTTGGGCGCGTACTGGATCAGCTCGAACATCCGGTTGCGGAACACGACCTTGCCTTTGGTCGTGGCGATGTTGCCGCCGACCTGGAACGCGTTCTTGTCGGCCAGCGTGACCTGGATGTCGCCCTCGTTCGCCTCGATGTCGCGCACGAGGTTCTCGAGCCCGTCGACCAGCGACTGCCCGTTGGTCTCGACCGCCCGGGTCAGCGCCTCGGGGTTGGTGCCCAGGAAATTCGTCGGCGAGAACATGTCGAGGATCTGCCGCGAGAAGAACTCGATGCGCTGCTTTTCCTTGGGATCGACGCCCTCGAGCCCCCTGACCGCGCTTTCGACGGCGTCGGAATTCAGCATGTATTGCTGCTTGATGAAGTTGAAATAGGGATTGGTCTGCCACAGCGGATTGGAAAACCGCTTGTCGCCGGGCGTCGCATCCTCGGGCGCCTTGCCGCCCTGCGCCATCGCCTGCTGCGCCTCGACGTAGTGCTTGAGCGACTTGCCCCAATAGCTGACCTGATGCTCGATCAGCTTGGCCGGGTTCTGCATCATTTCCGCGACATAGGCCGCCGCCGCCTTCATGTACAATTCGTGCCCGGGACTCTGCAGGCTGGGCGAGACCTGCCGCTTGTTCGCAAGCGCGGCAACCAAGCGTTGCGACAAATCCTCGATCTTCGCGAGATTTGCGTTCAATTGGTCCAGATCGGGCTCTGTGACATTTTCTTCAGTTGTCATCGGTACAATTCCGCGTATTTTGCACTTGCAGCATAGCGTCGCCTCGTCTGGGGGGAAAGGCGATGTTCCCCGCCGAGTTCGGAACCGGAGTCACTAGACATGCGCTATATGGCCACATACGACCTCATGGAGACAGTGCGTAACACCAACCAGTGGCTTGGTGCGACCGCCCTGGCCATGGGATCCTATCCGATCACAGGGCTTTTTCCGAACCCGTTCTTTCAGATTGTCGCGGCCTGGGGCGATGTGACAGAGCGCACATTCGCCCGCATGGTGTCGAAACCGGACTGGGGCATCCGCACCTTCACCTGCGAGGATGGGCGCGACCACCTGGTCGACATCGAGCGGATCGTCAGGCGGCCGTTCGGCGACCTGCTGCACTTTCACGTCCAGGGCCGCAGGAAACAGCCGCGCCGTGTGCTGCTGGTGGCGCCGATGTCTGGGCACTACGCGACGCTTCTGCGTTCGACGGTGAAAAGCCTGATCGTCAACTGCGAGGTCTACATCACCGACTGGCACAATGCCCGCGACATCCCGGTCAGCTGCGGCAAGTTCGATGTCGAGGACTACACGCGTTACCTGATCGAGTTCATGCGCGCGCTCGGGCACTCGACCCACGTGATCGCGGTCTGCCAGCCCGCGCCGCTGGCGCTGGCCGCGACCGCCTGGCTGGCCGAGCACGACCCCAAGGCGCAGCCCCGCAGCCTGACGCTGATCGGCGGGCCGATCGACCCCGATGCCGCGCGCACCGACGTCACCGACTTCGGCCGCCGCGTCACGATGGGCCAGCTTGAAAAGCTGGCGATCCAGCGCGTCGGCTTCAAGTATGCCGGCGCCGGGCGCATGGTCTATCCCGGGCTGTTGCAGCTTGCCGGCTTCATGTCGATGAACGCCAGCCGCCACGCAAAGGCGTTCTCGGAGCAGATCATTCGCGTCGCCAAGAGCCAGGCAAGCGATCACGATACGCACAACCGGTTCTACGACGAATACCTTGCCGTGATGGACATGACGGCGGAGTTCTACCTTTCGACCGTCGACCGCATCTTCAAGTCGCGCGAGATCGCGCGCAACGAGTTCACCGTCGACGGCCAGCGGATCGACATCGGCAAGATCACCGACGTCGCGGTCAAGGTTGTCGAGGGCGAGAAGGACGACATCAGCGCGCCGGGGCAGTGCCTGGCGGCGCTCGACCTCTTGACCGGGCTGTCAGAGGACCGCAAGGCCAGCCACCTGGAACCCGGCGCCGGGCATTACGGCATCTTCGCCGGCAAGTCCTGGCGCAACAACATCCGTCCGCTGGTGCTGGATTTCATCGACGCCAACGCCGCGCCCAGCAGCGTCTCGTCCGAACGCAAGGCGGCGCGCGCCAAGGCGCCCGAGGAAGAGCCCCGGGCCGAACCGGCCGCCGCAGGGGCCGGTGGCGCCGAAGCCGCGATCGAGGCCCCCGCCGAGCCGCCCAAGGCCGCGAAGGTCAAGAAGGCCAAGGCGGTCAGGCAGGCTCCGAAACGGGCGAAGAAAGCCAACGGCGCAGCAGGGCCGAAACTTCACTAGGCTGTTCCAGCGTCGGCAGGTGCCCGGCGTCGGCGACGATCTCGAGCCGGGCGTTCGGCATCAGGTGCGCAATGAATTCGTGCCGGCGCACCGGACAAAGCGCATCGTGCTCGCCGCACAGGATCAGCGCTTCGACCTTTGACCGGCGCAGCGTGGCCTGCTGATCCGGGCGGCGCTGCAGCGCGCGCGACTGGCGGATGAAGACCTCGGGGCCGAGGTCGCGCGCCATCTCCATCACCGTCGCAAGCACCTCGATCCGGCCCGGCCCGGGCGCCAGGTAGTTGGGCTTCATCTCGTCGCGCATCACCTCTTCCAGCCGCCCCGCCCTGACCCGGGCGATCTGCGGCTCGCGCGCGGCGGCGACGTTCGGCATCTCGGCCTGGCAATTGGTGTCCATCAGCGCCAGCCGCGTGACCCGTGGCCCGGCGATGCGCAGCACCTCCATCGCGACGATCCCGCCCATGCTGAGCCCGGCCAGGGCAAAGCGCTCGGGCGCGCCGGCGACGACCTGGCGGGCGATCTCCTCGACGGTGTCGCCGCGGGTGATCGGCGCGACCTGCACCGCGCGTTCGGCCGAAAGCGCGGCGATCTGCGGCCAGAACAGCCGGGCATCGCACATCATTCCCGGAAGCAGAAGAAGCGGCTCGTTCATCGCGCTCAGAGCCTCGCGGCGGCCAGGCCGGCGCCCTCGGCCAGCGTCGCGAGCTTGGCATAGGCGATGTCGGGGTCGACCGCGCCGAAGCCGGCGAAGGTGCCAAAGCCGCAATCCGACCCGGCGATCACCCGGTCGGCGCCGACGATGCCCGCGAAACGCTCGATCCGCTGGGCGACAAGTTCGGGATGCTCGACGAAATTGGTGGTGGTGTCGACCACGCCGGGGACCAGGATCTTGTCGTCTGGAATTTCGGCCTTGCGGTCGCGGAACACGGTCCATTCATGCGCGTGGCGCGGGTTCGAGGTTTCGAACAGGACATAGCGCGCGCGGGTTTTCATCAATGTCGCGAACACCTTGTCCATGTCGATGTCGCAGACATGCGGGCCCTCGTAATTGCCCCAGCAGATATGCACCCGCACCTTCGCCGGGTCGATCCCGTCGAGCGCATGGTTCAGCGCCTCGACATGGGTTTCGGCCACCTTGACGAACTCGTCGTCGGAAAGCTCGTTGAACAGCATGTGCCGTGACAGCGCCAGGTCCGGGCAGTCGAGTTGCACGTCGAGCCCGGCCGCGACGATCGTGCGGTATTCGTCCCGCATCGCGTCGGCCAGCGCGGCCAGATAGGCCTCTCTGTTCGAATAGTGCTGGTTTTGCAGGAATAGCGAAATCACGCCGGGCGATGCCGCGTTCATGAAACCCCTTTCGATTCCATGTGCTTGCATCGCCTTCTTCAAGTTGGCAATGTCCTTCTCCAGCTCGCCCTGTCCTTTCGATTTGACCTCTCCGACGCACATCGGGCGGGCGTATTGCGGGGTGCCGCCGTCGTCGGCGAGACGCCTCAGAAAGCCGGGAAACCGCTTCAGGTCGGCGGGCGCGTTCCGCGGCGAATCGCCCTCGAACCCGGTGTAGCGGTCCTTGACGTAGGTGGCATAGCTGATCTTCGAGGTCTCGCCGTCCGAGACGATGCCGACGCCCGCATCCTTTTGTCTTTCCACGGTTTCCGCCACCGCGGCCGTCATCGCCGCGTCGAAGGCGGCGACGTCGTGGGGCTCGTTTCGTTCGCGGGCGAAGATGAAATCCACGACCGTCTGCGAGCGTGGCAGGCTGCCGACATGGGTGGTGAGAATCTGCGTCATGGGTCCTCCGGATCGGTCGGTTTTCGACGTCGGTATCACGTCGGTATTACGTCGGTATCGCGTCGGCGCGAAACGCCTTCCGGCGGCGGCGCCACCCTAGCAGCGGCGCGCGCCGGCGCAAGCGCGTACGCCGCGCGGTCAGGCGGCACCGGCATGCAGGAGTATCTGCTTCCAGACCGCGCCCTCGTCATACAGCGTGAACTCGCGGCGCAGGCCCCAGGGGCCGAATTCGGCGTGGGTGGCGCCCATCACATGCACCTCGGCCCCGGTCGGCGCGCCGAAGGCGCCCCAGCCGTCATGCCGCCCGGTCAGCGACCATCGCACCGCCGCGCGGGGCGGCATCATCGGGTCCTCGCGGCCGATCACGTGGTGCACCTCGAACGCGGCCGAGGGCAGCGCCGCGCGCAGCGGCAGCCAGAACCGGTCGGCCGCGGCATGGCCGTGGCCCTCGACCCCGCCGGCATAGGACAGGTGGCAGGCGCGGTCGTACTCTGCCGGGATCACCGAGAATTCCGCCGCCATCATCCGCGACAGCAGGCCGGCCAGCCGCGCGCCCCATTCGTTGTCGTTGCCGCGGCCCCTGTAGGGGCCTTCGCGGTCGCTTGCCGGCGTCAGCGGGCGGCGCGCGGCGGCAGGCCCGCCCTCGCGCGCGATCTCGGCGCGGGCCCAGTCCTGCGGCGTGGTGCCGATCTGGCGCAGGACCGCGCCATAGTCGCGAATGAGCCACTCGTCGCTGATCTGGTTGTCCCTGGCGTAGCAATCGGCGATCGCGCGCAGCGCCACGGGCCGCCCCGTCGCCGCCCCGTGCGCGCCCGATCCGAGATGCGTCGCGGTGGAATAGATCCGGTGCGACGACAGCATGCCCTCGTCCGGGGTGCCCGACCAGATCACGTCTTCGCCCAGCAACTGGCGGTCGGGAAACTCGTGGATCGTCGCCATCGTCGCCGCGGTCATGCCGGCCTCGCCGACCGAGACCCCCATCGGCGTGCGCACCACCACGTCGGGGTGGTAATAGTCCCTCATCCGCGCGCCGACGCCGCGGTCTTCCCAGATCTCCCTAGTGATCTGGATGATGTAATCCGGAAAATCCCGGAATTTCTGGTCGAAGCCCTTCATCGCCAACCCTCCGGCACACGTGCCGAGCCGCGCACGATCAGCGGCCCGTCGATCCTGATTTTCTGCGGTTCGGTCTCCGGCGCGTCGATCCGGCACAACAGCGCCTCGACCGTGGCCTGAACCATGCGGCCCGACGGCTGTCGCAACGTCGTCAGGTTGTAGGCCGGCCAGCCCGCCATCGGCACGTCGTCGTAGCCCACGACCGACACGTCGCCCGGCACGTCGAGGCCCAGTTCGCCCCGCAGCACGTCCATCACGCCGAACGCCATGTGGTCGTTGCCGACGAAGATCGCGTCGGGGCGCACCTCGCGCCAGATGTCGCGCGCCGCCTGCATCGCCGTGTCGCGGCGGTAATGCCCGTCGATCTCGGCCAGCGGCGCCAGCCCGGCCTCGGCCAGCCCCTCGCGGAAGCCCTCTGCCCGGTCGCGCCCGGTCGAGGCGCCCTGCCAGCCCGAGACATGCGCGATGCGCCGGTGCCCGCCCGCGGCGAGTAACCCGGCGATCCTGCGCGCGCCGGCCACGTTGTCCGACGTCACCTCGGACAGCCTGGGGTCGTCCTGCCCGCGGTTGAACAGCACGACCGGGATGCCGGCGGCGTGGCAGCGCGCCGCCAGCCCGTCGGACATCGAGACCGAGGCGGTGACGATGCCGTCGACCTGGTAATCCAGGAATTCCTCGATCACGCTTTCGACGTCGCTGTCATCGGACGCGGTGAAGATCAGCACGTGATAGCCCTTGTCCTGCAACGCGTTCGACAGGCGTTCCAGCGCATCGGGGTAGAACTGGTTTTCCAGGTAGGCCACCACCAGCCCGATGATCCGCGACCGCCCGGTGATCAGCGACCGCGCCAGCACGTTCGGGCGATAGCCGAGTTCGGCCGCGGCCTTGCGCACCTTGGCGATCGTGTCCTTCGACGCCGAGGCGCCGGAGAAGACCCGGCTGACGGCGGACTGGCTGACGCCCGCGCGTTCGGCCACGTCCGAGGAGGTGACGCGCGGCTTCGCCATCAGCCCGCGGTCCATCCGCCGTCGACCAGCAGCGCCGCGCCGGTCACCAGCGCCGAGGCGTCCGAGGCGAGGTAGACCACGGCGCCCATGATATCCTCGATCTCGCCCACCCGGCCGAGCTTGATCTTGGTCTCGATCCAGGCGACCCGTTCGGGGTCGGCGAAGGTCGACGCGGTCAGCGGCGTGCGGATGAAGGTCGGGCAGATCGTGTTGACCCGGATACCCTGCGGCCCCCATTCGATCGCCATCGCCTTGGTCATGCCCTCGACCGCGTGCTTGGTGGCGCAATAGACCGAGCGGTCGATGCCGCCCACGTGGCCCATCTGGCTGGAAATCTGGATGATCGAACCGCCGTCCTGCATCTGCCGGGCGGCCTCTTGCGCCAGGAAATAGGCGGCGCGGATGTTGACGCTCGCCACCGCGTCGAAGTTTTCCGGCGTGGTGTCGATTGCAGCCCCATGCCGCGCGATGCCGGCGGAATTGACCAGGATGTCGAAGGGGCCGTGCGCGGCGAGGAAGCCGGGCAGCGCGGCAAGGTCGGCGACGTCCAGCGGGTGCCCCTCGACGCTGAGGCCCTCGGCCGCCATCGCGTCCACCGCGGCGGCAAGTTCGGTCACGCCGCGCGCGGCGATCACCACGTGGGCGCCGGCCTCGGCCAGCGCGCAGGCCGCGCCCAGTCCGATCCCGCGCGAGCCCCCTGTGACCAGCGCGCGGCGGCCGTCGAGGCGGAAGGACGGGGTTTTCGGCAGGGTCATGTGCTGTCTCCGGGGATGTCGGGATAGTGGATGCCGCGGAACGGCGGGAAATCGGCGTAGCGGCGGGCGCGGTCCGGGTCGGGGACGCGGCCGGGGGCGGCCAGCGTGCCCCTGGGGCGGATGTAGCTGAGGATGCGCTGTTCGCGGTGGCCCTCGCGCCAGGTCAGGTTGAAGGCGGCGTTCTTCGGGAAGAAGTACGCCTCTTGGAAGTCGAGGTGATCGTAGAGCCACCAGGCCAGGTCGCGCCAGTCGCGCCCGCGCCGGTACTGCGCCGCGAACCACGGGATGCCCACCGTCACGCAGGCGCCCATCCGGCCCCCGGCGTCGCGGATATCCCAGATGTGGTGCGCGTGGTTCGCCGCGTTCCGGGCGCATTTCTGCGGCCGCAGCCGGCTGCCGAAGTCGTTCATCGAGGGGCTGCGATAGCCCGAGCGGATGTCCAGCGGGCCGAAGGTCTCGACCAGCGGCTCCAGCAGGTTGCCGGCCAGCCCGCGCCCCGCGGCCAGGGCCAGGTCGGGATCGTCGGGGAAGTTCGGCAGGCGGTGGAAATTGGCGATCTCGGAGGCCATGAAGTTCCGCATCTCGAAATGCCGGCTCAGCCGCTGGCGGCCCAGCTCTTCCAGCGCCACGAAGCTGCGGGGGCGCCTCATGCCGCGCCGTTCCACTGGAACTCGCCGTTCGGCCCGAGCGGCGAGAACGGGTTCACGGCGATTTCCCAGACATGGCCGTCGGGATCGGCGAAATAGGCGATATGCCCGCCCCAGAACACGTCGTGCGGCGGCTTGATGCCGCGCGCGCCGGCCTCCAGCGCCGTGCCGTAGATCGCCGCGACCTCGGCCTCGTCCTCGACATTGTGCGCCAGCGTGACGCCCGAGAAGCCGCCGATCGCCGCGGCGTCGAGCCCCATGTCGCGCGCCAGGTCGGATTTCGGGTAAAGCCCCAGCGTCTGGCCGAGCAGGTCGAAGGCCACCACGCCGTCGGGGCTGTCGACACGCCGCCATCCAAGCGCCTCGTAGAACGCCGCCGCGCGGTCCAGATCCGCGACGCCGAGCGTGATCAGGCTGATCCGCTGGTCCATCCCGCCACCTCCTTCATCCGTGCAAGGACATCGACGCCAAGCTGATCGTAAACGTGCAAGAGGTCCACCAGAACCCAGTTCTCGCGGATCAGCCCGTCCTCCAATCGCCAGAAATCGAGGCTGCGCATCTCGAGCGCGGTGTTCGTCGGCGGCAGGCCCAGCCAGCCGCCGTGGCTGAGCGTCTGCGCCATGTCGGGCCAGCCGGTGACGGCCACGTAATCCCCTTCGGCGAAAAAATGCCCGGCCGTCCGGTCCGGGTGCTGCCCGCGGTCCGGCATCGCCGCCAGGAACGGGGCCTGGTGATGCCGCCGGAAGCCTTCAACGCCGCGCGCCGTGCCGATCCCTGCGGGCCCGTACCACATCATCTTCGGATGCCAGTAGCGGTCCATCTGCATCACCTCGGGGCCGCCCTGCGCGGGATGGCGCTGCATCGCCGCCAGCATCCCGACCACATGGGCGAGCGACGCGCCCGACCGCGCGCCGTCGTGCGGCCCCAGCCCGTCGCCCGTGGCCGGCCCCGGCACGTGCCATTCGCGCCCGAGCGCGCGCACCATCGGCCAGACCCGCGCCTGCAGCATCACCTCGGGGATGTCCCAGATCGCCTGCATCTCGACGACCCGCACGCCCTCGACCCGGAAGAACTCGTGATACCGCATCGCCGCGACCTGCCCGGTCGGCGGGATGCCGAGGAACGGCGCCCGCGGGGTGCCGCAGTAGTACCCGCCGCAGCCGACCCAGACCGCGCCGCCATCGTCCTCGCCCGCGATCACGATATGGTCGCGCCGTTCCATGTCCGGCCAGGCCGCCGACAGGGGCGCCAGCGCCGCATCCCAAAGCCCGCCGCCGCCCGCCACCGTCCCGAACGGATGGCACAGGCGCACCGCCGCCCCCGGCGCGAAGGCCGCCAGCACCGCGTCCCGGGCCGCCGCCGCGTCGCGGTAGAGCGCGTCCCGGATCCCGGCAACCGCCGATCTCGCATCCACGAAGGGCCCTTTCATCTGGCCCGAAGCATGCCGGGGGGAGGCCGCAGGCCGGGGGGCGGCGC
>JBFKQC010000009.1:0-72967 GCA_041627895.1 Rhodobacter sp.
GACCCGGAGACCGGTGCCGTCGAGGTCGTCAGTTTCGTCGCCGTCGACGATTTCGGTCACGTGATCAACCCCATGATCGTGGAAGGTCAGGTACACGGTGGTATCGCGCAGGGCATCGGCCAGGCACTGATGGAGCACGGTGTGTACGACGAAGCCGGGCAGCTGGTGACGGGTTCCTACATGGACTACTGCATGCCGCGCGCCGACGATCTTCCGAACTTCACCATCGACACGACGGTGACACCGTGCACGCACAATCCCCTCGGCGTGAAGGGCTGCGGCGAGGCCGGCGCCATCGGCTCGCCGCCGACGGTGATCAACGCGATCATCGACGCGCTGCACTCGGGCGGCCACAAGGTCGATCACATCGACATGCCGGCATCGCCCGGCCGCGTTTGGGCGGCGATGCAGGGATAAGTCCGGACGGCCGGGGGGGGCGCTGCCCCCCCGGACCCCGGCGTATTTCCAACGAGAAGAAGCATGGACCCCCGGGCTAGGTGAGCGGCTTTTCCATGAAGCGGCTGAGCGGGTCGGCGGCATAGTCGCCGAACGGACCGCGGCGGGTGAAACCGGCGCGTTCGTAGAGCCGGTGCGCGGCATCGAGCGTGTCGCCGGTTTCCAGCATCAGCGCGGCAAGGCCGCGGGCGCGGGCCTCGGCCTCGATCGCGGCGAGGATCGCGGCGCCGGTGCCCCCGCCCCTGGCCTCGGGCGCGACGAACATCGACTTGATCTCGCCGTAGCCGCCCTTGTCGGCGAGCGCGCCGGTGCCGAGCGTGCGGCCGCCGCGCATTGCGACGAAGAAGGCGATATCGGGCGCGGCGAGGGCGTCGACCGACAGGAAGTGGTTCGATTCGGCCGGGAACAGCGACCGCATCAGCGCGTGGCTTTCCTGAAGCAGGGCCCTGGCGGCGGGCTCGCGCGGGTCGGCCTTGCGAACGGTGACGGTCATTGCCGCAGCGCGGCCTCGATCGCGGCGCGGTCGAGCCCGGCCTGGCCGATCACCACGAGGCGGGTTTCGCGCGGCTCGTGCGCGCCGAGGGGGCGGTCGAAATAGGTCTCGATCCGGGGGCCGACGGCCTGGATCGTCAGGCGCATCGGCCTGGCGCGGACCGCCGCGAAGCCCTTCAGGCGCAGGATGTCGTGGGCGCGGATCGTGTCGGCGACAAGTTCGGCGAAGGCTTTCGGGTCGGCGATTTCCGGTCCGCTGACGACGAAGCTTTCGAACTCGTCGTGGCCGTGTTCGTGCGCGTCGTCGCGGTGGTCGCCGCCGCCGGCGCCGTCCGCGTCGTCGTCGTGGTGGTGATGGTGCACCTCGTGGCGGGCGGCGATGTCGGCCTCGGCGGCCTGGCCGCGGCCGAGCAGCACGTCGACCGGCAGCGCGCCCATCGAGGTGCGCACGACCTGCACCCCGGCGCGGCTGTCGGCGGCGAGCCGCGCGGCGAGGATTGCCGCCTCGCGATCCTGCAGCAGGTCGGTCTTGTTCACCACGATCATGTCGGCGCAGGCGATCTGGTCCTCGAACAGCTCGCCCAGCGGCGTCTCGTGGTCGAGGTTGTCGTCGGCGCGGCGCTGGGCGTCCACGGCGGCGACGTCGTGGGCGAACCTGCCGTCGGTCACGGCCTTGCCGTCGACCACGGTCACGACGCCGTCGACGGTGACGCGGGTGCCGATCTCGGGCCAGTTGAAGGCGCGCACCAGGGGCTGCGGCAGGGCGAGGCCGGAGGTTTCGATCACGATGTGATCCGGCGGCGTGTCGCGCGCCAGGAGCTTTTCCATCGTCGGCACGAAATCCTCGGCCACGGTGCAGCAGATGCAGCCGTTCGACAGTTCCACGATGTCGTCGTCGGTGCAGGCCGCGTCGCCGCAGCCCTTCAGGATTTCGCCGTCGACGCCGAGGTCGCCGAACTCGTTGATGATCAGCGCGATGCGGCGGCCGTTGGCGTTCTGCAACATGTGCCGGATCAGCGTGGTCTTGCCCGAGCCGAGAAAACCTGTGACGACGGTGGCGGGAATCTTGGGCTGCATCAGGGGGCCTTTTGGACAGGGTGGCGGAAGACGGGGTGCCCGGGGACGGCGCACCCGAAGACAGGGTCATCGTGTGCCGGACCTGCGCGGGCGGCGCGGACCTGGCCGCGCTGCTGCGCGGGCGCGTGGGCGTGGCGGTGGAAGAGGCGGATTGCCTGAACGTCTGCGAGCGGCCGGCATCGCTGGCGCTGCGCGGGCCCGGGCGGGACGTCTACCTGTTCGCCGGCGTCCGGCCCGCCGATGCCGCGGACGCTGCGGCGCTGGTGCGGCTCTGGCAGGACGCCGAGGGCGGGCGCATCGAGGATGCGCGCCCGGCCGGGCGGCTGCGGTACTGCCTGCTGGGCCGGGTGCCGGGCTGAGGCGGGCCTTGATCCGATGGCGCCCGTGGGGCCGGGGCGGTTCGCGCCGCGGATCCGGCGCGGGCGCAAATCCGCGTTCGGCCGGACGCCGGCCGATGCCGGACAAGGGGTATCCCGCACCGGCCTAGCCATCGGCGCGGGTCCAGAACCAGGCGCAGAACAGGCCGAGCAAGGCCCAGCTGGCGGCGGCGGTGCCGAGGCTGAGCGTGGCGAAATGCGCCGCCAGTTCGGGCGGGGCGACGCCCCAGAACGTGTCGGGATGCGGTGCGCCCACGAGGTGGGGCAGCAGGACCAGCGCGGCGCCGGCAAGCGGCATCCAGCCGCGGGCGAAGGCGATCAGCCCGAGCCCGGCGGCGGTGCACAGGATCGTCGCCGCCCACCAGGCCTGGCGCGGGCCGACGGCGCCGGCGGGGGTGCCGGGCAGTTCGGGCGGCAGGCCGATGGCGGGGGCGAGTTGCACCGCGACGAAGCCGGCGATGCCCCAGACCAGCCCGGTGCGCGGCGTGACCGGCGTGCCGCGGCGCAGCGCCAAAACCATCAGCGCGGTGAGGACCAGCGCGTAGCCGACGTAGGTCACCAGGTTGAACGCGACCGTCATCGCATGGCGCGCCAGATCGCCGTCGAGGCCGGGCGCGCCGCGGTCGGATTGCGGCGTGCCCGCGGCGAAGTGGATGCGCTGCCCGGATTCGTACAGCTCGCCCTCGAGCAGCACCGGAATCACGAAGACGAATTGCAGCGCCGCGGCGATCAGCCCCGCCGCGACCCCAGCGAGCAGCGCGCTGGTCAGCAGATTTCGCGTCATCGGATCAGTGGCAGGGAAACGCCATGGCGTGCCGCTGGTCGTGCGCCGCGTCGTGCAGCACCGTGGCCTGTGCGAAGCCCGACACGGCGAGCAGGAACAGCCCCGCGACGATCGCGAGCGCGATGGTGCCGAGCGAGGTGTCGGTGCGGGAAAGCCCGTGGGTCGGGGCCTGGATCTGGGTCGTCATCTGTCTTTCACTCCGTGTCCTGTCACACCCGACAGGGTTGGGACCATTTGCATGGCTGGTCTCCTGGCTTCGCGGGTCACGGCGCCTCGCCGCCTTCCCGGGGTGGGTCCCAGTGGCTTCGGGCGGGCGCTCTCCGCTTACAGTCGCGGGGGCGGCTTCGGCCTCCGGCCCCTGGTTGGGTCGCCGGCTCCGAATTCCCATTTCGGCCCCTTCGCGCTTCGGCGCGTCAGCGGGGCACCATGCGAGGGCTATATAGCCGCGATGCTGCGGTCGTGGTCAAGGTGGATTGCGACGCAGGCGGAATGAATTGCGGCCCCTAGCGGCGTCTTGCGCGGGCGAGCGCCTCGGCGACGGCCGCGTAGGCGGCGGTTGGCTGGTTGGCGTCGTCGAAAAGCGTCGGGCGGTGGGGCAGTCCATCGCGGCGCGGCAGGCGCAGATCCCACTTGTCCATCTGCGGGCGCGGTTGTTCGGGCAGGTTCAGCCAGTTCAGCCGGTTCATCAGGCCCCACATCATCACCGTGTCGCAAGTCTTGCCGGAAAGGGTCGCATCCAGGAAGTCCGCCATCGTCTTGCCCACGGCCCGGTCCCGGGCAGCGATGTCGGAGGGCAGGCTGCGATCCTCGACATCCATTTCCGTGATGTAGAGCCTCAGGCCCAAACGCCCGACCTTTTTGACAAAGCTGCGCCATTTCGACTTGGAGAACGGGAAATCGGGCCGCAGATGGGCCTGCACGCCGATGGCATGGATCGGGATGCCGCGCTTTTTCAATCGCTTGGCCGTTGTGAGCGCCATGGCGCGTTTGCGGGCGGCATCGGGATAGTTGTGTTCCATCCCCACCTCGTTCAGCACCAGCCGGGCGCCCGGGTCGGCGCGTGCGGCCTCGTCAAAGGCGATGTCGATGAATTCTGCGCCAAGGCTTTCCGAAAACGGCGAAGGGATCAGCCCGTCCTTGCGCCGCCTCTGCCAATCGAATGGTTCGTTGACGACGGTCCAATAACCCATACGCCCGCGGTACCGGCCCACGAGGTTGCGCACATGAGCGCGAATGATCTCTTCGGCATTGGCGGATGTCACCGAACTGTGCACCCAGGCGGGCAGGAAATTGTGCCAGATCGCGGCGTGTCCGTTCATCCGTTTGCCGCCACGGGCGGCAAAAGTGGCGATGCGGTCCGCGGCGCTGAAATCGAAACGGGCATTGCGGGATCGTTGGCGCTGGCCCCAGATAAGCTGGTGTCCGAAGACGAAATCGCTGCATTCGCGCATGTAGATCGCGGCAACCCGTGGGTCGCCGGTGATCCGACGGTCGGGATAGTCGATGGCAGAGCCGAAACGGATGCCCCGCGATGCGGCAATCTGGGCAAGCGATTGCGTGCTTGCATCGGGCCTTTGAGCGAGTAGCAGAGCGGCTGCGGAGGTGCCAAGGAATGTGCGTCTGTCCATAATTTGCCTCCGATCAATGCAATGGATGCAGCGCAGCACGACACTTTCCACGTCCAAAATCTCAGCGAGCGCGCAATATCTTGTGGAAAACTGCACATGATTGCCCATATGCGGGGTCCCGGCGTTGACTCACCCACCATTCGGGCGCGACAGTACCGGGACGGGAATCACCGGCAGGGCAGGTCAGTTGCGGTTCACCAGGCTACGTCTCAACGGGTTCAAGAGCTTCGTCGATCCCACCGAACTGGTGATCGCGGACGGGCTGACCGGCGTGGTCGGCCCGAACGGCTGCGGCAAGTCCAATCTTCTGGAGGCGCTGCGCTGGGTGATGGGCGAGAACCGCCCGACCGCGATGCGCGGCGGCGGCATGGAGGACGTGATCTTCGCCGGCGCTGCCACCCGGCCGGCGCGCAATTTCGCCGAGGTCGCGGTGCATATCGACAACGGCGACCGGCTGGCGCCCGCCGGGTTCAACGACGCCGACCATCTGGAAATCGTGCGCCGGATCACCCGCGACGCGGGCAGCGCGTTCAAGGTCAACGCCCGGGACGCGCGCGCGCGCGACGTGCAGATGCTGTTCGCCGATGCCTCGACCGGCGCGCATTCGCCGGCGCTGGTGCGGCAGGGCCAGATCGCCGAACTGATCAATGCCAAGCCGCGGTCGCGGCGCCGGGTGCTGGAAGAGGCCGCCGGGATCAGCGGGCTGTACCAGCGCCGCCACGAGGCGGAACTGAAGCTGAAGGGCGCCGAAACCAACCTGCTGCGGGTCGACGACGTGATCGAACAGCTCGCCTCGCAGCTCGCGCAGCTTGCAAGGCAGGCACGGCAGGCCGCGCGCTATCGCGAGATCGGCGCGGCGCTCAGGCAGTCGGAGGGCATGCTGCTGTACCGGCGGTGGCGCGAGGCGGACGAGGCGCGGCTGGCCGCCGACCGGGCGCTGGGCGAGCGCCAGCGCGAGGCTGCGGCGGCGGAGCGCGCGGCGCTGGAGGCGGCGAAGCATCGGGCGGAGGGCGACGCGGCGCTGCCGCCCCTGCGCGAGGAAGAGGCGATCGCGGCGGCGGTGCTGCAGCGGCTGCTGGTCGAGCGCGACACGCTGGCCGGTCAGGAAACCCGCGCGCGCCAGGCGGTCGAGACGCTCAGCGGCCAGATCGCCCAGCTTGGCCGCGACATCGAGCGCGAGGAGGCGCTGAACCGCGACGCCGGCGAGACCATGGAGCGGCTGGAGGACGAGCGCGGCGGCCTGCAGGCCGCGGGCGCCGGGCACGACGCGGCGATGGCCGAGGCGGGCGCGGCGGCGCAGGAGGCGGCGCGCGCGCTGCAGGAACGCGAGGCGGCACTAAGCCAGCTGACCGAGGACACGGCGCGGCTGGCGGCGCGGCACCAGTCGGCGCACCGGCTGCTGGACGACACGCGCAAGTTGCAGGAGCGTTCGGAAGGCGAGGCTGGCAAGGCGCGCGCGGCGCTTAATGCGGCACGGGCAGCGATGGGCGCCGCGGGCGAGGGCTTTGCCGCGGCCGAGGCGCGCCAGGCCGAGGCGGTGCGGCGCGCAGCGGCGGCCGAGACGGCGCTGGCCGAGGCCGACGCAGCGCGCGGCGAGGTCCAGGGGCGCGAGGCCGATGCGCGGGCCGAGCGCTCGGAGGCCGAGGGCGAGGTTTCGGCCCTGCGGGCCGAGGTGAACGCGCTGGCCCGGCTGGTGGAGCGCGACACTGCCGAGGGTGGGCAGGTGCTGGACCTGCTGCGGGTCGAGCCCGGTTACGAGAAGGCGCTGGGCGCGGCGCTGGCCGACGATCTGCGCGCGCCCGCGGTCGAGGCGGCGGTGCGGTCGGGCTGGGTTTCGCTGCCGGGTTACGCCGTGCCGCAGGTATTGCCCGGCGGCGTGCAGGCGCTGAGCAACCACGTCACCGTGCCCGGTGTTCTGGCGCGGCGGATGTCGCAGATCGGGCTGGTCGATGCCGCGGACGGTGGCCGGCTGCAGGCCGAGCTGAAGCCGGGGCAGCGGCTGGTCAGCGCCGAGGGCGATCTCTGGCGCTGGGACGGATTCCGCGCCGGCGCCGAAGATGCGCCGAGCGCCGCGGCCCTGCGCCTGCAACAGCTGAACCGGCTGGAAGAGCTGAAGCACGAGCTTGTGGCGGCAACGGCGCGGGCCGACGGCGCGGCCGGGGCGCATGACCTGCTGAAGTCGCGGCTGGCCGAACTGACCGAGGCCGACCGCGCCGCGCGCGAAGCAAGGCGGGCGGCGGATGTCGAGGCCGCCGAGGCAAGCCGGGCGCTCAGCAAGGCCGAGGCCGAGCGCAACATCGCCGAGGGCAAGCTGGAATCGCTGCGCCTGGCCGTGGCGCGGCACGAGGAAGAGGCGACGCGCGCGCGGGCCGAGGCGCTGCAGGCGGAACGCGCGCTGGGCGATCTGGGCGACCTGGAGGCCGCGCGCGCCGGCGTCGAGGACGTCAGGCTGACGGTCGAGGCGGCACGGATGACGATGATGTCGCGCCGCGCTGCCCATGACGAGTTGCGCCATGCCGGCGAGGCGCGTGCCAAGCGGCTGGCCGAGGTCGCGCGCGAGGTCGAAAGCTGGCAGCGGCGGCTGGAAAGCGCCGGCAGGCGGGTCGGCGAACTGGCCGAGCGCAAGGCCGGTGCCGAGGCCGAACTGGAGGCGGCGGCGGATGCGCCCGGACGGATCGCGGCCGAGCGCGAGGATCTGGCCGACCGGATCGGCGAGGCCGAGGCGCGGCGGCAAAAGGCGGCGGATGCCCTGGCCGGGGGCGAGACGGCGCAGCGGCGGGCGGTGGAGACCGAACGCGCCGCGGAACGCGCGGCCAGCCAGGCGCGCGAGACCCGCGCGGCGGCCGAGGCGCGCGCGGAGGCGGTGCGCGAGGCGGTGGCGGCGGCGGTCGAACGGATCGACGAGGCCCAGGAAGTGACGCCCGCGGCGCTGCTGGAGCGGCTGGCGGTCGACCCCGACAGGATGCCCGACGCCGAGCATATCGAGCACGAGGTCAACCGGCTGAAGCGGCAGCGCGAGGCGCTGGGCGCGGTGAACCTGCGTGCCGAGGAGGACGCGCGCGAGGTGTCGGCCGAGCATGACGCGCTGGTGACCGAGAAGGCCGATCTGGAGGCCGCGATCGCCAAGCTGCGATCCGGCATCAACGCGCTGAACCGCGAGGGGCGCGAACGGCTGCTGACCGCGTTCGAGCAGGTCAATTCGAACTTCTCGATGCTGTTCACGCATCTCTTCGGCGGCGGCGAGGCCAAGCTGGTGCTGGTCGAATCCGACGATCCGCTGGAGGCCGGGCTGGAAATCATGTGCCAGCCGCCGGGCAAGAAGCTGTCGACCCTGTCGCTGTTGTCGGGCGGCGAGCAGACGCTGACCGCGCTGGCGCTGATCTTCGCGGTGTTCCTGGCGAACCCGGCGCCGATCTGCGTGCTCGACGAGGTCGACGCGCCGCTGGACGACGCCAACGTGACCCGGTTCTGCGACCTACTGGACGAGATGTGCCGGCGCACCGAGACCCGGTTCCTGATCATCACCCACCACGCGGTGACGATGGCGCGCATGGACCGGCTGTTCGGCGTGACGATGGGCGAGCAGGGCGTAAGCCAGCTGGTGTCGGTCGATCTGAGGAAGGCCGAGGCGATGGTGGCCTGAGACGTGCGCGCGCGGCCTGGCTGGACGGTGCAGCCGGCGCCGGGCGGCCGGAGGATCGGGCGCAGGCTCTCGCGGAACCGTGATCGCCGGGACCCGCCCGATCGGCTAGGCTGCGGGCGGAACCTGCCGGGAGTGTCCGATGCGTCTTGTCGTTGCCGTTGCCTGCCTGATCGCCTCGGGTGCTGCCGCGCAGGAGGGCATGCGCGACAGCGACGAGTTGCTGACGCGGGCCGAGCTGACCGAGGTGCTGGCGGGCAACGTGCTGGAGTTCTACACCGACGGGCTGGCGACCTACCGCGCCGACGGCGGCTATGACTGGCGCTACTCGCCCGAGGGAAGGCGGGTGCCGGGGACCTACGAGGTGATGGAGGACAGCACGGTCTGCATCGCGTTCGACAACGGATTCTCGCGCTGCGACTACCTGGTGCGGAACGGCGCGCGGCTGGTGATGATCATCGAGAGCGGCGCCCGCTATCCGGTGCGCGCGATCGCGCCGATCGAATAGGACCGGCGGGGCGCCGCTCGTTCCGGGCCGGGGCCGGAACGTCGCCCCGCCCGCCGTCCCGGAACCGGGTCCCGACCCTAAAGCCGGTTCAGAAGCTCGCGCGTCGGCCAGGCGTCGGCGGGCAGGCCGAGGCGCCTTTGTTCCGCCTGCACCGCGGCGCGGGTGCCGGCGCCGAGGATGCCGTCGATCCTGCCCACGTCGTGGCCGCGCGCCGCGAGCTTCTGTTGCAGCGCCTTCATCTGGCCATCGGAAAGCGGCGCGTCGGGGTTGCCGGCGTCGTAGACCGGCGCGCCCTGCAGCCGCGTGGCGAAATAGGCCGCCGTGGCGACGTAGACGAAGCTCTGGTTCCAGTCGAACAGCGTCTGGTAGTTCGGATAGGCCAGGAAGGCCGGGCCCTTGCGGCCCATCGGCAGCAGGATCGAGGCGCGCAGGTTCGCCCCCTCGAAGGCGCCGGAACGCGGCCGGACGCCGAGGCGCGCCCATTCGCCGACCGGCTTTGTCGTGTGCAGCCCGGTATCCTCCCACGGCAGGTTCGCGGGCAGGACGACTTCCTGCATCCAGGGCTCATTCGGGCGCCAGCCGAAGCCGCGCAGCATGTTCGCGCCGGAATAGAGCGCATCGGCCACCGAGCGCTCCAGGTCGACATGTCCGTCGCCGTCGCCGTCGAGTCCGCGTTCGAGGATGTCGCGGGGCAGCATCTGCACCATGCCGACCTCGCCGGCCCAGGCGCCCTGCATCGAGGTCGAGAAGTCGCCGCGCCGGAAAAGTTCGAGCGCCGCGAAGACCTGCGGCTGGAACAGGTCCGGCCGGCGGCAGTCGTGGCTGAGCGTCATCAGCGTGTCGAGCGTGTTGAAGTCGCCCATGAAGGCGCCGAAATCGGTCTCGAAGGCCCAGAACGACAGCAGGATGCCGCGCGGCACGCCGATCTGGCGCTCGATCGAGGAAAAGATCGCGTCGTACTTGCGGGCGCTCGAGCGGCCCTTGTCGAGCCGGTATTGTGCGATCAGCTTGCGCGAGAACGAGATGAAATCGGTCTTGAAGATGCCCTGGCGGCGGTCGGCGTTGATCGTGCGCTGCATGTGGTCGGCGGCGCCGAAGAACGGCCCGGTGACCGAGGCGGGATAGCCCTGGCGTTCGGCCTCTGCCTTCATCTTGGCGACGAAGCCCTGGAACGGGCCGCCGCATTGCACGTAGAGCTTGCGCTCGCCGCTGGCGGCGTGGGCCAAGTTGGCGGCCAGAAGGACCGCCGCCGTGATCGGGAAAATACGCATGTCTGCCTCGTACCTGGTTCGCGCGGCGGAGATTAGCAGGCCCGGCTCACCAGACAACCGCGATGATCGCCGCGGCGAGGAGAACCGCCGCCCAGGCCCGCCAGAGCATGCCGGCGGCGGCGTCGATGTCGTCGGGTCCGGCGTCGCGGCGGCCGCCGGCGTGGACGAAGGGGAACTGGCGCAGCGCGCCGCCATAGCTGCGCGGGCCGGCGAGTGCCACGCCCAGCGCGCGGGCCATCGCCGCCTCGGGCCAGCCCGCATTGGGCGAGCGGTGCCGCGCCGCGTCGGCGCGGATCGCGGGCCAGTCGGCGAGGCCGCCGCATGCGAGCGCGAGGATCAGTGCGGTCAGGCGGGCGGGCAGCCAGTTCAGCAGGTCGTCGAACCGCGCCGCGGCCCAGCCGAAATCGCGATGCCGGTCGTCGAGATAGCCGATCATGCTGTCGGCGGTGTTGGCCAGCTTGTAGACCAGGAGCCCCGGCAGCCCGAGAAGCAGAAACCAGAAGGCGGGCGCGACGACGCCGTCCGAGAGATTCTCGGCCGCGCTTTCGATCGCGGCGCGGGCGACGGCGGGACGGTCCATCGCGCCGGTATCGCGCCCGACGATCCGGGCGACGGCGGTGCGGCCGTCGGCGGTCGAGAGCCGCAGCGCCGCCGCCACGGCGCGGACATGGTCGGACAGGCTGCGCTGGGCGAGCAGGATCGCGGCGAGGACCAGCTCGATCAGCCAGCCGAAGGGCAGGGCGGCCAGCGCGAGGCCGAGCGCGGCGGCGCCGAGCGCGAGACCGGCGACGGCCAGCGTGCCCCTGAGGCGGCGCGCGGTGCCGCGGTTGAAGTGGCGGTCGGTCCAGGCGACGGCGCGGCCCATCAGCACGGCGGGGTGCGGCAGCCGGTCCCAGAGCCAGCGCGGCTCGCCCGTGGCGGCGTCGAGCAGCAGCGCTGCGGCGAGGATGTCCGCGGTCATGCCGCCGGACCGGCGCTCGGTCCGGGCTGCGCCCGGACCATCGCCCCGCCCGCCGTCCCGCCGAGCGCGGATTCAAGTTGCGCCCAGCGGTCGGGATGCGGCAGGCCGAGGCGCAGCCAGGTCCCCGAATAGGGAAAGATCCGGCTCCAGACGCGGTGCCGCGCGAGCCCGGTCTGCCAGGCGGCGGCATCGTCGACCCGGTAGAGGCGGAACAGCGTCGTGCCGCCCGCGACCCGCGCGCCCGCCGCGGTCATCAGCCGGTCCAGCCGGTCGGCTTCGGCGGCCAGCCGCCCGCGGGTGGTCGCGGCCCAGGTGCCGTCTTCGAGCGCCCGGGCGCCGATCTCCAGTGCCGGTCCGCTGACCGGCCAGGGGCCGAGCGCCGCGGCGAGGCGGGCCACCAGGGCCGGGTCGCCGATCGCGAAGCCGAGGCGCAGGCCGGCCAGCCCCCAGAACTTGCCGAAGCTTTTCAGGATCAGCGCCCCTGGGCGCGTCGCCAGCGCGATGCGGCTGTCGCCGGGATCGGTGTCGGCGAAGCTTTCGTCGATCACCAGCAGCCGGGGATCGCCGTCGCGCAGCGCGGCCTCGGGCCAGCGCCGGCCGTCGGGGTTGTTCGGGTGCACGGCGACACGCGCGTCGGTGCCGCCGACCTGCCAGCCGGCGGCGGCGAAGGCGGCGGCGTGCTCGTTGTAGGTCGGTTCCGCGATCTCGACGCCGCCGGGCGGCAGCAGCGCGGGAAGGCGCGCGATCAGCGCCGAGGCGCCGGGTGCGGCCAACACCGCCGCCGCATCGGGAACCCGCCAGAACCGCCGCGCGGCGGTCTCGATACGCGCGGTGGCGGCGGTATCGGGCAGCGAAGCCCAGGCGCCGGGCGGCAGGTCGGCGGCCGGGTAGGGCACCGGGTTAATCCCGGTCGAGAGGTCGAGCCAGTCGCCCCGCGTGCCGCCATGGCGGGCGACGGCCGCGTCGAGCCCGCCGCCGTGGTCGCGCGGCGCCGGGTTGCTCATTCCGGGGGCAGCGGCGGGTGGCGGGTCACGAAGTGGCCCTTCACGCCCTCGGGCCATTGCCGGTAGGGCACCTGGCCGGTCTCGCTGGCAGCATGCAGTTCGGCATAGCCGACGATCGCCTCGGCGGCCTCGGCCCCGGGAACGAACCCGCCGAGCGTATAGGCCAGCTTGCCGGCAGCCTGGATCGCGACGTTGCAGCCCTTGCCGCAGCCCATCAGGCAAGCCTGCCGCCTGGTGCGGACAGCGCCGCCGCCGCTGCCGTTCACCCGCGCCTCGATCGCTGCCGCCAGCCGCTCGCCGTCGGTCAGCCCCGCGGCGCCGGCCTCCCAGCCCTCACGCTTGCAGGTGTCGCAGATCGTGATCCAGGTCGTCATCGGCCCTCCGGCGTTCCGGCGCCCATCAACCGCATTCGCCGGCCATGCGCAAGATACCGCCGGATTAACGAAATGTTACGCGCGCGTTAACGACCTATTAGGGATTTCGCCGAATGCTGGGCTCCAAGGGGAAATTTTTGCCGGAGCCAGCGGGGTGGATCCGGACCCGGAGGCAAAATTGAGAGTGCTGATCGTCGAAAGCAAGCCAGAGCTTTCCTGGCTCTGGGCCGGCTATCTGGAGCGTCAGGGCGCCGAGGTGCTTTGCGCCGAGGGCGAGGCCACGGCAATCGAGATCCTGCAAGATGCGGCGGTCGACATCCTCGTGCTCGACCTGGTGCTGGAGGATGGCAGCGCGTTCGCGGTGGCCGATTTCGCCAGCTATGCGCAGCCCGCGGCGCGGGTGATATTCGTCACCAATACATCGTTCTTCTCGGACGGCTCGATCTTCCAGCATATCCCGAATGCCTGCGCCTTCCTGCCCTCGGCCACCGCGCCCGAGGACCTGGCGGCGGTGGTGGACTATTACGGCGTGGCGCAGTAGCGCCGCTTCGCCGGATCGGCTTTGCTGGAAATTGCGCTAGCCGCGCCCGTGCGGCGCGGTCCAGTCCAGCACCGGGCCGATCGGGACGATCCGGTGCGGATTGATCGATTCGTGGCTGTAGTGGTAGTGGCGCACGACGTGGTCGAGGCGCAGGGTCGGGGCAATGCCGGGCCACTGGTAAAGCTCGCGGGTGTAGGCCCAGAGGTTGGGGTAGTCGACGATCCGACGCCGGTTGCACTTGAAGTGCGCATGATAGACGCTGTCGAACCGCGCCAGCGTCGGGTATAGCCGCCAGTCGGCTTCGGTGATGCGGTCGCCCATCAGGTAGCGGTTCTTCGACAGCCGGTCTTCCAGCCAGTCGAGCGTGTCGAACAGCGGGTAGACCGCGGCCTCGTAATGGTCCTGCGTCTGGGCGAAGCCGGATTTGTAGACGCCGTTGTTCAGCGTGTCGTAGATCCGGTCGTTCACAGGCGCGATGGCGTCGCGCATCGGTTCGGGCCAGTAATCGTCGGTGTTGCCGGTGATGCCGTCGAAGGCCGAGTTGAACATCCGGATGATTTCGGACGATTCGTTCGAGACGATGGTCTCGCGCGCCCGGTCCCAGAGGATCGGCACGGTGACGCGGCCGGTAACCCGCGGATCGGCCCGGGTGTAGACCTGGTGCGCGAAGTCGAAGCCGTAAAGCGTGTCGCCCGTGGCGCCGGGAAACCCGGTGTCGAACGTCCAGCCGTCATCCAGCATGTCCGGGTGCACCACCGAGACCGAGATGTGATCGGCAAGCCCCTTGAGCACGCGGAAGATCAGCGTGCGGTGCGCCCAGGGGCAGGCATGCGAGACATAGAGGTGATAGCGGCCGGATTCGGCCGCGAACCCGCCCTCGCCGCTTGGCCCGGGCGCGCCGTCGGGCGTGATCCAGTTGCGGAACCCGGCGGTCGAGCGCACGAACGCGCCGTCGGTCGCCAGTGTGCCCAGCGACTGGACCTGCCATTTCCCGTTGACGAGTTGTCCCATCGGCGGCCTCCATCCGGTGCTGCGGTTCACCTAGTCCGGGTGCGGGCCGAGGCCAAGGCTTGCCGGCGCGCAAGACGCCCTGCACCGGCGCACAGGTCGGATTCGCGGTCCGGCGCGCCGCGAATCCGTTTGCGCCCGCCGGGACCCGTGCCTATACGCGGGCCCAGACGAAGCCCCGGCAGGGGCCGGAACGGAGCGCCGCGCGCGGCCGACCCAAGCAGGGGGCAGGGCGCGGCATCGTCTGGGCCGCGGCGAGCGGCCCGTTGCGGCCCGCGTCGGCAAGGATGGATGGACCGCGAAGATGACCAGGACAGGCGTGATGATCTGCGGCCACGGCTCGCGCAGCCAGGCGGCGGTGGACGAATTCCGGGTGCTGGCGCAGAAACTGCCCGCCTACCTGCCGGCCGACTGGGTCACGGATTACGGCTATCTGGAATTCGCCAACCCGGTGATCCGCGACGGGCTGGACCGGCTGCGCGAGGCCGGCTGCGAGCGGATCCTGGCGGTGCCGGGAATGCTGTTCGCCGCGATGCACGCCAAGAACGACATCCCCACGGTGCTGAACACCTATGCCGCGCGGCACGGGATCGACGTGCGCTATGGCCGCGAACTTGGCGTCGATCCGAAGATGATCGCCGCCGCCGGCGCGCGGGTGCAGCAGGCGGTCGACCGCGCCAATGCCGAGCAGGGCGAGGTGCCGCTGACCGAGACCTGCCTGGTGGTGATCGGCCGCGGCGCGTCCGATCCCGACGCCAACGCCAATGTCGCCAAGGTCGCGCGGATGCTTTGGGAGGGGATGGGTTTCGGCTGGTGCGAGACGGGCTATTCCGGCGTCACCTTCCCGCTGGTCGAGCCGTGCCTCGACCATGTGGCGCGGCTTGGCTACCGCCGGGTGATCGTGTTCCCGTACTTCCTGTTCACCGGCATCCTGATCGACCGGATCTACGGCTTCACCGACCGCGTCGCCGCGGCGCATCCGGAGATCCAGTTCGTCAAGGCCGGGTATCTCAACGACCATCCGAGGGTGCTGGAGACTTTCGCGGAACGCGTGATCGAGCAGGTGGGCGAGGTGCCGCCGCCGAACTGCGCGATGTGCAAGTACCGTACGCAGGTTCTGGGCTTCGAGGCCGAGGTCGGCGCGGTGCAGGAAAGCCATCACCATCACGTCGAGGGCCAGGGCGCCAGCGCGCCGGGGTCCAACGTGGCCGACTGCGCGCTTTGCGAGGATTTCTGCACCGGGCTGTGCCGGCTCGAGGCGCAGGACCGCCACCACGACCATCACCATGGCCACGACCATCACCATCACCATCACGACCACGACCACGACCACGATCATCACCACCACCACCACGCGCCCTATCCCCATGCAGACCACCCGCTGGGGCCGGAAAGCGCGCGCAAGGCCCGTGCCTAGGCCGGCCCCGGCCCCAGCGCCCCGCCGTGACGGAGGCGGGTGTGCGGCGCGGCGCGGTCCGTGCCGCTTCGCGGGCTTGTCCGGACGCGGGCCGGGGGCGCGGTGACGATGCGCCCCTACCTGAAGGACCCGGCGGCGATCTATGCCGAAAGCTTCGCCACCGTGCGGCGCGAGGCGCGGCTTGACCGGTTCGACCCGGTGATGGCCGAGGTCGCGGCCAGGGTGGTCCATGCCTGCGGCATGGTCGAGGTGGCGGACCGGCTGGCCTTTTCGCCCGATCTCGGCGAGGCCGCCCGCAAGGCGCTGGCGGACGGTGCGCCGGTGCTCTGCGATTGCGAGATGGTCGCGGCCGGGATCATCCGCCGGCGCCTGTCCGCGGGGAACGAGGTGATCGTCACGCTGAACCGTCCCGACGTGCCGGCGCTGGCCGGCAGGCTGGGGACCACGCGCTCGGCCGCCGCGGTTGAGTTCTGGCGCGACCGGGTCGCGGGTGCCGTCGTGGCGATCGGCAACGCGCCGACGGCGCTGTTTCATCTGCTCGAGCGGCTTGACGAGGGCTGGGCGCCCCCGGCGGCGATCCTCGGCTTTCCAGTGGGATTCGTCGGCGCGGCGGAATCCAAGGCCGAATTGGCAGCGAACCCGCGCGGCGCTGCGTTCCTGACGCTTCGCGGCCGGCGCGGCGGCTCGGCGATGGCCTCGGCCGCGGTGAACGCGCTGGCGGGGGGCGGCGACGGATGAGCGCGCCCTGGCTGCACATCGTCGGCATCGGCGAGGACGGCATGGACGGTCTTGTGCCCGCGACCCGCGCCGTGGTCGAGGCCGCCGAGGTGATCGTCGGCGGCGACCGGCATCACAGCCTATCGGAGGTCGTGACCGCCCAGCGGCTGGCCTGGCCGCATCCCTTCGACGCGCTGATCGGCGAGTTGCTGGCGCTCAAGGGCCGCCGCGTCGTGGTGCTGGCGACCGGCGATCCGCTGTGGTTCTCGGTCGGCGCGCGGATCGGGCGCGCGATCGACCCGGCCGAGATCACCTATCACCCGCAGATCAGCGCGTTTCAGCTTGCCGCCGCGCGGATGGGCTGGAGCCTGGCCGATGTCGAGACGCTGACCGTGCATGGCCGCCCGGTCGAGCAGATGATCGCGTTCATCCAGCCCGACGCGCGGCTTCTGATCTTGACCACGGGCGAGGAGACCCCGGCGCAGATCGCCCGGTTCCTGACCGAACGCGGGTTCGGGCAATCGCCGATGACGGTGCTGGCCAGCATGGGCGGCGCGGCCGAGGTTCGCATCGACGGCGTCGCGGCAAGCTGGGACCAGGCGGTTCCCGCCTTCAACACGCTGGCGGTGGAATGCCGTGCCGCGCCGGACGCGGCGCTGCTGCCGCGGGTGCCGGGGCTGGCCGACGAGCTGTTCCGCCACGACGGCACGATGACCAAGCAGGAGGTGCGCGCCGCGACGCTGGCCAGGCTGATGCCGATGCGCGGTGCGCTCTTGTGGGATATCGGAACCGGCTGCGGATCGGTCGCGGTCGAGTGGATGCGCGGCGCGCGCTATGCCCGCGCCATCGGCATCGAGCCGCGCGCCGACCGGCGCGAAATGGCGGCGGCGAACGCGCTGGCGCTGGGCACTCCCAAGCTGGAAATCGTCGCGGGCGAGGCGCCGGCGGCGCTGGCGGCGCTGGAGCCGCCGGATGCGGTGTTTATCGGCGGCGGGCTGTCGGAAGAGGTGGTCGACCATGCCTGGGCGGCGCTGCGCCCGCTGGGGCGGCTGGTCTCGAACGCGGTGACGCTCGAATCCGAGGCGCTGCTGCTCGATCTGCACAAACGCCTGGGCGGGCAACTGGTGAAGCTGCACGTGCACCGCGCCGCGCCGGTGGGCGGGCTGACCGGCTGGCGCCCCCTGATGCCGGTGACGCAATGGAGCCTGGTCAAGCGATGACGGCGCCCGCGGCCAGCGCCGGCGTCCCGTATCCGCGGCGGCAAGCAGCCCGGCGGGGGGCCTCGTGACCGGCGGCACGCTTTACGGTGTGGGCGTCGGGCCGGGGGACCCGGAGCTGATCACCCTGAAGGCGGCGCGGCTGATCGCGGCGGCGCGGGTCGTTGCCTATCCGGCGCTGGCCGGCGCGGACAGCCTTGCCCGGGCGATTGCCGCCGGACTGATCGCGCCGGGCACGCGCGAGATCGTCATGGACGTGCCGATGACCGCGGCGCGCGGGCCGGCGCAGGCGGCCTATGACGCGGGCGCGGCAGCGATCGCGGCAGCGCTGGAGGCGGGCGAGGACGTGGTCTGTCTCTGCGAGGGCGATCCGTTCTTCTACGGCTCGTTCATGTATCTCAACGCCCGCCTTGCGCCGCGCTTCGCGGTCGAGGTGGTGCCCGGCGTCTCGTCGCTGACCGCCTGCGCCGCGCGCGCGGGCCTGCCGCTGGCGGCGCGGAACGAGCGGATCACCGTGCTGCCGGGGCCGCTGCACGCGGACGAGCTTGCGCGCCGGATCGAGGGCGCCGAGACCGTCGCGGTACTGAAGGTCGGGCGGCACCTTCGGAAGCTGCGCGAGGTGATCGCGCGGCTCGGGCTGCTGGACCGTGCCGTCTATGTCGAGCGAGCGACGCTGGCGGACGAGCGGGTCTGCCCGCTGGCCGAGGCGCCCGAGGCGGCGCCGTATTTCTCGATGATCCTGATCGCGAAGGGGGCCGATCCATGGCTGTAGCTCCGGTGGTTCTGGCGCTGTCGCGCACGGGCGAGGCGACGGCGCATCGCGTCGCCGCGGCGCTTGGCGCAAAGGTCCATGGCCGCGAGGGGCGGGTTGCCAGGGCCGATGCGTTCTTTCCGGATGCGCTGGAACAGGCGCGCGGGCTGTTCGCCGCCGGGGTGCCGGTGGTGGGGATCTGCGCCGCGGGCATCCTGATCCGCGCCGTGGCGCCGCTTTTGGCCGACAAGCGCGCCGAGCCGCCGGTGGTGGCGGTCTCGGACGACGGCGCATCGGTGGTGCCGCTTCTTGGCGGGCACCGTGGGGCGAACCGGCTGGCGCGGCAGATCGCCGAGGCGCTGGGCGGACGCGCGGCGGTGACGACCGCGGGCGACCTCGCGCTGGGGATCGCGCTGGACGAGCCGCCGCCGGGCTGGCGGCTGGCCAATCCGGACCACGCGAGGGCAGCGATGGCGGCGCTGTTGTCGGGCGGCGGGGCGCGGGTGACGGGGGACGAGGCGGACAGCGCGGACTGGCTTGACCTGCTGCCGGCGGGCGACGCGGTCGAGATCGTCTGTACGATGGAACCGGTTTCGCCCCGCATGGACACAACGCTGGTGTTTCACCCCCAACGGGCGGTGCTGGGCGTGGGCTGCGCGCGGAACTGCCCGCCCGCAGACCTGGCGGCGCTGGCCGAGGGGCTGCTGGCCGACGCTGGGCTTGCCCCGGACGCGCTGGCCGCGATCGCCACGGTGGACCTGAAGGCGGACGAGCCCGCAGTGCTGGACCTGTCGCGGCAGCTCGGCGCGCCGCTCAGGCTGTTCGCGCCGGCGGAGCTGGAGGCAGAAACGCCGCGGACGGCAAGCCCGTCGGACGTGGTCTTTGCCGAGATCGGCTGCCACGGCGTGGCCGAGAACGCGGCGCTGGCGGCGGCGGGGACGACGGCGCGTCTTCGGATGCCGAAGCGCAAGTCCGCGATGGCGACCGTGGCGCTGGCAGAGGCGCCGGCGCCGATCGCCGCGCCCGCAGGCCATCCGCGCGGGCGGCTGGCGATCGTCGGGATCGGACCCGGGCAGGCGGCATGGCGCACGCCCGAGGCGTCGCGGCTGATCGCCGGGGCGGAGGAACTGGTGGGCTACGGGCTTTACATCGACCTCCTGGGGCCGCTGGCCGCCGGAAAGCCGCGCCACGATTTCCCGCTGGGCGGCGAGGAGGCGCGCTGCCGGTTCGCGCTGGAGCGCGCGGGCGAGGGGCGTTCGGTGGCGCTGGTCTGTTCGGGCGATGCGGGGATCTACGCGATGGGCGCGCTGGTCTACGAGCTTCTGGACCGGGCCGAGCACGGCGTCAGCGACGCGGCGCGGCGCGTCGAGGTGGTCGCGGCGCCCGGCATCTCGGCGCTGCAGGCGGCGGCGGCGCGGGCCGGGGCGCCGCTCGGCCACGACTTCTGCGCGATCTCGCTTTCCGATCTGCTGACCCCGCGCGAGGACATCCTGCGCCGGGTGCGGGCGGCGGCGGAGGGCGATTTCGTGATCGCGTTCTACAACCCGGTCTCGAAGCGGCGGCGCGACCTGCTGGCGCTGGCCCGCGATATCCTGCTGGAGCATCGGCCGGCGGAGTGCCCGGTGGTGCTGGCGCAGTCGCTGGGGCGGCCGGAGGAGCGGCTGGTGCACCGGCGGCTCGACGAATTGCAGGTCGGCGAGGTGGACATGCTGACATTGGTGCTGGTCGGCTCGTCGCAGTCGCGCCTCTGGCACTCGGGCGAGGGGCCGCGGGTCTACACGCCGCGGGGCTATGCGAAAAAGCTGGACGACGCGCGCCGCTCGCCGCAAGCGGCATCGCCCCGCCCGCCGTCCCGCGGGAGCGCGCGGTGACCGTCTGGTTCATCGGGGCGGGGCCGGGGGACCCGGAACTGCTGACACTGAAGGCGCAGCGGATCATCGCGGCCTGTCCGGTCTGCCTTTATGCCGGCTCGCTGGTGCCGGCGGAGGTGGTGGCGGGCGCGCCGGCCGGCGCGCGCGTGCTGGACACCGCGGCGATGACGCTGGACGAGACCCACGCCGAGATCGTCGCAGCCCACGAGCGGGGCGCGGACGTCGCACGGGTGCATTCCGGCGACCCCTCGCTTTACGGCGCCATCGCCGAGCAGATCCGGCGGCTGCGCGCCGACGCCATCCCCTACGAGATCGTGCCGGGCGTGCCGGCCTATGCCGCCGCCGCGGCCGCCCTGGGGCAGGAATTGACGATTCCCGAGATCGCGCAGTCCATCGTGCTGACCCGGATGTCGATGAAATCGACGGCGATGCCGGGGGGCGAGCGGCTGGAGAATTTCGCGCGCACCGGCGCGACGCTGGCGATTCATCTCGGCATCCGGGCGCTGCGCGAGATCGAGCGCCAGCTGATCCCGCATTACGGCGCGGCATGTCCGGTCGTGGTGGCCTACCGGGTGGGCTGGCCGGACCAGATGCTGCTGCGCGGAACTTTGGGCGATATCCGCGAGAAGGTGCGCGCCGCCAAGATCACCCGCACCGCGCTGATTCTCGTCGGCCCGGCGCTGGAGGCGGGACGCGATTTCCGCGAAAGCGCGCTTTACGATCCCTCGATTCCGCACCTATTGCGGCCCCGCGCGGCGGAAACACGGCCGCAGGCCCGCAACGCAAGCGGAAAAAACCGCGGGGTCACAAAAGCTTAACTTGACGGAAACCGGTCTTGCCTGATCTTTTGCACGAGCGAAGGGGTATGACGATGACCGATTTCCTGCCGAAGGAAGTCCGCGAGGGACTGGAGGCCGCGCGCAAGGCCGAGTTGAAGCGCGGCAGCCGCCTGCGCGTGCATGTCGGCGACGAGGTGTATCCGGTGCTCCGCTTCTGGGACGGCGGCTTTGCGCTCGATGCCGAGAACGCGCCGCATCTGCGCGGGCTGGTCGACCTCTACCACGGCGGCGTGCATTTGTATCAATGCCTGATCGTGGCAAGCTCGGAAGAAGACGGCGAGATGCTGTTCGAGTTCAAGCGCAACACCGCGGCCGTCGACAGGGCGCCGCTGGATTTCTACCGCGACGAGGGTGCGCCGGTCGCGCTGCTGGGCCGGTCGGGTTCGTCCGGCGGGTGATGCGCGCCGCGGCGCTCAGCCGGCGAAGGCGTCGGCGAGCCGCGAAACCGCTTCCTCGACCAGGCTGCGCCGTGTGGCGATGTTGAACCGCATGAAGCTTTCGCCGCCGGTGCCGAGCGTGTGGCCCGGCGTCGGCGCGACCCTGGCCTTGCGGTAGATGCGGTCGGCGAATTCCTCGCGTTTCAGCCCGGTTCCGGCGAAATCGACCCAGGCGAGGTAGGTCGATTGCATCGGCATCGCCCGCAGGCCGGGGATCGCGTCGATGCGTTCCCTGAACAGCCGCGCGTTGCCCTCGATATAGGCGCAAAGCTCGTCGACATAGGCCGCGCCTTCGGGCGAGTAGGCCGCGCGCGTCAGCATCACGCCGAACAGGTTCGGCCCGATGTTGAAGCCGTGATGGAACTTGCGGAACCGCGCGTGCAGGTCCGGGTCCGGGATCGTGACGGTGCCGGTCCTGAGGCCCGCGATGCTGAAGGTCTTCGAGGCCGAGGTGATCACCACCATCCGATCCAGGATATCGGGCGCGGCGAGCGGCATCGGGATGTGCCGCTGCGCGGAAAACGTCAGGTCCTGGTGCACCTCGTCCGAGACCAGCACAAGATCGTGGCGCCGGCAGAAATCCGCGACCTCGCGCAGCTCGTCCTGGCGCCAGACCCGGCCCGCGGGATTGTGCGGCGAACACAGCAGCACCAGTTTCTCGCGCCCCGTCATCCGCGCCTCGTAGGCGTCGAAATCCATCGCATAGACACCGTCGGCGCCGATCTTCAGCGGCAGTTCGGTGACGACCCGGTCCGCCGCGGTGATCTTGTTGGCGAACTCGTGATAGACCGGCGTGAAGGTGACGACATGGTCGCCGGGATCGGTGAAGCAATGGATCAGCATCGCGATGCCGTTGCCCAGGCCGAACGTGGTGAGCATGCGGTCGGTCGCGGCCTCCCAGCCGTGGCGGGTCTTCATCCAGCGGGCGACGGCGTCGTAATATTCGTCGATCCCGGTGAAATAGCCGAAATGCCCATTGTCGACGAGCCGCTGCGCCTCGGCCCTCAGGAAATCCGGCGCGTCGAAGTCCTTGTCGGCGATCCACATCGCGATGCCGTCGTCGGGGCTGACGCCGAAGGCGCGCTGCATCAGGTCCCATTTCGAGGAATGGACGCGGCGCCGGTCGATAACATCGTCGAAATTCATGGCATGTCCGTGCGAGTGGTGCCGGGCAGGCTAGCCGTTCCCGCGCGCGGCGCAAGGCAGATTGCGCATGCCCGGGTCATCGCCTACATGGGCGCCATGAGCCTTTTGCCGATCATCATCCATCCCGACCCGCGGCTGAAGAAGGTCTGCGCCCCGGTCGAGGACATCACGCCCGAGCTGGGCAAGCTCGCCGAAGACATGCTGGCGACGATGTACGACGCGCCGGGGATCGGGCTGGCCGCGCCGCAGGTCGGCGTGCTGAAGCGGATGCTGGTGATGGACTGCGTCAAGGACGACGACGCGCCGCACAGGCCGATGGTTCTGATCAACCCCGAAGTCACCTGGGTTTCGGAAGAGCGCAACACCTACGAAGAGGGCTGCCTGTCGATCCCCGAGCAGTTCGCCGACGTCGAACGGCCCGCCGCGGTGCGGGTGCGCTGGACCGGGCTGGACGGCAAGGCGCAGGAAGAGCGGTTCGACGGGCTGTGGGCGACCTGCGTGCAGCACGAAATCGACCATCTCGACGGAAAGCTGTTCATCGACTACCTGACGGCGCTGAAGCGGCAGCTGATCACCCGCAAGATGGTCAAGCTGAAGCGCGAGAGGGCGCGCGCGTCGGCCTGAGCGTCGTGCCGATTCCTGGGATCGCGATCGAGGCCGCGCGCATCCGGCCATTCCCACGGATGGATTCTCACACGGGCACGGTCCGCGCTATTCCGCCGCCTTCACCTCGGCATCGGCGCCCAGCTCGGCAAGGAACTTTTCGGCCTCCAGCGCCGCCATGCAGCCCATGCCGGCACTGGTCACGGCCTGGCGGTAGATGTGGTCGGTCAGGTCGCCCGCCGCAAAGACGCCGGGGATCGAGGTGGCCGTGCTGTCCGGCCTGGTGACGACATAGCCGCCCAAATGGGTTTCCAGCTGGTCGCGCACCAGCTCGCTTGCCGGCGCGTGGCCGATGGCGACGAAGAACCCGGCGCAGGGCACCTCGGTGATCGCGCCGGTCTTGACGTGCCTGGCGCGCACCCCCTCGACGCCTTTGGGATCGTCGCTGCCCACGACCTCGTCGACGACATGGTCCCACAGGAACTCGACCTTTGGGTTGTTGAACAGGCGGTGCTGCAGGATTTTCTCGGCGCGCAGCTCGTCGCGGCGGTGGATCAGCGTGACCTTGCTGGCGAATTTCGTCAGGAACAGCGCCTCTTCCGCGGCGGTGTTGCCGCCGCCGATCACCACGACTTCCTTGCCGCGATAGAAGAACCCGTCGCAGGTGGCGCAGGCCGAGACGCCGAAGCCCTTGAAATGCTCCTCGGACGGCAGGCCCAGCCACTTGGCCTGCGCGCCGGTGGCCAGGATCACCGCGTCGGCCGTGTAGGTGATGCCGCCGTCGCCCTTTGCAACGAAGGGCCGCCGGCCCAGGTCGATCTCGGCGATGTGGTCGGCGATGACGTCGGTGCCGACGGCGCGCGCGTGTTCCTCCATCCGCACCATCAAGTCGGGGCCCTGCACCTCGGTGTCGCCGGGCCAGTTCTCGACCTCGGTGGTGATCGTCAGCTGCCCGCCGGGCTGGATGCCCTGGATCAGCACGGGCTCCAGCATCGCGCGGCTCGCATAGACCGCGGCGGTATAGCCCGCCGGGCCCGAGCCGATGATCAGAACCTTGCTGTGCCGCGTCTCGCCCATCGCCGTATCCCCCGATAAATCTGCCCCGATATAGGTGGCACCACGTCCGGGCGCAATCGCGAGACGCGGCGCGAAAGAATCTGCTAGGCTGTCCGGACGATGGTTGCGGTGGGCGGCGCGTTCCGGCCGCCGAATAGAACGAAACCGATTCAAGCGAAGGAAATCCCATGAAGCGATCCGATATCATCAACGATCCGCAGATCGGCAACCGGTCCGAAGCCTACGAGGCCTGGGACGACATCCCGACCAACCCGAACCTGGGCAACACGACCTGCTGCGCTGGGGCGATCCGATCTTTGCCGACGCGCCGGCCTTCGACCCGCAGAACCAGTCCGAGGCCAGCCAGTTGACGCAGTTCGGCTACAACTGCGACTACGTCGGCTATGTCGAGCTGGAGCCGGGCCGCGGCCTGTTGTGCGTGAACCACGAATACACCAACGAAGAGGTGATGTTTCCCGGTATCGGACGGCAGGACAACAAGGATTTCGCCGACATGACGGCGGATCTGGTGAATATCGAGATGGCGGCGCATGGCGGCTCGATCGTCGAGATCGCCCGCGGCGAGGGCGGCACCTGGGCGCCGGTGCTGACATCGCCCTTCAACCGCCGCGTCACCGCCGGCACCGAAATGACGATCGACGGCCCGGCGGCCGGGCACGCGCGGATGCAGACGGTGGCCGACCCCGCCGGCACAAAGGTCTTTGGCACCTTCAACAACTGCGCCGGCGGGATCACGCCCTGGGGCACCTACCTGATGGCCGAAGAGAACTTTCACGGCTATTTCTGGATCGACCGGGTCGACGGCGACGGCCGCCCCGATATTTCCGGCCTGCCCGACGAGGCGTCGAAGAAGCGCTACGGAATCCCGGGCCGCTGGTACAACTGGGGCCAGCACCACGACCGGTTCAACATCGACCGGGACCCGAACGAATCGAACCGCTTCGGCTGGATCGTCGAGGTCGACCCGATGGACCCGCGCTCGCGCCCGGTCAAGCACACCGCGCTTGGCCGCTGCCGCCACGAGGGCGCCGAAAGCACGCTAACGCGCGACGGCCGCGTCGTGGTCTATTCCGGCGACGACAACCGGTTCGACTATGTCTACAAGTTCGTCTCGTCCGGGTCGGTCGGCGCCGACCGCAACGCCAACAAGCGGCTCTTGTCCGACGGCACGCTTTACGTGGCGCGGTTCAACGACGACGGCTCGGTCGACTGGCTGGCGCTGGTGCACGGGCAGGGGCCGCTGACACCGGAGAACGGGTTCGCCAGCCAGGCCGAGGTGCTGATCGACACGCGGCTGGCGGCGGATGCGCTGGGCGCCACCCCGATGGACCGGCCCGAGGACATCCAGCCCCGCGGCGACGGTGCGGTCTATATCATGCTGACCAACAACACCCGCCGGAAGCCCGAGCAGGTGGACGCGGCAAACCCGCGGCCCGAGTCGAGCTTTGGCCACATCATCGAGATCAAGGAGGACGGCGGCGACCATGCCGCGACCCGCGGGTCCTGGTCGATCCTGGTGAAGTGCGGCGACCCGAACGTCGCCGAGGTCGGCGCCGAGTGGAACCCCGAGACCAGCGAACACGGCTGGTTCGGCTCGCCCGACAACTGCGCCATCGACGCCGACGGGCGGCTTTGGATTTCCACCGACCAAGGCTCGGGCTGGGGCAAGACCGGCAAGTCCGACGGGCTGTACGCGCTTGAAACCGAGGGTGCGCTGCGCGGGCACTCGAAGCTCTTTTTCCGCTGCCCGGTGGGCGGCGAGCTTTGCGGGCCATATTTCGCCGAGGATGGCCACACGCTGTTCCTCGCGGTGCAGCATCCGGGCACCGACGGCACCAAGGACTTCCCGGGCTTCGAGCGCAATTCCACCTTCGAGGACCCGGCGACGCGCTGGCCCGATTTCGCCGAGGGCATGCCGCCCAGGCCGTCGGTCCTGGTGGTGACGAAAGAGGGCGGCGGCAAGATCGCCTGACCGCTGCCCGCGGCGACTGGCCCGCGCATCCGCGCGGCGCGCGGGCCAGTCTACGGAAAATTGCGCAATGTTGAAATATTATTGCGCGCCCCGGCGCCTTTCGGTACAGATTGGAAAACCCGAGGAGGCACCATGCCGGGCAGCAAACTCGACCCGATCGACCGTCACATCCTGTCCGAACTGCAATCCGACGGGCGGATGACCAATGTCGAACTGGCCAAGCGCGTCGGCATCTCGGCGCCGCCCTGTCTGCGCCGGGTCCGCACGCTGGAAGAGCACGGCTTTATCCGCGGCTATCACGCCGATGTCGACCCGCGGCTTCTTGGCTTCGAGGTGCAGGTCTTCGCCATGGTCGGGCTTGTGAGCCAGGCCGAGGCGGATCTGTCGAAGTTCGAGCAGCGCTGCCGCGACTGGCCATTGGTGCGCGAGTGCCACATGCTGAACGGCGAGGTGGATTTCATCCTGAAATGCGTGGCGCCGGACCTCTCGACCTTCCAGCGCTTCCTGACCGAGGAACTGACCGCGGCCGACAATGTCGCCAGCGTCAAGACCTCGCTGGTGATCCGGGGCGCGAAAAGCGAGCCCGGCGTGCCGTTCGACGTGCTCGAGGCGCGGCTGGCGGAAGACGCCTGACCGCCGGACGGCGGAACCCGCGGCGACACCCCGCGCCCCCGCCGAACGGCGCGGGGCAGCGGCTGCCGCGGGGCCGGGCCGCGCGACGCGGTCGCGGTCAGGCGGCGACGACGGTTTCGTATTCCTGGACCGTCAGGCGCGGCGCCACCAGCGGGCCGAAATGCGCCAGCGCCTCGAGATGCGGGAAGAACGACATGAACAGCTTTATGCTGTCGTCGCCGATCGTGCCGTAGACGTCGTCGCCCGGGTGGAAGCTTTCGATTTCCAGCCCGTTGGCGCGCAGGATGTGATGTTCGTGGAACGCCAGGTGATAGACGGCGACCGGCGACACCGGCGCCACGCGGATCACGGTATTGCCGTCTTCGAAGGCGGTGACGGTGGTGAGCGCCTGCTCGCTGCCGATCGCGGTCTGCAGCTTGGGCGAGCGGTGCAGAAGCCGCGCGTGCGGCGCCAGCATCAGGTCGGGCATCGGCCGCGACGGGCCGAAACTGTCCACCGGAATCCGGAACAGCCGTGCCGGCATGTGCGCAAACGGCATCTGCGGCGCGATCGACATCGTGCCGATCCACGCGACCGGCTGGAAGCCGCCGTCGCGGGTCTCGACCTTCATGCCGGGAATCATGTCCTCGATCGCGACCGGGCCTTCCTCGGTCCCGAGGATCGTGCCGCGGGCGAGCGCGGCGAAGGCGCTTTCGAAGAACGGATGCGAGGGCGCGCGCTGGGCGACCTCGACAACCTCGCCGCCGGGCAGCAGCGCCATCGCCTCGTACCGGCGCGCGGCGACGGGTTGTTGCGGGGCCAGCGCGCTGGGGCGGCGGGCGGTCCATTGGCTGGTGCGAAGGCGGCTGACGGGCCGGGCGAGCGCGGTACCGCCGGGGCGGTGGGGGAATGTCATTCGGTCCTTCCTTTCGTCCTGGCATATCCGCGTCGGCCCCCACCGACGTCGCGGATATGAAGCGGGGTCAGGGTGCCGCGTGGCCCGGGCAGCAGGCGGGCGCGACGCGGAACGGCTCAGGCGCGGGCGGCGTTGCCGAGCGCCTTGGCGTCGCGCTTGGCGATCCAGGCCGCGCGCCGCGCGCCGCGGGTCCACGGCATCTCCAGTTTCAGCTTGGCCGATTCCCTGACCACCGAAGTCGTCCAGCGGCATTCCTTGCGCATAGCTCGTCTCTCCTCAACCCGGCCGGTCGCCTGGCAGCCACCGCGGTCCGGAATAGTTACACGTGACCTTTGTCGATCCCCGACACTGTTGCGGGTCATTGGGGCACCAGAATGACCGGCGACGATAATTTTTCGGTAAACGTCCCGGCTGATCCCCGGCGGGCAAGTGCCTGGTGCCTGGCGCGCAGGAACCAGAAAAGCCCCTTATTTGTAGCGGTTTGGTGTTAATTCGCGCAGCGGCGGGGGAATTGTTGCGCGCCCAATGCGGCGGCTTTTTGTCAGGCCGCGCCACCCGAGCGCCAAGATCGCCCGGCCTGATACCGGTGCGTCAAAGCCGGATCGCCGCGATCAGACGGCCATAGTCGGCCTCTTTCCGGTGCAGGCTGCGCCGGTAGGAAAAGAAGCGCACCTCGTCGGCATAGGTGCAGTGCCGCGTCCACTCGGCCCGGCCGATGCCCGCGGCGCGCATCCGGTGCAGGCCATAGCCCGGCAGGTCGAACAGATAGCGGTCGCCCTCGCCGTTCACGAAGAAACGGGTGTTGCCGGGATCCTCGTCGGCGAAGCGCTCGAAGAATTCGGGGCCGACCTCGTAGGCGCGCTGGCTGATCGTCGGGCCGATCGCCGCCGCGATCCGGCCGCGGTTGGCGCCGAGGCCTTCCATCGCGTCGAGCACCGCCTCGAGCACGCCGCCAAGCGTGCCCTTCCAGCCGGCATGCGCCGCGCCGATCACCCCGGCCCCGGCATCGGCGAACAGCACCGGCTGGCAATCCGCGGTCAGCACCGTCAGCGCCAGCCCGGGCGTGGCGGTCACCATGGCGTCGGCGCGGGGCCGCTTGCCCTGGGGCGCGCCTTCATAGTGCACCACGTCGGCCGAATGCACCTGATGCACCGCTGCCAGCGCCTCGGGCAGGACATGCATTGCCTCGGCCACGCGCTCGCGGTTGATCGCCACGGCGTCGTCCTGGTCGGAGGAACCGGTGCCGCAGTTCAGCCCCTCGAACACCCCCGACGAAGCGCCCCCCACGCGCGTGAAGAACCCGTGGCGGATACCCTTGAGCGCGTCGGAGGTGATGATCTGCAGCGTCACGAATCCAATCCGGCGAGGGGTGGTGCAGTGCGGGGCGCAAACCCCAGGACCTGAAAGAGGCTCCCCATTTCCTGCGGATGGGTCAAGCGGCGATGCGCGGCGACATGCCGGTCCAGCGCCGCGCCGGACAGGTTTCGCGCCAATGCCTGTGCCCGCGCGGTGATGCCCAGCCGTTCGAGGAACACGCCCTGCTTGGTCGGTGCGCCGGCGCGAACGCCGCCGGCGGCGCGGGCCAGCGCCTCGAAATCGACGTGCGCGGTCAGGTCCGCCTCTCCGGGGCAGGCCAGCGGATCAGCGCGGGCATGGCCCCGAAGCGCCTGCAACGTGTCGCCCAGCGAGCGCCAGCCGCCATAGTCGACGACCAGCGCGGCGCCGCCATGGCGGGCGATGCGACCGGCGACCGCCGCGACGACCGGCGCGGCCGGGGCGCAGGTTTCGACCAGGTCGCCGGGGCGGGTGTCGGACAGGCGATGGTCCAGCGCGGCGACCGGTGCCGGGGCGCTGAGGCCAAAGCACAGCGTGCCGTCGGTGACGCCCACCTGACGCTCGCGCCAGCCCTTGTCGTCGCGGACGAACTGCCGGATCGGCAGCGCGTCGAAGAACTCATTGGCCACCAGGAACAGCGGGGTCTCGGGCAGTGTGTCGGCAGTGTCGTGCCAGCCGACATCGCGCCCGGCCAGCGTCTTGCGCTGCCGGTCGCGCAGCGCCGGCGAGGCCTCGACCAGATGCACCTGCGCCGCCTCGGCGAACCCCGGCACCGAACCGGCGGCGCGCAGCAGGTCGGCCATCAGCGTGCCGCGCCCGGGGCCAAGCTCGGCCAGCGCGAAAGGCGCCGGGCGGCCCTGGTCCAGCCAGGCCTGCGCCAGGCAAATCCCGATCAGCTCGCCGAACATCTGGCTTATTTCCGGCGCGGTGGTGAAATCGCCCGCGGCCCCCAGCGGGTCGCGGGTGGCGTAATAGCCGTGCCGCGGGTGCAGCAGGCACTCGGCCATGTAGTCGGCGATGGTGATCGGCCCGGTGGCGCCGATGCGGCGGATCAGCAGGCGGCCGAGCGGGGTCATGCCCGCCGGCGCGCCCAGATCAGCAGCGCCAGGCCCGCGACGATCATCGGCAGCGACAGCAACTGGCCCATGCTCAGCCCCGCGCCGCCGGCCTGGACGACGTACCCCATCGGGTTCTCGGCGGTGATGAATTGCGCATCCGCCTGACGCACGAATTCGACGGCGAACCGCGACGCTCCGTAGACCGCCAGGAACATCCCGGTCAATTGCCAGGGCGCCTTGAGCCAGCCGCGCGCGAAGGCGAGCCAAAGCAGCAATCCGCCAAGCAGCAGCCCCTCGAGCCCGGCCTCGTAAAGCTGCGAGGGGTGGCGCGCGCAAAGGCCCTCGATCCCGGGGCAGTCCTGCGCGGCGGTGCCGGGAAAGATCACGCCCCAGGGCAGGTCGGTCGGCCGGCCCCAAAGCTCTGCGTTGACGAAGTTCGCCAGCCGGCCCAGCAGCAGGCCGGGCGGCGTGGCGATGGCCAGGATATCCGCGACGCTGCCGAGCGCCGCGCCGTGGCGGCGGCTGAAATACAGGATCGCCAGCGCCACGCCGAGAAAGCCGCCGTGAAACGCCATGCCGCCCTGCCAGACCGCGAGGATTTCCAGCGGATTGGCCAGATAATAGCCCGGCTGGTAGAACAGGACGTACCCCAGCCGCCCGCCCGCGACGATGCCGATGATGATCAGCGTCAGCAGGTCCTCGACCTGATTGGGCCGCATCGGCGGGTCGCCCCGCCAGATCGCCGGGCGCTTAAGCATCGCCACCGCGATCCGCCAGCCGGCCAGGATACCGACGATGTAGGCCATCGCGTACCAGCGCAGCGAGAACGCGAATTCGCCGATCTCGATGGTGAAGATTTCCGGGGAAATCCCGGGGAAGGGGATCGCTGCCAGCATGGTCCCCCATGTTCACGCGGCCGGGGCGAAGTCAACCTTGAGCGCGGCGCGCCGCCGGCCCATATAGCGGGGAAAGCCGAGGAGGGGTGCAATGCAGACCCGGAACAAGATTTTCGACGATCTGAGCCAGTTGATGACCAACGCGATGGGCGTGGCGCAGGGCGCCAGGGACGAGGCCGAGACCGCGATGAAGGGCTGGATCGACCGCTGGCTGGCCGACCGCGATTTCGTCACCCGCGAGGAATTCGACGCCGTCCGCGCCATGGCGCAGAAGGCGCGCGAGGAAAACGAGGCGCTGAAGGCCCGTGTGGCCGCGCTCGAAGCCAAGCTTGGCTGATCCCCGGCTGGGTGCGCAGTCACCACTTGGCTTCGGCAAGACGTGCTGTCGCGACGCGCCTGGCCGGCCGTGTTGAACCTGGACCGGCCAAGCTGGGGAACTGGCCTTTGCCGCAGTCACCGCGGCAGCGCCCGTGACACGCGAGCAATTCATGAAGGATAGCCGACTTACGGGCCTGGCATCGGCATCCGCGCGGACATCCGGTCGATTTCCGATATGATGTCGCTCACGACGATCCATCCGATGCCGAAGAGCGCCGAGAGCAGGAACAGGGCCAAAATGCCGTTGAGAAGCAGCCGTTCGGCGTTTCGTGCGAACCGTTTGCGTTCAAGATTTCTTGCGTAATCGTCATACATGGTCTCAACTCCGATTGCGCAATTCTTTTTCGGCACTCATTGGCCTGCGAATGTGGAGGCGTCAGTGGCAGGTCATCCGCTTCGTGTGCCAGGACTGGTCACCGGAATTGCGCGGAACGCACCAATTGCGTTGCGGTCGTGTACTCAGTTACGGATCGGCCTGCTCATGCTGCGACAGGACGCCGTCTGACGGCTCGATCCCGCAGATACGGTCAGTAATTGCCGCGTCCTGGGTGATCGACCGATCGAAGCATATGCGGCCAAGTCCCTCTGCAAGGCAGTGTCAGCCATCGCATGACCAAAAAAACAAAGTACGCAGAACTTGGCCGCGACCGTCCGTTCTTACCTGGCGTCAATGTAGGAGATCGCAGCGAACACAACATCACCAGTCTGGGTGAGGTTGGGTCATTTTCATTTCGGGGTTCGCGCCGTGCCGAAACTCATCATCAACCGGACCAATTGGGTGCGAGTCGCGCAGTTCGTTTTCGACAGAATGGATTTCACGTGCGTGTTGATGGTGTTGACGGACCGCTCGCGGCTGTCCGCGATCTGGCTGTTGGTCATTCCCTCCGAGATCGCCTCGACAAGGCCGGCCTCGGCCTCGGTCAGTCCATAGGCCTGCGTCATCGCGGGAATGTTGCAGACGAGCGGCAGGTTCGTGTCGGTGCTGTACAGGACAAACCCGCCAAAGCGGCTGGAGCCGATCTCGTCGGAACGCTCGAGCGGAACCATCTCGATGCACAGAATCGAGTCGCTGTCCGCCGAGATCGCCTCTTTCCTGGGGCGCGCTCCGAAACGGCCGTGGTTCAGGACGTGCGATTTCAGCCGCTCGAATCGCCTCTGATTGTCCGGCGCCCAAAATTTCAGAACGCCGCGCGGATCGGGGGCGAAGGCGCCGTGGTCCTGAAGCTGCCGGTCGAACTCGCGGTTTTCGACCACGATCCGCCCGGCCGCATCCAGAATGCACACGCCGATCCCCAGCGTATCCATCGACGCCAGCAGCCCGCGATATTCCTGCGCCGTCTGCCGGATGATCCGCCCAAGGTCCAGCGCCTTCGCGACATGCGGAAGCACCTGCGCCAGTTGCATGTGCTCATCGCCGGTCAGCCGCCCCCGGTCGGTGGACAGCTGCACCGAAAAGCGCGAAATCAAGGTATTGTCCTTGTTCAGCAGGCCGGCCGCGCGGTGCAGAATACCCAGCTTTTGCAGCGTTGCGACGTTGGGCCGGGCCTTCAGCGCCTCGATATCCGGCTCGATGACGTCATCCTGGATCAGGTCGATTCCATCGGCACGCAGCGAATGCGCCTCGAATATGTCCTGATCCCGCGCCTCCCACTCGAAACACCGGTCCACATAGGTCTGAATGGCGGCGGGATCGTAGTAGGACGAGGCCAATGTCGCGACAAGGGATCGCTTCTCGGGCCCGGTGGACCTTTCGAACACGATACAGCCGACGGCGTTGATCCGGTCCGCCAGCGACTGCAGCACGTCCGGCCAAAGGCGGGAATCGGCTGCGGCGTCGTAGATCGGCAGGATGATTTCCTGGATATCGCCGCCCGACGAATTCAGCACCCGTTGGACTCGATTCGCTGTCTGCGTATCGCTTCCAGGCGGCTAAGTTTCGGATTTTGCACGCGTCTGCCCCAAAACAATGTCCCTGAAGCCGAATTGTCCGAGCCTGCACGCAAGAATAGCCGGAAAGGCAATAATGTCCCATTTGGCAGTTGTCTCGAGCTGCTTTTGGCCTTCTGAACTGAAAAAGGACGCTTAGAGGCGCGGGGACCTTTGAGCGGCTCGCCAGGTAACGGCGGACCCGAACTTGCTCTCCCGCGCGTCCAGTTCGCTTGCGGTGCTGGCGGCCCCTAATCATCTGCGCGTCTTGGCGCAGAAGGCACGCGAGGAGGAAGAGGCGCTGAAGGCCCGCATTGCTGCGCTGAAGGCGACTGCGGCCAAGACGACGTCGTGGGCCTCTTCAACTGTCCATCGCACGCCTGAAGGCATCGCGCCCGCGCAGCCGATCGAAATAGGCCTGCACGCTTTCGTTCGGTTCGGGGAACTTCGCGTTGACCGCCCAGCCGGCGCAATGGGCGGCGATGATGTCGGGCACGGTCATGGCCTCACCCATCAGGTACGGCCCGTCTCCGATCCGCTCATCCAGCCGTTCCAGGCTGCGCTCGTATTCCCATTTCAGGCTGTCCTTGACCGCGCTGACCCGCAGTTCTTCGGGCAGGATGAAGCTGTGGCGCGAGGCGGTCCACAACAGCGCGTCGAACTCGTCCAGCAGGAATTGCGTGTGCCCGTCCTGCCGGGCGCGGTCCAGCGAGCCGGCGGGGAACGTGAGCTGCCCGTGCCGGTCCGCCAGGTAGGTCAGGATCGCCGTTGAATCGGTCAGCGGCGTGCCGTCGACCAGCAGCACCGGCACCTTGCCTGCCGGGTTGTGCGCGCGCACCTCGTCGGATCGCGGCGCGGCGGGGAGGTGCTGATAGGGCTGGCCCAGTTCCTCGAGCATCCACAAGACCCGCAAGGTCCGGCTGCGGACTCCGCCGATGACCGTGTACATGCCGCGCCTCCCCGAGCGTTCCGTCCCGAGGATGTCACGGGCGCAGAGGATGTTCCAGTGGCAGGCGTGACCTGGCGGAGCCGCTTGCGCGGCACATTGGTCTCCCGTCCTCGCCTCCGGCTCCGGGCGGGGGAACGGCGTCGCGCAACGCTCAGGCGGGGCGCGTCGGGAGCCGGGCGTGGCGCATGGGCACCTGGCCGGCAATCCGCCGGATTAGGGGACCGCGGTACGGGCGTCGGGCCCTAGCGCCGGGCGGCGGCGAGCATCGAAAGCCGGATCAGCGTGCGCTCGACCAGTGCCATGGCAGGTGCGCGCTGGTCGGCCGAGCGCAGTTGCAGGTCGGTGTCGGTCAGCATGCCCAGCGCCTGCTCCAGCCGCTCCAGCCCCCAGGCCTGCGCCTGGCGTAGCATCCGGTCGCGGCGCGGCCCGAAGACCGGCGGCCGTGCGCGGGCGATGCCGGCCGAGGGGCCGCCGGGATCGCTGGCCGCGGCGTGCAGCGTGCGGAAATGCCGCGTGGCGCCGATGCAAAGCCCCACGGCCTGCACGCCCTGACCGGCGAGCTTCTGCATCAGCGGGCCGATCTCGGCCGTCTTCGCCTCGGCCACCACATTCAGTATGTCGTCGAGCGCCGCCTCGGTGGTCAGCGGTGTGCAAGCGGCGACGTCGGCGGACGTCACCGGGTCGCGGTCGCCGAGCTTGTAGAGCGCGAGTTTCCCGATGGTCTGGCGCAGGTCGCCCGGGTCGATGACCCGCGCCAGCGCCGCGAGGTCTGCCATCGCCGCGCCCTCGATTTCGCGCAGCCCGGCCCGGGCAAGTTCTGCCTCGATCTCCTCGCGTGAGGGCGGGTCGTTGTAGATGCCGACGGCAAAGGCGGTCCGGTGCGCCTCGAACGCCTTGCGCAGCGCCGAACGCGCGTTCAGCGCGCCCGCCGTCACGACGATCTGCGCATCGCCCGGCTGCCAGTCCGCCAGTACGGCCTCGATCACCTTGGCCAGACCGTCGCCGGCATCCTCGACGAAGGCCACGCGCGCACCCGGAAAGAAGCCCTGTGCCTTGATCGCGTCGCCGAGCATCGCCGGATCCTTGCGCAGATCGGCCGCAGCGATGCGTTCGAGCCGCATTTCCTCTTCGCCCTCGGGGCCGATCAGGTTACCGATAAGTTCCTGCCGCTTCAGCGCGACCCGCATCGGGTCGGCGCCGTAGATCAGCGTGCCGGTGGCCGAGCGGTCGGGGTCGGCGAAATGGCGGGCGGCCTCGCGTCCGCCAAGCTTCACGGCCGCCAGTCCGGGGCGGTCGCGATCAGCCGCGCGACCACCTGGTCGGCCAGCGCCACCATCAGCCGCTCGTTGGCGTCCCGCGTCACCGCCTGGGTGCCGACGATCAGGCTGGTTGCTGAATAGCCGGTGAAGTTCTCGACCTTGCCCGAGGTCAGCACGCGCCTGGTGCCGCGTTCGGTGAGCCGATAGGTTGCCTCGCCGAAAATGTTGTAGCGCGTGGTTTCCTGTTCGGGGGTGATGCCGACGCCCTTGGTCTCGGTCGTGATCCGGTAGGCCAGCGCATAGGGCGCGGCCCCGGCGCGGCCGAGGCGTTCCTCGAGCCGGGCAACGAAGGTGAACTCGTTGCGGTTGTCGGGCTCGGCCACGAGGATCATGCCCTGGATGCCGCGCGCCGCGCCGCCCGGCCCGTAGACCGGGGCAAAGCCGCAGGCCGCGAGCGGCGCCAGCGCCGCCGCGAGGAAAAGACGCCTAGAGAACCACATTGACGATCCGGCCCGGCACCACGATCAGCTTTCTCGGCGCCCCGCCGTCGAGCGCCTTCAGCACAGCATTGTCGGCCAGAACCAGCTTTTCAACCTCTTCCTTCGAGAGGTCCCTGGCCACGGTGATCTCGGACCGGCGCTTGCCGTTGATCTGGATCGGCAGCGTCACCGTGTCCTCGACCAGATAGGCGGCGTCGGCCCTGGGCCAGGGCGCGCCGGTCACCAGCCCCTCGCCGCCGAGCAGGTGCCAGAGCTCTTCGGATAGGTGCGGGGTCATCGGCGACATCAGCTGCGCCAGCGCGCGCGCCGCCTCGCGCTTTGCCGTGGCGCCGGCGCCGGATTTCGCCAGCGTGTTGCTGAAGGCATAAAGCTTCGCGATGGCCGCGTTGAAGCCGAAGCTCTCGATGCCCATGGTCACGTCGTGGATGGTCCTGTGCATCGCCCGGCGCAGGTCCTCGTCGGCCCCTTGCGGCCCCTCGCCGGGGGCGTCCGCGATCTCGGCGGCCAGCCGGTAGACCCGCGCCAGGTGCTTCGCCGCGGCCTCGGCGCCTGCGGCGGTCCACTCGACGTCGCGCTCGGGCGGGCTGTCGGACAGCACGAACCAGCGCGCGGTGTCGGCGCCGTATTGCCGGATGATGTTTTCCGGATCGACCACGTTCTTCTTGGACTTCGACATCTTGGCCGAGGGAATCACCTCGACCGGCTCGCCCGTCGCGCCGAGCCGCGCGCCCGACTCGTGCCACTCGACATGCTCGGGCAGGTGATAGACCGGGCGGTCCCTTTCGTCGCGGGTGACGTAGATTTCGTGCGTCACCATGCCTTGCGTGAACAGCGCGTCGAACGGCTCGATCGACTTCGCCGGCAGATGGCCGCAGATGTGCATCGCGCGCGCGAAGAAGCGGGAATAGAGCAGGTGCAGGATCGCATGCTCGATGCCGCCGATATACTGGTCGACGTTCATCCAGTAATCCGCATCCGCCAGGTTCGTCGGGGTCCCGGCGCGGGGCGCGGTGAAGCGCGCGAAGTACCACGACGAGTCGACGAAGGTGTCCATCGTGTCGGTCTCGCGCCGCGCTGGCTTGCCGCAGGACGGGCAGGGCACGTCGCGCCACGTCGGGTGCCGGTCGAGCGGGTTGCCCGGCTTGTCGAACGCCACGTCGTCCGGCAGGCGGACGGGAAGATTGGCCTTCCTTTCAGGAACAACGCCGCAAACCTCGCAATGCACCACCGGGATCGGGCAGCCCCAGTAGCGCTGGCGGGAAAGCCCCCAGTCGCGCAGGCGGAACTTGGTCACGCCCTGGCCGACGCCGTTCGCCTCGCAAAAGCCGATTGCAGCCTCGACCGCCTCGTCGCAGGTCTGGACGTTCTCGCCCGCGACCAGCCGGGTAAAGCGCACCTTCTCGGTCTTGGCGGGCACGTAGGGATCGGCCTGGACGTCCCAGTCGCCGTCAAGCGGCAGGAAGGTGTCGATGATCGGCAAGCCGTACTTGCGGCAGAAGTCGTGGTCGCGCTGGTCGTGGCCGGGGCAGCCGAAGATCGCGCCGGTGCCGTAATCCATCAGGATGAAGTTGGCGATGTAGACCGGTAACTCCCAGGCGGTGTCGAACGGGTGGCGCACGCTGAGGCCGGTGTCGAGGCCCAGCTTTTCCGCCTTTTCCAGTTCTTCCTCGCTGGTGCCCATCCGGCGGCATTCCGCGTTGAAGGCGGCGACCTCCGGATTCTCGCGCTCGAGCATCCTCGCCAGCGGATGGTCCGGCGAGATGCCGACGAAGCTGGCGCCCATCAGCGTGTCGGGCCGCGTGGTGTAGACCTCGATCCGGTCATGCCCGTGCGGGCCGTCGATCAGCGAGAACGAGAACTGCAACCCGCGCGACCGGCCGATCCAGTTGCGCTGCATCAGCTTGACCTTCTCTGGCCAGCTATCCAGCCCGTCGATGGCGTCGAGCAGCTCCTCGGAGAAATCGGAAATCTTGAAGAACCACTGCGTCAGCTCGCGCCGCTCGACCGGTGCGCCCGACCGCCAGCCCTTGCCGTCGATCACCTGCTCGTTGGCCAGCACCGTCATGTCGACCGGATCCCAGTTCACGGTGGCGGCCTTGCGATAGACCAGCCCCTTGTCCATGAAGTCGATGAACATCGACTGCTGCTGGCCGTAGTATTCCGGGTCGCAGGTCGCGAACTCGCGGGACCAGTCGATCGACAGGCCAAGCGGCTTCATCTGGGCGCGCATGTCGGCGATGTTGCCGTAGGTCCAGTCCTTGGGATGGCCGCCGCGCTCCATCGCGGCGTTTTCCGCGGGCATCCCGAACGCGTCCCAGCCCATCGGGTGCAACACGCTGAAACCGCAGGACATTTTATAGCGCGCGATGACGTCGCCCATGGTGTAATTGCGCACGTGCCCCATGTGGATCCGGCCCGACGGATAGGGGAACATCTCGAGCACGTAGTACTTCGGCCGCGCCGGGTCGCGGCGGGCGAGGAAACTTTGGGCCTCGTCCCAGGCGGCCTGCCACTTCGGTTCGATCTCGGATGCGGTGTAGCGCGACATGTCTCGGGCGGTCCTTGGACGTATAGACGAAAACGCCGGGCAGGCGGCCCGGCGTTGATACTTTGCAGGCTGCCGGGGGTCTAGAGCCGACCGTCGCGAATCCGAAGCTGCCGCGCGCGGGTGAGAATCGCGTCCTCGACCGCCTGCACGGTTTCGCGGCTGGCCGGGCCGCTGCGGGTCTGCAGCGCCACGTTCAGCGAACGCGCGTCAAGGGCCGGGTCCTGCACATAGATCGTCGCGCGATAGGCCCGTCCGCCGCCCGGCGGCGTGCCGTAACCGGTGACGATCACGCCGGAAAACGGGTCGGCGGCCTCGATCGGCAGGAAGTTCAGCACGTCCAGCGACGCGTTCCAGATGTACTTGTTCACCTCGACCGTGACGTTCGGGTCGTCGGTGTTCATGAACAGGTCCCAGATCGTGCCCCTCTCGCGGCGCTCGCGGCGCAACTGTTCGACCGGCGTGTTCTCGCGCTGGCGCAGCGTGTTCTCGCTGACGCGCCCGGCGTTGTCCCGGGGCGCGAACAGCCCGTTGCCAAAGCCCCGGCCGCCGCTGTTCCCGCAGCCGGACAGCGCCAGGGCAACCGCAAGGATTACGCTTGTTTTCAACACCTTGGACAGGTTCATATAGGTCAGCCCCGATCCCGCACTCGGCACGTTACTAGCGAAGCCCGCCCGGACCGACAAGACATTTTACTTTAGGGGTCATTACAGGGGCATTTCGGCACTGTGACATAGCTGCATCAATCGGCATGGGTTCGCTGAACGCGCCAGCGGCGTTTCTTGCAAATTGCCTCGCGGGAGGCGAAACCAAGCCCATACTCAATTCGACACCGGGTTGGGGTACACCTTTTAATGAATGAGGGAAAACCATGAAAAAGGTTCTCTTCGCGACCACAGCCCTCGTGGCCTCGGCCGGTATCGCGTCCGCTCAGGGCATCGATATCTCCGGCTCGGCCGAAATGGGCATCGTGGGCGGCGACCGCCACGGCGAGACGCAGTTCTGGCAGTCGGTCGACGTTCGCTTCGCCATGACCGGCGAAACCGACAACGGCCTGACCTTCGGCGCCACCATCGACCTCGATGACATTGCCGACGGCGCGATCGGCGGTTCCGACCCCGTCGACATCGGCGGCACCAACGAGTTCGCTGACTTCACCGTGTTCCTGTCCGGCAACTTCGGCACCGTCACCATGGGTGACACCGACGGCGCCCTGGACTGGGCCCTGCAGGAAGTCAACATCGTCGGCGGTTCGATCGACGACTCGGAAACCTTCCACGGCGGCTTCAACGGCAACGGGTTCATGGACGGCCTCGGCGCCCAGGCCGGTCAGGTTGTTCGCTACAACTACTCGTTCGGCGACTTCGCCTTCGCCGTGTCGGTCGAGCTTGACGACACCGGCGTCGAAGACCCGAACTTCGGTATCGGTGGCCGCTACTCGGGCGACCTCGGCGGTGTGACCCTTGGCGTCGGCCTCGGCTACCAGACCGGCGAAATCGCTCCGGGCACCACGATCGACGCGATCGGTGTCAGCCTGCACGCCGAAGCCAACGGCTTCCAGGGTGCGCTGAACTACACCAACTACGATCAGTCGGCCGGCACCTCGGTCGATCACTGGGGCATCGGCCTCGGCTACACCATGGACGCGCTGTCCTTCGGCGTGAACTACGGCGTGTACTCGTTCGGCGCTCTGGAAAACGACGGCTTCGGCCTGGCCGTGAACTACGACCTGGGCGGCGGCGCCGTCGTTCAGTTCGGCTACGGCACCTCGAGCACCTGCGGCTTCGGCAACCCGATCCAGGGCTGCACCGCGGACGAGGACAGCTTCTCGCTCGGCATCGCGATGTCGTTCTGATCCATCCGGATCACGGAAGTTCGGAAGAGCGGGCCTTGTGCCCGCTCTTTCATTTTCGCGGCTGACGATTTAGGGCGTCGGGCGTGGGAACGCTCGATGACATAGGCAAACTTCTGCGCCGCGGGGACGCGGCCAAGGCGCTGCGCCTCGCCCAGGGCGCCGCGCGGCGGCAGGGACGCGATCCGCAGATTCTCGACGCCCTGGCGCGCAGCTTTGCCGCTGCCGGCGATCCTCGCAAGGCGCTGGCGACCTATGACCGGGTCATCGCGCTGCTGCCGCGGCATCCCAAGCCATTGGCCGACAAGGCGCTGCTTTGCCAGCAATTGGGAGAGATGGAGACGGCCGAGGCGCTGCTCAGGAAGGCGCTGACGATCCTGCCGCTGAACGGCAGCCTGCTGCGGATGCTCTCGGTCGGCACCAGGCTGGACCCGGGCGACAAGTCGGTCGAGCGCTTTCGCCGTGCCTGGGCGGACGGAACCCTGCCCGCGGCCGAGAAGATCCAGGCGGGATTCGCCCTGTTCCGGGCGCTCGGCCGCGAGGGTTTTGCCTATCTCGACGAGGCGAACCGCCTGCAACGCAAGGCGCATCCCTGGGCCATCGCAGACCGCCGGCGCGAAGTCGCGGACCTGCAGGCCGCGCTGGCCACGACCCCCTGGCCCGCGGCGGGAGACGGCGCACCGGGGCGGCTGCCGGTCTTCGTTACCGGCATGCCCCGGTCCGGCACCACGCTTGTCGAACAGATCCTGTCCTGTCATCCGAAGATCACCGCCACCGGCGAGACCGGGCTGACGCTGCGCGCCGCTTATTCCGTGCTGGTGGCGCAGAAGAAATTCCGCCCCGTCGCCGCGATTCCGGCCGGGGAACTGGCACTGATCGGGCGCCGCTATATCGAGGGGATCGACCACTTCCACGCGCCCGGGCCGGGCTTTACCGACAAGTCGATCCAAAGCTACATGGTGATGGGCCTGTTCCGGCACGTGCTGCCGGAGCTTCGCACCGTCGTCGTGCGCCGCGATCCGCGCGATATCGGCTGGTCGATCTACCGCAACTATTTCGAGGGCGGCACGCATGGCTATTCCAACGACCTCGGCGACATCGCCGCCTATTACGCGACCGTGGAAGACATGATCGGCTTCTGGCGCGAACGGCAACCGGGCTGCTTTCTGGAAATCCGCTACGAGGACCTCGTGCGCGATCCCGAACCGCAGGTACGCCGGATGCTGGATTTCTGCGGGCTTGACTGGGACCCGGCCTGCCTGGAGCCGGAAAGCAACGCCGGCATGGTGCGGACCTTGTCGATCGAACAGGTGCGAGCGCCGATCTCGCCGAAATCCGTCGGCGGCTGGCGCGGCTATGCAGATGAACTCGCGCCGCTGACCGCGGCGCTGGGCGACCGGGTGGCGGAATGGGACTGAGCGAGATCAGGCAACGGATCGCCGGGGCGTGCAAGGCGGCCGGGCGCAACCCCGATGGCGTGCAACTGATCGCCGTTTCCAAGGTGCAGCCGCTGGAGCGCATCCGCGCGGTGCTGGACGAAGGCCACCGCCTGTTCGGCGAGAACAAGGTGCAAGAGGCGGCCGGAAAATGGCCTGCCTTCCGCGAAGACTACGACGGGATAAGGCTGCACCTGATCGGGCCCTTGCAGACCAACAAGGCGCGCCAGGCGATGCAGCTTTTCGACGTGATCGAAACGGTTGACCGCCCGAAGCTGGCGCGCACGCTGGCGCGGCTGCAGGGCGAACTGGGCCATTGCCCGCCGCTTTTCGTGCAGGTCAACACCGGCGAGGAACCGCAGAAGGCGGGCGTCATGCCCGCCGAGGCCGACGCGCTGATCGCCGAGTGCCGGGCGCTGGGTCTGCCGCTGGTGGGATGCATGTGCATCCCGCCGCTGGACGAGGAACCGAGCCTGCATTTCGCGCTGCTGAAGAAGATCGCCGACCGCAACGGTCTGGCCGAGCTGTCGATGGGGATGAGCGACGATTTCGAGACCGCCATCGCCCAGGGCGCAACCTCGGTCCGTGTCGGCTCTGCCATCTTCGGCGAACGCGTCTACGACTGAGCGTCACGGCACGATCAGGCGGGTCCCGGGCCGAATGCGCGCCGCGATCCAGCGCAGGTGATCGCGCGCTAGCGCGACGCAGCCCGCGGTCGGGTGGCCCGGCTTGCGCCATTGGTGGACGAAGATCGCCGACCCGGCGCCGCGCACCGCGCGCGGCCAGTTCCAGTCGGTCAACAGCACCAGATCGTACAGCGGATCGGCCCGCCCCAGCCGCTCGTGGCTGTGCGGATAGGGCGCGCGGACCATATGGTTGTAATCCTCCCGCCCCGGATCGTCGGACCAGAGATCGCCGGGCCGGACAGGCATCGCCCAGTCGCAGGGCCGCGCCATGCGGTCGGGGCGATAGAGACAGCCGACGATCCGGTGCACGCCGCGTGGTGTCGCGCCGTCGCCCTCGCGCTTGTCCGCCGTGATCCCGCCGCGTCCGGCGGCAGAGGGAAAGGTCCGCCCGAGGAACCGCAGGCCCCGCGGCGTCAGAACCAGATCGGCGGGATCCATGGTCGCCCTACGTCTCAGCTCAACTCCGGCATCGCCGCATCGAGGGCGGTCTGCCACATCGCATCCAGCCGGTCGACCTTTGCCGGATCGAACCGGGCCTCTTCCGCCCAGTATCGCCCCGACGGGACCATGTAGCCAAGCCGCCTTTCCATCCGCCGCGGCGGCGCCAGGTGCGCCGGGTCCACGCGGTGCGGCGCGATGCATGTCAACTCGTCGCGCCGCGCCCGCGGAAAGACCAGCCGGCTTTCGCCCGGCGAGAGGTTCACGCAGGCACAGCCAAGCTCTGCCGCGATCAGCATCAGACGCGCCGACTTCGCCTCGAGCGAACGCAGCGAGATGTCGGCGCGCAACGGGTCCGGCGCGCCCCTGCCGTAGAAATGCGTCCGGCCGGTCGCGGCATAGACCATGTCGCAGCCAAGGAATGCCATCACCCGCGGGCGCAGCGCCGACAGCGCCCAGTAGCCCGCCGTGAACGCCATGGTGCCGCCGGCATAGACGAATCCGCCAAAGCCGTTCTGCCGCGGCACGTAATCCGCCGAAGTGACGACGCGCTGCCTGCGGCCCACCCTTGGCGGGCGGTTCCCGGGCGGAAAGTCGTCGGGATGAATCAGGAAATCCCAGTCGGGACGCACGCGCCAGGCATTGTTGATCGCCACGATCCGCGTGAACGGCCCGCGCGGCCAGTTCCGGCAATCGACGACGCTTGGCCCACTGCCGAGGATCAGGACGATCGGCAACTCGCACTCCATGCGAGCCGGATACTCTATCTGAAGTTGATTTACCAGAGGTTGTGGCGCACAACCCCTCAGAGAATATGACCGGACTTCTTGGCCTTGGTGTCCAGATACTTGGCGTTCAGCGGGTTAAGCCCGACCTTCAGCGGAACCCGCTCGGCCACGGCGACGCCGCAATGCTCCATCATCGCCACCTTGGCGGGGTTGTTGGTCAGAAGCCGCACCGAGGCAAAGCCCATCCGCTTCAGGATATCCGCGCCGATCCGGAAATCGCGCTCGTCGTCCTCGAACCCAAGGCGGTGGTTCGCCTCGACCGTGTCGAATCCCTGGTCCTGCAGGCTGTAGGCACGCATCTTGTTGGCCAGCCCGATGCCGCGGCCTTCCTGGTTGAGATACAGCAGCACCCCCGCCCCCTCGCGGCCCATGTGATCCAGCGCGGCGCGCAACTGCGGGCCGCAGTCGCATTTCAGGCTGCCCAGCAGGTCGCCGGTGAAACAGGCCGAATGCAGCCGCGCGAGAACCGGCGCGTCGCGCGGCGGGCGGCCGATCTCGACCGCGTAGTGTTCTTCCGCGCCGTCCTCGGGGCGGAAGACGTGCAGCCGCCCGGCCTCGCTGACCTGCATCGGCACCCGCGCGCTGATCACCTCGTGCTGCGGGCTGAGCGCGTCCAGCGCCGCCTCGGCCGCAACGATGTCGACCTCGGTCAGCCCGGCAAGATCCGCGCGGTCCGGCGCATCGACCAGCACCGCCGCCGGCAGCAGCCGCGCCGACTTGGCCAGCCGGATCGCGGCGCGGTGCAGCGCCGGGTCGCCGTCGCGCAGGCTGCGGTGCGGCCCCATCAGCGGCGACATCAGGTCGTCCGACGGGTCGGCCATTTGCGTCACCCAGTCGACGCCGGCCTCGCCGGGCACCACGATCCGCGCCAGATCGCCGTCATAGGCGCGCGCCTTCAGCGTCTCGGCCCGGCGCGCGGTGATCGCCAGCACCGGCGGCGCAAGCGCGCGCAGCGCGGCGAAGCGGTCCGCGCCCAGCGTCTCGGCCGCGACCGCCACCGCGCGCGATAGCCCGGCGCGCAGCACCACCGGCACGCCCATGCGCAGATCGGCGCGGGCGCGGGCCAGGGTTTCGACGATGTTCGGGCCGAGCTTCATCCTCCCCCGCGGGAAACCTGTCACGTCCAGACCGGGATATGAAACATTTCCACAATAGTCGACACGAGCGCGTGAAATCCTTGCAGCAAATCTTGCCGCGGAGGCAAGCCGCCGCCAATTCTCCTGCCAGCACAGCACGGAGGCACCCAATGTCGAACCTGAAGAAAATCCTGCTGGTCGACGACGACGAAGACCTGCGCGAGGCACTCAGCGAACAGCTGGTGATGACCGAGGATTTCGACGTGTTCGAGGCCGGCAACGGCCACGAGGCGATGGTGAAGGTCAAGGAGGGGCTCTACGATCTGGTGATCCTCGACGTGGGCCTGCCCGATACTGACGGGCGCGAGTTGTGCCGGCTGATGCGCAAACAGGGCGTCAAGTGCCCGGTGCTGATGCTGACCGGCCATGACAGCGACAGCGACACGATTCTCGGCCTCGACGCCGGCGCCAACGATTACGTGACCAAGCCCTTCAAGTTCCCGGTGCTGCTGGCCCGAATCCGCGCCCAGCTGCGCCAGCACGAACAGTCCGAGGATGCCGTGTTCCAGCTTGGCCCCTACACGTTCAAGCCGGCGATGAAGATGCTGATCACCGACGAGGAAAAGAAGATCCGGCTGACCGAGAAGGAAACCAACATTCTGAAGTTCCTCTACCGCGCGTCCGAGGGCGTGGTGGCCCGCGACGTCCTGCTGCACGAGGTCTGGGGCTACAACGCGGGTGTCACAACGCACACACTCGAGACACATATTTACCGCCTGAGGCAAAAAATCGAACCGGATCCGTCCAATGCCAGGTTATTGGTAACAGAGAGCGGCGGATATCGACTCGTCGCCTGAGGAATTCGGGCCGGCCTGATCCAGATCAAAGCGGCATCAGGGTGTCAGGTTAGGCTCAAAAATGGAACCCGTGTCCACGTCCGGGCAATGACGTGGAACCTCCCTGTTGGACTGGCCCCGGCTGCGCGCCGGGGCCTCTTTTTTCAGGCCGCGCGGTCTTCGGCGCGCCGTTTCAGCCGGTCGGCGATGTAGTCGGTGCGCCAGATGTCGCGCGCATTGGCATAGACGATGTCGTTCACCGTGCGCCGTTTCTTGCGGATCATCGGCGGGATCGTCGCAGTCAGGTGGATCAGGTGCCGGTCGTTGAACGGATTGATCAGGAAATGCCTGAGATCGCGAATGTAGACCGCGCTGTTGGTGTGCGGCAGCCAAAGCTCGGTGTGCAAGAGATCGTAGAGGCGCGGCACCGCGCGTTCGGGCAGACCGGCCTTCCAGGTCTCGAGGCAATCGGCCCAGTGGTCGTAGCGCGCGGATGCCTCCGGCAACACATCCAGCTTTTCCAGCGCGAAGGCGGTATTGTGCGGATCGTCGTAGACCGAGCGGTGCCAGCGCAGCGCGCGCGTCATCTCGGCCACGTTGCCGCGCAGGATCAGCATGTCCTCTGGCAGCAGCGCCATCGCCCGGATGCTGCCCTTCTCGGCGCTTTCCGGCTCGAACCCGCCGCGCAGGCGGCGCTGTGCCATGTGCGCGCGGAACCGGGGCTTGGTGAACGCCTCGCGAAAGGGCGGTGCGGCGCGCGAAATCACTGTAAGCGGCAGGCATAGCGTCTGCGCCAGCTCGCGCGCGATCTCGGTGTCGACCGAGTTGGCCCAGTTGGTGTGGTAGACGAAGAACTGCCCGATCCGGTCCAGCGACCCGCACCCGGCCGCCAGCAGCAGCCGGCTGTCGGTGCCGCCGGTGACCGGCAGCGCGGTGGGAAACCGGCCGGCCAGCGCCGCGACGTTGCGCCCCAGCTTCTCGCCGATTTCGACCGCAAGCTCGCGATGCGGGCGGCCATCCAGGCCGAACGAGGTTTCGTCGGCCGGCCAGTGGCGATGCTGCGAGAAATCGGCGAGGTCGAGATAGTGGTTCGATATCGCCCGGCGCACCTCGGCATCCGCGGTATGCCCGAAGAGATAGCGCGCGCGCCCCGCCGCGACGTCGTCGGCGGGCACTTCGGGGTTGTCGATCACCTCGCGGTCGATCGCCAGCGCCGTCGAGGCGCCGATCCGTTTCGCGCCTGCGTGCCAGACCGGCCCCAGGCCGCAGACCGGGTCGGGATAGATCCGCTCGGTCCTGCCCAGGCAGACCAGCGCGACATAGCGCCCGGCCAGCCCGGCGATGAAGGCCTCGACCTCGGTCACGCGCTTCGGCGAGCGGGCGTTGACCGCCAGTTTCACCCGGCCTTCCAGCACCATGCCCTCGGGCGTCACCGCGATGCCCAGGACCAGCGCCGCGGGTTTGCCGTCCGACAGCACCAGTTCCGCCAGCGGCAGCCGCGGGCAGTGGCTGATCCGCCAGTTGCCGATCGCGCGGCTCTTCCACCGCCAGCTTCGCGGCACCGTCTCGGCAGCCGGGGCGATCAGGTATTGGTTGCGAAATACCTCGGGAAATGCCCAGCCATGCCGCCGGCATTCCGCCTCTGCGAGTGTCGTCACTTTACCTGCCTCGTGTTTTTCCCTTGAGTGTAAGGCGGTTACGCCCGCGCTGTCAAAGAGCCGCCGGAACGCCGCGCGGCGTGTGGTGCAGCGGCGTCACGCCGGACGCATTGCGGTTGAGGCCCGGGCGGGGCGGCGATATGGTCCGCGCGCCGCCCGGAACGGAGCCCGCGCATGCCCTTCACGCTTGCCACCTGGAACATCAACTCGGTCCGCCTGCGCGAGCCGATCGTGCTGAAGCTGCTGGCCGAAGAGGCGCCCGACATCCTGTGCCTGCAAGAGTGCAAGTCGCCGGTCGAAAAGATCCCCGTCGAGGGCTTTCGCGCGCTCGGCTACACCCACATGGTCGCGCGCGGGCAGAAGGGCTATAACGGCGTGGCCGTGCTGTCGAAGCGGCCGATCGAGGATCTCGGCGACCGCGATTTCGCCGGGCTGAACCACGCCCGCCACGTCGCGGTGCGGCTGGAAAACGGCGTCGTGCTGCACAACTTCTACATCCCCGCGGGCGGCGACGTGCCGGACCGGGAAGCAAACGAGAAGTTCGGGCAAAAACTTGATTACATTACCGAAATGCGTGACCACTGGCGTGCCGAAAGGCCCAAGAGGACGATCATCACGGGCGATTTCAACATCGCGCCCCGCGAAGACGACGTCTGGTCGCACAAGCAGCTTTTGAAGGTCGTCAGCCACACCCCGATCGAGGTCGAGCACCTGGCCGAGATGCAGGATGCCGGCGCCTGGGTCGACATCACCCGGCAGGACATCGCCGAGGGCAAGCTGTACAGCTGGTGGTCCTATCGCGCGCCGGACTGGGACAAGGCCGACAAGGGCCGCAGGCTGGACCATATCTGGGCCACGCCGGACATCGCCAATGCGGGCCATTCCAGCCGCGTCCTGCGCGCCGCCCGCGGCTGGGAGAAACCGTCGGATCACGCCCCGGTTTTCGCCACCTTCGACCTCTGAAATGGCACGTCGGTATCACGTATGTATTACGTCGGTATCGCGTCGGTGCCGCAGCGCGGCATTGCGGGAACGAAATGCCCGGACCCGCGCCTTGCGGCGCAGAACCGCACACCGCGCGGACAGGTGAAACCGGACGCACCCTTGCAACCATGGCCCCGCTGCTCCATCTAGCGGGGGACGTTTTCCGAGGAGCCTTGCGATGCTGGAGCTTGGACAGAAACCCGCCGCCGCCCCCGACGCCGGCGTGATCAAGGACACGACCGAAGCGACGTTCATGGCCGACGTCGTCGACGCCTCGAAAGAGGTGCCGGTGATCGTCGACTTCTGGGCGCCCTGGTGCGGGCCGTGCAAGACGCTGGGGCCGATGCTGGAAGAGGCGGTGACCAAGGCCAACGGCAAGGTGCGCATGGTCAAGGTCAACGTCGACGAGAACCAGATGATCGCGGGACAGCTTCGGATCCAGTCGATCCCGACGGTCTATGCGTTCTGGCAGGGCCAGCCGGTGGACGGGTTCCAGGGCGCGGTGCCGGGCAGCGAGATCAAGGCCTTCGTCGACAGGGTCGGCGCGCTGGCCGGCGACGGCGGACTGGGCGAGGCCATCGAGGCCGCCGAGGAGATGCTGACCGAGGGCGACGCGGTGGGCGCGGCGCAGACCTTTGCCGCGATCCTCGGCGAAGAGCCCGAGAATGCCGCGGCCTATGGCGGGCTGGTGCGCGCGCATATCGCGGCGGGCGATCTGGACCAGGCCGAGGCGATTCTGAACGGCGCCCCCATCGCGATCGCCAAGGCGGCGGAACTGGATGCGGCCCATGCCCAGCTCGATCTGGCACGCCAGGCCGCGGGCGCCGGCCCGGTGGCGGACCTGCGCGCCGCGGTCGAGGCCGACCAGGGCAACCACCAGGCGCGGTTCGACCTGGCGCAGGCGCTGCATGCCAAGGGCGACGTGCAGGGCGCGGTCGACGAATTGCTGGAGCTTTTCCGCCGCGACCGCGAGTGGAACGACGGCGCTGCGAAGACGCAGCTGTTCACGATTTTCGACGCGCTGAAGCCGCAGGACCCGATCGCGCTGCACGGGCGCCGGAAACTCTCGTCGATGATATTTGCCTGACACCGGCCTTGGGCTAGGTTGCGGTATATGATCTCTGCCGCCGACCTGCCCGACACGATCCCGGTCTTTCCGCTTCCCGGGGCACTTCTGTTGCCGCGCGCGCGGCTGCCGCTGCACATTTTCGAGCCGCGCTATCTGGCGATGCTGGACGACACGCTGAAGACCACGCACCGGCTGATCGGGATGATCCAGCCGTGCGACGTGCCGGGTGGCGACGGCGACCGGCTGCACCGGATCGGCTGTGCCGGGCGGGTGACGGCGTTTTCCGAGACCGAGGACGGGCGCTACATGATCACGCTGAGCGGGGTGTCGCGGTTCCGGGTCCGGCAAGAGGTCGAGGGCTTCACCCCGTACCGGCGCTGCGAGGTCGCGTGGGACGGGTTCGGGCGCGATCTCGGCCCGACCGAGACGGACCGCGGCTTTGACCGCGACGCGTTCCTCGACCTTCTGAGGCGGTATTTCGAGGACCAGGCGCTCAAGACCGACTGGGATTCGCTGCGCGAGGCAGAGGACGAGTTGCTGATCAACTCGCTCAGCATGCTTTGCCCGTTCGACCACGAGGACAAGCAGGCGCTGCTCGAGGCGCCGTCGCTGCCGACCCGGCGCGAGACGCTGGTGACGCTGATCGAGTTCGCGCTGCGCGGCGGTTCGGCCGAGGAGATCATGCAATGACCGCCGACCGCCCCGCGCCGTCCTTCGACCGCAAGATGCTCGAGGCGCTGGTTTGCCCGCAGACCCACGCCGTGCTGAGCTATGACCCCGACCGGCAGGAGCTTGTCTCGAAGGCGGCGCACCTGGCGTTCCCGATCCGCAACGGCATACCCGTGATGCTGATCAACGAGGCGCGGGCGCTGGACTGACCCCGGAACCGGCGGTTCCCAACAATCCCGCCCTGCCTCAGATCGGCCGGCCCTGCAGCAGCCGCGGCAGGTCGCCGGTCAGCCCCGCGGCCTCGCGGATCAGGCCGCGGCGCAGGCCCGGCATCGCGTTGACCAGCCCGAGGCCGATGTCGCGGCCCAGCCGCAAGAGCGCGTTGTCGTTGGAAAACAGCCGGTTGAACGCATCGGTCGCCAGCGCCAGCGTCGCCGTGTCGAAGCGCCGCCAGCGTTCGTAGCGTTCCAGCACGTCGAGCCGGCCGATATCCTCGCCCCGGCGGCGCGCCTCGACCAGGACCTCGGCCAGCGCGCCGACATCCTTGAGCCCGGCGTTCAGCCCCTGGCCTGCGATCGGATGCACCCGGTGCGCCGCGTCGCCAAGCAGCGCCACGCGCGGGCCGCAGAAGCGGTGCGCGACCGACAGCGTCAGCGGGTAGGTGAACCGCAGGCCGTCAAGCCGGAACTCGCCCAGGAACGATCCGACGCGCGGGCGCAGCTCTGCCACATAGCCGGCATCGTCCAGCGCCTGGATGCGCGCGGCCTCGGCCTCGGTTTCGGTCCAGACCAGCGAGGCGCGGTTGTCCCGCAGGGGCAGGATCGCCAGCGGCCCCGGCGGCATGAAGAACTGGTGCGCCGTCCCGTGATGCGGTTTGTGGTGCGCGATGGCGCAGACTAGCGCGGTCTGGCCATAGGCCCAGCCCATCCGCCCGATCCCGGCGCGCTGGGCCGTCGGCGAGAACTGCCCGTCGGCGCCGACCAGCAAGGACGCCTCCAGCGCCCCGCCGTCCTCGAGCGTCACCGCAACGCCGGCCTCGCCGGCCGCGTGATCTGCGACGCCGCGCTCGGCGATCTGGGTCACACCGGGCAGGGCGTCCAGCGCGTCCTGCATCGCACGGCGCAAATGCCGGTCCTCGACCATCCAGCCCATCGGGCCTTCCTCGATCTCGGCGGCGTCGAATTCCAGCACGAAGGGCGACGGCCCCTCGCCCGCGCGGCCGTCGGTCACGGCGATGTGCAGGATCGGCTGGGCGTGGTCCGCCACCGCCGGCCAGATGCCGATGGCGTCCAGAAGCCGCTTCGAGGCATGCGCCAGCGCATAGCCGCGGCCGTCGAAGCCCGGATCGGCGCGGGTCTCGCGCGGCAGCCGGTCCACCACGGTCACCGTCAGCCCGGCCCCCGCCAGCGCCACGGCCAGCGCCGAGCCGTTCAGCCCGCCGCCCGCGATGATCACGTCGCTCCGCTCGCCCATGCCCGGCAATATGGGCAGTCCGGCGGGATTGTCCATGCGCCGCACTGCCGCTAGCCTCGCCCGGCAGGCGAGGGAGGGCGCGATGGCGGACGACTGGCTTTGGACGAGCGCCGCGGATCTGGGCCGCGGGATCGAGGCGGGCGAGATCGACCCTGTGGCGCTGACCGAAACCTATCTCGACGCGATCGGGGCGCACGAATTGCGCGACCGCATCTATGCGCGCACGACGCCCGACCGCGCCCGCGCCGAGGCCGAGGCCGCCGCGCATCGCGCGCTGCTGGGCCAGCGCCGCAGCCTGCTGGACGGGGTGCCGATTTCCTGGAAGGACCTTTTCGACACCGCCGGCGTGGCGACCGAGGCAGGCTCGCGGCTGCTCGCGGGCCGGGTCCCGGCGCAGGACGCCCGCGTGCTGCGGAACGCCACCCGCGCAGGGCTTGTCTGCCTTGGCAAGACCCACATGACCGAGCTTGCGTTTTCCGGGCTGGGCTACAACCCGGTGACCGCGACGCCGCCCTCGAAGGTGGACCCGGCAGGCGCGCCGGGCGGCTCGTCCTCGGGCGCGGCGACCTCTGTCGCCTTCGGTCTGGCGGCGGCCGGCATCGGCTCGGACACCGGCGGCTCGGTTCGGGTGCCCGCGGTCTGGAACGACCTCGTGGGGCTGAAGAGCACGTCCGGGCGGCTCTCGCTGGACGGCGTGGTGCCGCTGGTCGCGCGGCTCGATACGGTCGGCCCGCTGACCCGCAGCGTCGAGGACGCCGCGCTGCTGATGGCGGCGATGCAGGCCGGGCCGGCGCCGGACCTGGCGGGCGCCACTCTGAAGGGCACCCGGCTGATGGCGCTGACCACGGCGGTGATGGACGACCTCGCGCCGCAGCCCGCCGCCGGCTATCAGAGCGCGGTCGAGCGGTTGCAGGCCGCCGGCGCCACGGTCGAGCGCCGCGCGGCGCCGCTGATTGACGAGGCGCTTTCGTATTCGGCCTGCGTGATGTCGACCGAGGCCTACGCCACCTGGAGAACCGAGATCGAGGCCGGGCCGGACCTGATGTTCCGGGAAATCCTGGAACGGATGCAGGCCGGGCTCGGGTTCAGCGGCATCGACTTCGTCCATGCCTGGCAGCGGCTTCACGTGCTGCGCGCCGAGTGGCTGGCCCTGACCGCGGGGTACGATGCGGTGATCCTGCCCACCGCCCCCAACATGCCGCCGGATGTCGAGCGCCTGGCCAGCGATCCGGAGTACTACAAGACGGAGAACCTGCTGACGCTGCGCAACACCCGGATCGGCAACCTGCTGGGGCTTTGCAGCCTGACCCTGCCAACGGGCCTGCCGGGGACCGGCATCATGTTCTTCGCGCCGCCGATGGCCGAGGAGCGGCTACTGAGGCTCGGCTCGGCCGCCGAGGCCGCGCTGGCGTAAATGCCACAATTTCGCGCCACAAGGCCCGAATTTCGCAGGGAATTTCTGGACCGGGCCGGATTTGCCGGGTAACCTTCGGCAAAACGGGACGGAAAACGATCCCGTGTTCTGAGGCAAGACACATACGGCATGACGTTCCCCGAGCGGTTTTCGAACCTGCATGAATACGCGTTCCCGCGGCTGCGGGCACTGCTGGACGCGCACGCGCCCGGCGGCGAGGTCGTGCACATGTCGATCGGCGAGCCGAAACACGCCTATCCCGACTGGGTCGGCCCCGTGATCGCCGAACATGCCCACGAATACGGCCGCTATCCGCCGAACGAGGGTTCGCCGGAATTGCTGAACGCCATCGCCGGCTGGATCTCGCGCCGCTACGGGGTCGAGGTCGCGCTGGACCGGCAGATCATGGCGCTGAATGGCACCCGCGAGGGGCTGTTCAACGCCTGCATCGCGCTTTGCCCGGAACGCACCCGCGACGGCGCGCAGCCCGTCGTGCTGATGCCGAATCCGTTCTACCAGGTCTATGCCGTCGCCGCGCTGGCGTCCGGGGCCGAGCCGGTCTATGTGCCCGCCACGCGCGAGACCGGCTATCTGCCGGACTACGCCGCGCTGCCGCCGGATTTGCTGGACCGCACCGCCATCGCCTATCTCTGCTCGCCGTCCAATCCGCAGGGCGTGGTGGCCTCGCGCGAATATCTCGCGCAATTGATCGAACTGGCCGAGATGCACGATTTCGTCGTGTTCGCCGACGAATGCTATTCCGAGCTCTACGCCGGCACGCCGCCGCCCGGCGCCCTGCAGGTCGCGACCGAGATGAGCGCCTCGCCCGAGCGCGTGGTGATCTTCAACTCGCTGTCCAAGCGGTCGAACGTGCCGGGGCTGCGGTCCGGATTCGTCGCCGGCGGGCCGGCCGGCATCGCCGAGATCAAGCGGCTGCGCGCCTATGCCGGCGCACCGCTGCCGCTGCCGCTGCAGCGCGCCGCCGAGCGGCTTTGGGCCGACGAGGTCCATGTCGACCACAACCGCGCGCTTTATGCCGAGAAATACCAGATGGCCGACGAGATCTTCGCCGGCGTTCCGGGCTTTCTGTCGCCCGAGGCCGGGTTCTTCCTGTGGCTCAGGGTCGACGACGGCGAGGCGGCGGCGCTGATGCTTTGGCGGGAAACCGGCGTCCGGGTGCTGCCCGGCGCCTATCTCGGCCGCGAAATCGGGGGCTTCAACCCCGGCCAGCACTACATCCGGGTCGCGATGGTGGCCCCGAGGGAAGAATTGCAGCGCGGGCTCATGCGGCTTCGCGGCTGCCTGTACGGATAGGTCAGAGGGCAGGTATGGCATCGTATCAGGTCAGGGGACGCGGGCGGCTTTTGGACAGCCAGACCCAGGCAATGCTGGAAAAGCGCGGCAAGGAGCTGTTCGGCGCCATGCTGTTCGCGCTGGGCGCGGTCGCGGCGATGATCCTCGGCTCCTACGTGCCCGACGACCCGAGCTGGATGTCCGTGACGGACGAACCCGCGCGGAACCTTCTGGGCCGGTTCGGCGCCTCGATCGCCTCGCCGCTGTTCATCATCGTCGGCTGGGGCGCCTGGGGCCTTGCGCTGGTGATGCTGGTCTGGGGCGTGCGGTTCATGGCGCATCTCGGCTCGGACCGCGCGATCACGCGGATCATCTTCGCGCCGATCGGCATCGCGCTGGCGTCGGTCTATGCCTCGACCCATGTGCCGTCCAGCGAATGGACGCATTCCTTCGGGCTCGGCGGGCTGTTCGGCGACACGGTGCTGGGTGCGATCCTCAGCGTGGCGCCGGTGACGGCGGCCTTCGGGCTGAAGGTGATGGCGCTTCTGGTGGCGTTCAGCGCGGTCTGCATGGCGCTTTTCGTGCTCGGCTTCACGATGCCCGAGATGCGCAGGCTTGCGCGGTTCCTGGGGCTGGGTTTCATCCTGGCCTACGCGCACCTCGTGTCGCTGCTCGGGCGCGGCGTGGCGGGCGCGGTGCGCGGCACCGCGGGCCTGCGCCTGCGCCACGCCGAGCGGCGCGAGGAACGCCGGCGCGAGGCGGAAGAGGCCGCGCGGCTTGCCGAATGGGAGGATCAGGTCGCCATGCGGGACTATGACGCCCGCGCCGCCGTGGCCGAGGCCGGACCCGCCCCGGAGGAGCCCAGGCCCGGCCTGCGCCTGCGCATCCCCGGCCTGATCAAGCGCGCGCCGGTCGTCGACGACCGGCACACCGAGCCGCCGCTGCGTGCCGAGGCCGGCGATCTGGACGGCGACGCGCGGATCAAGGCGAAGATCGCCGACGTCATCAAGAACCGCGTGCGCCAGTCGCCGCCGCTCGCGGCCCACCGGCAGGAGCCGCCGCTCGCGCGGCACCCGCGCGGCCCGCGGCCGATGATCCTGGCCGACGTGGAACCCGTCACGCCGCGGCAGGCTGCACCCGGGGCGCGCGCCGCCGAGCCGCAGTCCGCGCCGCAGCCAGTGCACCAGTCAGAGCCGCAGCACGAGCCCCTGCTGGCCACGCCGGACTTTGACACCGAGCCGCCGGTGCAGCGCAGCCCGGCCCCGGCCGATCCCGAACCTCGCGCCGTGGTGCAGCACGCCCAGCGCCGGGTGCTGACGCCGTCGCGCAAGGCCCGCGAAGAGGCACAGCCGCGGCTGCAGTTCGAGGACAGCCACGCCGCCTACGAACACCCGCCGCTGTCGCTTCTGACCAGCCCGGCCGAGGTCACCCGGCACCACCTGTCCGACGAGGCGCTGGAACAGAACGCCCGGATGCTGGAATCGGTGTTGGACGATTACGGCGTCAAGGGCGAGATCGTCAGCGTCCGCCCGGGTCCCGTGGTGACGATGTACGAGCTTGAACCGGCCCCGGGGCTGAAGGCGTCCCGCGTGATCGGGCTGGCCGACGACATCGCGCGGTCAATGTCTGCGCTGTCGGCGCGCGTCTCGACCGTGCCGGGGCGCAGCGTGATCGGCATCGAACTGCCGAACGCGAACCGCGAAAAGGTGGTCTTGCGCGAAATTCTCGCGGCCCGCGATTTCGGCGACTCGAACATGAAGCTGCCGCTTGCGCTGGGCAAGGACATCGGCGGCGACCCGGTGGTCGCGAACCTCGCCAAGATGCCGCATTTGCTGATCGCGGGCACCACCGGCTCGGGCAAGTCGGTGGCGATCAACACGATGATCCTGTCGCTCTTGTACAAGCTGACGCCCGAGGAATGCCGGCTGATCATGATCGATCCCAAAATGCTGGAACTTTCCGTCTATGACGGTATTCCGCATCTTCTGTCCCCCGTCGTGACCGACCCGAAAAAGGCGGTGGTGGCCCTGAAATGGGTCGTGGGCGAGATGGAGGAACGCTATCGCAAGATGTCCAAGATGGGCGTCCGCAACATCGAGGGCTATAACGGCCGCGTCGCCGATGCGCTGAGCCGCAGCGAGATGTTCAGCCGCACGGTGCAGACCGGGTTCGACGACGAGACCGGCGAGCCGATATTCGAAACCGAGGAATTCCAGCCCGAGAAACTGCCCTACGTCGTCGTCATCGTCGACGAGATGGCTGATCTGATGATGGTCGCGGGCAAGGAGATCGAGGCCTGCATCCAGCGCCTTGCGCAGATGGCGCGGGCCAGCGGCATCCACCTGATCATGGCCACGCAACGGCCCTCGGTCGACGTGATCACCGGCACGATCAAGGCCAACTTCCCGACCCGGATCTCGTTCCAGGTGACGTCGAAGATCGACTCGCGGACGATTCTGGGCGAGCAGGGCGCCGAGCAGCTTCTGGGCATGGGCGACATGCTGTACATGGCCGGCGGGGCCAAGATCACCCGGGTGCACGGGCCGTTCGTCAGCGACGAGGAGGTCGAGGAAATCGTGACCTACCTGAAGGCCTTCGGCCCGCCGGAATACGTGGGCGGCGTGGTGGACGGGCCGGACGAGGACAAGGAAAGCGACATCGACCTGGTCCTCGGCCTCGGCGGCAACACCGATGGCGAGGACGCGCTTTACGACCAGGCCGTGGCCATCGTGATCAAGGACCGCAAGTGTTCCACCTCCTACATCCAGCGCAAGCTGGCGATCGGCTATAACAAGGCCGCGCGGCTGGTCGAGCAGATGGAGGACGAGGGGCTGGTGACCGCCGCCAACCACGTCGGCAAGCGCGAGATCCTGGTGCCGGAACAGTAGCGGCGGGAAGCCAAGCCGCATCCCGGGCCGGCGATTACGGACAATACGCCAAGCCGCGCGATTGCCAGACCGCGGGATGGCGACCCTGCGGCCGTTCGGTGCGCTTTATCTTGCTGCGACCGCCGAACGCCGGTTCTGTGCGCCGGCGTCACCAAATCGCCAGCCCGTCGGGGCGGTCTGGCGATCGCGCGGCGGCCACGCGGCCTTGTCCCGCGCGGCGAGGTTCCGCCGGTGGTGGGGTGTCACGCAAACCACATGGCGCGATGTCATGTTTCGGTTAACTGTCTGATAACAAGTGTAAATATTTGACCGTTCGGTTGGCTGTTTCGCATGCGAAACATTCCACGCCACAGCCTTCGTGCTGGGCACAGCGCAAGCTTGTCTTCGCATCCCCGCCATCTTACGCTTCGGCAAGCCACGGGGGACACGTCGATGCCGGGCAAGATATTCCATTTCGTCATGATCAAGCCGTCGCATTACGACTCGGACGGTTACGTCATCCAGTTCCTGCGCTCGGCGATGCCTTCGAACACGCTCGCGACGATCTACGGGCTGGCCGAGGATTGCCGCGACCGCAAGGTGCTGGGCGACGACGTCGAGATCCGCTTTACCGAGATCGACGAGACCAACAAGCGGGTGCGCCCGGACAGGATCGCCCGGATGATCCGCCGCGACGGCGGGCGCGCGCTGATCGGGCTGATCGGGGTGCAGTCGAACCAGTACCCCCGCGCGCTGGAGCTTGCGCGCCAGTTTCGCGCCGAGGGCCTGCCGGTCTGCATCGGCGGCTTTCACGTCTCGGGCGTCATCGCCATGCTGCCCGAGCTGACGCCGGAATTGCAGCAGGCGCTCGACATGGGCGTCTCGCTTTTCGCCGGCGAGGCCGAGGGCCGGCTGGAAACCGTGCTGCGGGATGCCTGGAACGGCGAGCTGAAGCCGCTTTACAACCACATGAACGACCTGCCGGGCCTGGAAAACGCGCCGATCCCGTTCCTGAACATCGACGCGGTCAAGCGCACCGGCGGCGCGCAGGCGAGTTTCGATGCGGGGCGCGGCTGTCCCTATCTCTGCTCGTTCTGCACCATCATCAACGTGCAGGGCCGCAAGTCGCGGCATCGCGCGCCCGAGGACGTGGTGGCGATCATCAAGGCCAATCTCGACCAGGGCATCATCCGGTTCTTCGTCACCGACGACAATTTCGCCCGCAACCGGAACTGGGAGGAAATCCTCGACGCCATCATCGCCTTCCGCGCAACCGACGGCCGCCGCTTCAACCTGGTGTTTCAGGTCGACACCGCTTGCCACCGGCTGCCGGGCTTCATCGAGAAGGCGGCGAAGGCGGGCTGCAAGCGGGTGTTCATCGGGCTGGAGAACATCAACCCCGACAGCCTGAAGGCGGCCAAGAAGGGCCAGAACATGATCGTGGAATACCGCCAGATGCTGCAGGCCTGGCGGGCCGCGGGCGTGATCACCACCGCCGGCTACATCCTGGGCTTTCCCGGCGACACGCCCGAGACCATCGTGCGCGACGTCGAGATCATCAAGCGCGAGTTGCCGATCGACATCCTGGAATTCTTCTTCCTGACGCCGCTGCCCGGATCGGCCGATCACAAGCACCTCTACCTCAAGGGCGTCCCGATGGACCCCGACCTGAACAAGTACGACCTGAACAACATCTGCACGGCGCATGACACCATGTCGCGCGACGACTGGGCGCGCGCCTACCGGATGGCGTGGGAGACCTACTTTTCCCCCGACCATTGCGAGACGCTGCTGAAACGCGCGCGCGCCAGCGGGCTGCCGCTGGGCAAGATCGTCGGCACGATGACATGGTTCTACGGCTCGATCCTCTACGAGGGCGTGCATCCGCTGGAGTCCGGCCTTTTCCGGATGAAGTTCCGGCGCGACCGGCGGCCGGGCTTCGCGATCGAGAATCCGCTGATCTTCTACACGCGCTATGCGTGGGAACTGGTCTGGAAGACCTGGTCGCTCTGGCGGCTCTTCAAGGGCTACCGCAGGATCCGCAGGCGGCTGGAGGCCGACGAGGCGACCCTGGACTACACCGACGCCTCGCTGACGCCGGTCACCGATGCAGAGTTGGCCGAGCTTGAGCTTTACACCGCGACGAGTGCCGCGCGCACCGCGACCGCAGAGGCGCAGCGGCGCAAGAAGGACCATTCCGAACGCCGGGTGTCGGACGCCGAGATCGAGAAGTTCCTGACCTGACCCGTGGCGCCCCGCCCGCGGCTTGGGCAATTCTTCGCGAGCCTGCGGCCGTCCCCCGTGCAATTCCCGCGCGGGGTGATTAAATGCGCGCCATGAGACGAGCAGCCGCCTATCTTGCCCCGATCGCCCTGGTCCTGTCGCTGGCCCCCGCCCTGGCGGCCGAGAAGCTGTCGCTGGACCGGATTTCCGAATACCTGAACGGCCTGACCTCGGTGAAGGGCGCCTTTACCCAGATCAACGACGACGGCTCGATCTCGACCGGCACGATCTATATCAAGCGGCCCGGCCGGGTGCGGTTCGAATACGACCCGCCGAACGAGGCGCTGGTGATGGCCGGCGGCGGGCAGGTTGCGATCTTCGACGCCAAGTCGAACCAGCCGCCCGAGCAATACCCGCTGAAGCGCACGCCGCTGAACCTGATCCTGGAACGCAACGTCGACCTCGGCCGCCGCAACATGGTGGTGGGGCACCAGTTCGACGGCACCGCGACAAGCGTCGTCGCGCAGGACCCCGAGAACCCGGATTACGGCACGATCAGGCTGGTCTTTTCCGGCCCGCCGGTCGAGCTGCGCCAATGGGTGATCACCGCGTCCGACGGCACAGAGACAACGGTGATCCTGGGCGAGACCGAGCCCGGCGCGCGGCTGGCCTCGGCGCTGTTCAGCATCCCGACCGAAATCCAGAAGCGCGGCAACTGATCGCCGCACCGGCCCGGCGCGAACAGCGGCGAGAGGCCGCCGCGCCCGAACGCACAGGTCCGAAGGGCCAAAGGCCGCCATGGTCCTGCCAAGGAACCCGATTCGACGGGTTGTGCGTCTGCCCGGACGATCAGCGTACCCGGCAATACGCAAGCTGCTGGCGGTAGACGGCGGACCGTTCTTCGACCCGGTCGGCGACGCGTAGAAGCCAGGGCTTGCCGTTGTAGCTGCCGCGCAGGAACCCGGTCTGGCCCTCGTGATAGGCCAGATACTGGTTTCTCGCATCGTCCAGCGGCACGCCGGTGCGGTCGCGGGTCTTGTTCATGTACCAGCCCATGAAATCTGTGGCGTCCTGAATGTCGTCGCGCTTGGCACGGCGGCGGCCGGTGTCCTGCTGGTATTCGTTCCAGGTCGCGTCCAGCGCCTGCGAATAGCCATAGGCCGACGATTGCCGCCCCATCGGGATCACGCCGAGAACGAACCTGAGCGGTGTGCGCGCATTGCCCACGAACTTCGATTCCTGGTGGATCGTCGCCATCTGCACGTGGACCGGCACGCCCCAGCGCCGCTCGGTCCGCTTGAACGCCTTCAGATATTTCGGCCGCTGCTTCACGATGGCACAGGCGTCGTCGAGATTGCGCGGCGCGGACAGATTTCCGCTGCCGCAGCCGCAACTTGCGACCAGCACCAGTATCAGCAGGGCGCGGAGGAACCTGCTCATCTGCCTCTCGCTATGTTTGTTTTGCGGCAGTTTACCGGAAAGCCCCTGTGGACGAAACGGGTTTCGCGCCGCGCATGCCCGATTTTCCGGGCGTTGCGCGGTAATCGCCGGCACCTGCCCGGGTTGACGCAGCGACAAGACGTTCGGGGCGCGCGCGCGCGCCGCCCGGCCCGCGGTCGGACGGCAGGCGCCGGATAGCCGGGGCGGCGGGGCCCGCCGCAACTGTCGGATCGAGGTTCACAGACTGTTTCCCCTGATTCGGGCGGCAATCCATGGACAAATCCCCGCCCGAGGGTCTAGGACTCATGGAAGGGGGGCGAACAGATGTTGAAGACGCGCGCGAAATATCACCTGGGCCAGGTCGTTCGCCACAAGAAGCATCCGTTTCGCGGCGTGATCTTCGACGTCGACGCCATGTTCTCGAACACCGACGAGTGGTACAACTCGATCCCCGAGGACAGCAGGCCCTCGAAGGACCAGCCGTTCTACCACCTGCTGGCCGAGAACGACCAAAGCTATTACGTGGCCTACGTGTCGGAACAGAACCTGGTGGCGGATTATTCCGGCGAGCCGGTGGACCATCCCGACCTGCCCGATCTCTTCGGCGATTTCGAGGACGGGCATTATCCGCTGCATGTGCAGCTGAACTGAGCGGGCGGCGCGGGCGGAAACGCGCGCGGGCGGCTCAATCGTCCTTCTCGACCGGGTGGCCGGCGTCGCGCCAGGCGGTGAAGCCGCCCTCGATCTCTGCCACGTTCCGGGCGCCCATGTCCGCGAGCGTCTTGGCCGCCAGTGCCGAGCGCCAGGCGCTGGCGCAGAACAGCACCAGCGTCTTTTCCGTGGCGAGCGCGGGCTTGTGATAGGGCGAGGCCGGGTCGATCCAGAATTCCAGCATCCCGCGCGGCGCGTGGAAGGCGCCGGGGATGCGGCCCTCGCGGTGCAACTCGCGCACGTCGCGGATGTCGACCAGCAATGCCTCGCCGGCCTCTGCCATGCGCCGCGCCTCGAGGGCGCTCAGCGAGGTGATCTGCGCCTTGGCCTCGGCGACCAGTTCTGTCACGGGGCGGATCGGCATGTCGGGTCCTTTCGTCAGTAGCCCAGCGCGCAGCCGTCCTTGCGCGGGTCGCTGCCCGCCTCGAGGATGCCGAGCTGATGGTCGATGCGGATCGCCTGTGCGCCGCCGATCGGGATGTGCGGCACCACGACGTCGTGTCCCATCTCCGCCAGCCGTTGCCGCACGGCCTCGGAATAGCCTTTCTCGACGCGCACCCGGCCCGGTTCGGCGAAGCTGCGCGGCCCGTCGATCGCGGCCTGCGGGTCCATGCCGAAATCCACCAGGTTGGTCAGGAACCGGGCGTGGCCGCAGGCCTGGTACTGCCCGCCCATCACGCCGAAGGGCATGGTCACGCGGCCGCCCTCGCGCAGCATCGCCGGGATGATCGAGTGCATCGGGCGCTTGCCGCCCTTCGCCTCGTTCGGGTGGCCCTCTGCCAGCGTGAACCCGGCGCCGCGGTTGTGGAACAGGATGCCGAACCTGTCCGAGGCCAGCCCGGACCCGAAATCGTGAAAGATCGAGTAGATCAGCGACACCGCCATCCGGTCCTTGTCGACCACGGTGATGTAGATCGTGTCGCGGTGCACCGCCTCGGTGATCGCCGCGGCGTCCGGCATCGCGCGCGCGGGGTCGATCAGCGCGGCGAGCGCCTTCGCGGTTTCCGGCGCCAGCATGTGGTCGAGCCGGGTCACGTGGTCGGCGTCGGCGACGAAGCGGTTGCGGGCGTCATAGGCGAGCTTGGTCGCCTCGGCCTCGAGATGCGCACGTTCGGCGCCGAACGGGTCCATCGCGGACAGGTCGAACTCGGCGAGGATGTTGGCCATCAGGATCGCCGCCGCGCCCTGGCCGTTCGGCGGGTGCTCGACCAGCTCGACGCCCTTGTAGATGCCGCTGACCGGCGTGGTGTACTCGGCGCGCTGGGCGGCGAAATCGTCGAGCGTGTGGACCCCGCCGAGCGCGCTGAGGCTTGTCACCATGTCCACCGCGACCTCGCCCTCGTAGAACGCGGCGCGGCCTTCGGCGGCGATGCGGCGCAGCACCTCGGCCTGGGGGGCGTGGCGGAACACCTGGCCCACGCGCGGCGCGGCGCCGCCGGCCAGGTAGAAGTCGCGCGCCACGCCCTGGAGCAGCCCCGCCGAGCATTCCCAGTCAAGCGCCACGCGCGGCGCCACCGGCACGCCCTCTTCGGCATAGCGGATCGCCGGGGCCAGCAGGCGGCCGAGGCCGAGCAGGCTGTAATCCGCGGCCAGCATGCAGAGCGCGTCGACCGCGCCGGGCACGGTCACGGCCTCGGGGCCGCGAACCGGCACCTCGGCATGGCCGGCCTCGCGCAGCGCGGCGGCGTCGAGCGCCGCGGGCGCCCGGCCCGAGCCGTTCAGCGCGACGATCTGTTCCTGTCCCGCCGGCTTGACCAGCGCGAAGCAGTCGCCGCCTAGGCCGGTCATCTGCGGCTCGGCGATGCCCAGCAGGACCGCGCCGGCAATCGCGGCGTCGACGGCGTTGCCGCCGGCTTCGAGCGTTTCGACCGCGACCTTTGCGGCCAGCGGGTGCGACGTGGCGCACATTCCGTTGGTGGCATAGACCGGGGACCGGCCCGGCAGGTGGAAATCGCGCATCTTTCCCCTCGCGACGTTTCGCGGGACCCTAGAGCAAGGGTCATATCGCTCCAAGCGGATTGTCGGGGGATGCGGCCGTCAATCGGCCGCTGTGGTCCGGCGCCGCGCACTGGGTGGGGGCTATGTTTGCGCGGCGCCGGAGAAGCCATGCAGCTACGGAACCCGGATCGCGCGCATTTGCGGCCGCGATTGGGAAGGATTGCGGCAATTCCGTGAAACGCGCGGAAATTCCGGGCCGGCGGCACGCGGGTCGGCTGTGGGCGCACAGCCCGATCTGGCGGTGTGTGACGATGCCCGCATCTGCGGCGCGGTGTCGGCGAAGCTGACGATTGTCCAGGGACCCGGCCGCGCCGGGCGGGACCGCCTCTTTGCCGTCCCGGTTGGACGCGATGCGGCGCCAGCAGCGGCGCCGGGGCGCGCGGGCGTCAGGTCTCTCCCGCGCCTTCGGGAATGCAAAAGCTCAGCCGGTTCCAGGTGCCTTCCCTGGCATAGGCCAGATCGCGGGTCAGGCTGCGGATCATGAACCAGCCGAACCCGCCCTCGGGCAAATCCTCGACCGCGCCGGTGATGTCCGCCAGCACGCCCTCGGGCAACGTGTTGTCCGGCATCGGGCGGCCGTCGTCGCGCACCTCGCAGCACAGCCCGCCCTCTGCCGGCCACGTCGCCAGCGTCACCACGCCGTCCGGGCGCCCGGCCTGGGCGTGCTCGACCACGTTGTTCAGCACCTCGGCCACGACCAGTTCCGCCGCGTCGCGCACGCCCGGCGCGACCTCGGCCGCGGTCCAGGCGGCGCGCGCCTCGGCCAGCGCGCCGCGCACGGCCATCGGCGTCGCGGCAAATCCGATCTGGACCGCGCCGTCGCCCGGAGGTGCGGTGCCGTCAGGACGCATGGGCAAGACCGCCGGTGGCCGAGCCTGCATCCTTGTGGATCGTGAACACGGTATCCATCCGGGTCAGGCGGAACACCTTTTCCACGGTCGGCGTCAGGGCGGCCAGTTCCAGCTTGCGCTCGGCGCCGAGCTGTTTCATCGCCGCGACCACGGCGCCCAGGCCCGAACTGTCGAGGAACTCGACCATTCCGAGATCGAGGATCACCCGCGCCGGCCCGCCTTCGGTCATGTCGCGCAGGCTGTCCTTGAACTGGATCGCCACGGCCGCGTCGATCCGCGATTCCTCGACCGTGATCAGCGTGGCCTGGTCGAAATCCTGCCGCTTCAGTTGCATCCCGTCCTCCTGATGCATTCGTTCGGGGCGCAGGCTAGACGGCATTCGTTACCATTCGGTATGCACGGGCGTGGTCTCGAATCGCGAGGAGGCGGAGACATGGACGAAGTGGTGATCGCGGGGGCGGCGCGGACGCCGATGGGCGGCTTTCAGGGCGTGCTGGGCGAGGTGCCGGCGCCCGAGCTGGGCGGTACCGCGATCCGCGCGGCGCTGGACGCCGCCGGGGCCGCGCCGCAACGCGTCGACGAGGTGATCATGGGCTGCGTCCTGCCGGCGGGCCAGGGCCAGGCCCCGGCGCGGCAGGCCGGGTTTCACGCCGGCCTGGGCGAGGACGTGCCCGCGACGACGCTGAACAAGATGTGCGGCTCGGGGATGAAGGCGGCGATGGTCGGCTTCGACCAGATCGCGCTGGGCCAGGCCGGGGTCGTGGTGGCCGGCGGCATGGAAAGCATGACCCGCGCGCCCTACCTGTTGCCGCAGATGCGCACCGGCGCGCGGCTGGGCCATGGGCAGGCGATGGACCACATGTTCCTCGACGGGCTGGAGGACGCCTATGACAGGGGCCGCCTGATGGGCACCTTCGCCGAGGACTGCGCCGAGAAGTACCAGCTGACCCGCGAGGCGCAGGACGAATATGCGCTGCGCTCGCTGGCGCGGGCACAGACGGCGCAGGCCGACGGCTCCTTCGCGGCCGAGATCGTGCCGGTGACCGTGCGTGCCCGCAAGGGCGAGACGGTGGTGGCCGAGGACGAGCAGCCGAAATCGGCGCGGCCCGAGAAAATCCCGCACCTGAAGCCCGCGTTCCGCAAGGACGGCACGGTGACGCCGGCGAACTCGTCCTCGATCAGCGACGGCGCGGCGGCGCTGGTGCTGGCCTCGGCGGGGGCGGCCGGGCGTGACGGGCTGGCCGTGCGGGCGCGAATCGTCGGCCACGCGAGCCCCGCCCAGGCGCCCGGCTGGTTCACCACGGCGCCGATCCCGGCGGCGCAGAAGCTGCTGGACCGGATCGGCTGGACCAGGGACGACGTCGACCTTTGGGAAGTGAACGAGGCCTTCGCGGTGGTGCCGATGGTGTTCATGCGCGAAATGGGGCTCGACCCGGACCAGGTGAACGTTAACGGCGGCGCCTGTGCGCTGGGCCACCCGATCGGCGCCTCGGGCGCGCGGATCATGGCGACGCTTCTCAACGCGCTCGAGGCCAGGAACCTCCGGCGCGGCGTCGCGGCGATCTGCATCGGCGGCGGCGAGGGCACGGCGATCGCGATCGAGCGGGTGTGAGCGGTGTTCGGCCGGTGACGTTTTCGCGGGTGAATTGCCGTGGGAGAGCGGGCACCCGGCCGCCCCTTTGCCCCGCCAGCAAGGGAGACCGCCATGCGTGCCGATTATGACACCCTCGCCAAGACCGTCGCCGCCCTCACCGAGGGCGAAGATGATCCCGTCGCGCTGATGGCGACGGTGGCCTGCGAGGTGCATCATGCCGACGAGCGGTTCGACTGGACCGGATTCTACCGCGTGGTGGCGCCGGGGCTGATGAAGATCGGGCCGTATCAGGGCGGGCATGGCTGCCTGGTGATCCCGTTCGGGCGCGGCGTCTGCGGCGCGGCGGCGCGCAGCGGCGAGGTGCAGATCGTGGCCGATGTCGATGCCTTTCCGGGCCATATCGCGTGCTCGTCGTCGACCCGGTCCGGGATCGTGCTGCCGGTGCGGAACCGCGCGGGTGCGCTGATCGGGGTCTTCGACATCGACAGCGACCGGCCGGACGCCTTCGACGAAACCGACGCGGCGCGGCTGGCGGCGATCCTCGACGCGGTCTTTGCACGATGAGCCTCGACGGCTGGCTGGTCTTTGCGCTGTTCTGGGTGGTCTTCGTCACCACGCCGGGGCCGAACGCGGTGAACTGCATCGGCAACGGCATCGCCTTCGGGTTTCGCCGGTCGCTCTGGGGCGTGGCGGCGATCCTGACGCAGGCGACCGGCTTTCTCGTCCTGTCCGCCGCAGGCGTGACCGCGCTGATCGCCGCATCGCCCGCCGCCTTCGGCTGGGCAAGGCTTCTGGGCGCGGGCGTGCTGATCTGGCTCGGCATCCGGGGCTGGATCGCCGCAGGCCGGCCGGTCAGGACGGACGCGCAGGCCGCGAGCGGCATCTACTGGCGCGCGCTGGCGATCGCGACGTTCAACGTCAAGAGCGTCGCGGGCTACCTGGCGGCGTTCTCGCAGTTCGTGCAGCCGGACGTGCCGATCTGGACCCAGATGCAGGTGATCCTGCCGACCGCGCTGGCGATCACGGCCGCAAGCTACATGAGCTATACCGCGCTTGGCGCCGGGCTTGGGCGGCTGGCACTGGGCGCGGTGCTGAACGCCTGGTTCCGTCGCGTCATGGCGCTTTGCTTCGTGGGATACGGCGTGGCGCTGGCCAGCGTCCCGGCGCCGGGATTCGGGAGGTGAGGATGGTTCGCGGATCGTGCCTGTGCGGGGCGGTGGCGTTCGAGGCGGCGGGCGATCTGCCCGCGCCGACCGCCTGCCATTGCAGCCAGTGCCGCAGGCAGTCGGGGCATTACTGGGCGTCCACGGACGTGCCGCGCGACCGGGTGCGGATCACCCGCGACGACGGGCTCGCCTGGTTCCGGTCGTCCGCAAAGGTGCGGCGCGGGTTCTGCAAGGGCTGCGGGTCGTTCCTGTTCTGGGACGCCGAGACGCAGCCGACCATCGCCGTGTCCATGGGCGCGCTGGACGCGCCGACCGGAACCCGGCTGTCCAGGCACATCTTCACCGCCGACAAGGGCGATTATTACGAGATCGGCGACGACGGGCTGCCCCGGGAATGAGCGACGACTACCGTCCGCCCGACACGCCGCTTGCCGTGATCCACGAGGATCACGAATTGCTGGCGGTCGACAAGCCCTCGGGGCTTCTCAGCGTGCCGGGGCGGGGCGCGCATCTGGCCGATTGCCTTCTGGCGCGGGTGCAGGCGGTGTTTCCGCAGGCGCTGCTGGTGCACCGGCTGGACCGCGACACGTCGGGTGTCATGGTCTTTGCGCTGACCCCGCAGGCGCAGCGCCATCTCGGGCTGCAATTCGAGCGGCGCCACGTGAAGAAGACCTACGTCGCGCGCGTCTGGGGCCGGCTGGAGCCGAGGACCGGCACGGTCGACCTGCCGCTGGTCGTCGACTGGCCGAACCGGCCGTTGCAGAAGGTCGACCACGACACCGGACGGCCCGCCCGGACCGACTGGCGCGTGCTGCGCCACGAGGACGGCACGACGCGGGTGCGGCTGATGCCGCTGACCGGGCGGTCGCATCAGCTCAGGGTGCACATGAAGGAGATCGGCCACCCGATCTGCGGCGACCCGTTCTATGCGACCGGCCCCGCGCGCGAATTCCCCAGGCTGATGCTGCACGCCGAAAGCCTGCGGCTGCGCCACCCCGACGGCGGCGCGGGCGTCACGCTCAAGGCGGCCGTGCCGTTCTGAACCTGGGGCAGGGGGGGCGAGCGGACCGGACTGCGATCCACCGGGCACGAGTACCAGTTCCGGCATTTTGCCTTGCACTTTGACCCGGGCGCCCCGAGTGTCGTGACATGATCGACCCCGCCGACAAGGCCCTGCTGACGCAGCTCTTCCACGCTGCCGTGCGTGCCGCCGATCCGAAGGCCGCGCTGGCGCCGCGTCTGCCCGCCCGGCCGAAGGGCCGGACGGTCGTGATCGGCTGCGGCAAGGGCGCGGCGCAGATGGCCGCCGCGTTCGAGGAGCTTTGGGGCGACCCGGTCGAAGGTGTTGTCGTCACGCGCTACGGCTATGGCGCGCCCTGCCGCAACGTGCGCGTGCTGGAGGCCGCGCATCCGGTGCCGGACGAGGCCGGCATCGCCGCCGCGGCGGCGCTTTTCCGGGCGGTCGAGGGGCTTTCGGCGGACGACCTGGTGGTCGCGCTGATCTGCGGCGGCGGCTCGGCGCTGCTGCCGGCGCCGCCCGAGGGGCTGACGCTGGAGGACGAGGCCGCGCTGAACGCCGCGCTTCTGGCCTCGGGTGCGCCGATCTCGGCAATGAACGCGATCCGCAAGCAGGTCAGCCGGATCAAGGGCGGGCGGCTTGCCGCCGCGGCACATCCGGCGCGGGTGGTCAGCCTGATCGTCTCGGACGTTCCCGGCGACGAACCGGCACAGGTCGCCTCGGGTCCCACGGTGCCCGACGCGGTGGGCCGGGCCGAGGCGATGGCCCATGTCGAAGCCTACCGGATCGCGCTGCCGCCGCGGATCGCCGCGCATCTCGCCGACAGTGCCGAGGATGCGCCGCTGCCCGGCGACCCGCGCCTTCGGGCCAACGAGGTATACGTGATCGCCTCGGCGCGGCTGTCGCTGGAGGCCGCGGCCAGGGCCGCCGAGGAAGCGGGCATTCCCGCGGCGATCCTGTCGGACGCGGTCGAGGGCGAGGCCAAGGAGGTCGCCAAGGTACATGGCTCGATTGCCGCCGAGGTGCGCCGCCGCGACCGGCCCTTCGCGGCGCCCGTGGTGCTGTTGTCGGGCGGCGAGACCACCGTGACGATCGCCGGGCCCGGCGGCAGGGGCGGGCGCAACACCGAGTTCCTGCTGTCGCTCGCCCGTGTCCTGGAGGGGACCGAGGGCATGACGGCGATGGCCGCCGACACCGACGGGATCGACGGGTCCGAGGACAACGCGGGCGCCTTCGCCGACGGCACGACGGCGACGCGGCTGCGCGCGCTTGGCCGCGACCCGGCGGTGATGCTGGCGCGGCACGACGCCTGGACGGCGTTCGATGCGCTGGGCGATCTGTTCGTGCCCGGGCCGACCGGGACCAACGTCAACGACTTCCGCGCGATCCTGATCCGCTGAGCGGCGGGTCAGGCGGCCGCGGCCTGCCGCGCGGCCAGGTAGCCCGCAACCCGGGCGGTCTGTGCCTCGTCCAGCCGCAGACCCAGCTTGGTGCGGCGCCAGAGAAAGTCGTCGGCCGTCTGCACCCATTCGCGGTCCATCGCCCAGTCGAGTTCGCGCGCGGTGATCGTCGCGCCGAAATCCTCGCCGAGGTCCGCGGCGGTGTTCGCCCCCGCCAGCAGGTCCGCGGCCTCGGTGCCGTAGGCGCGCACCAGCCGGCGCGCCCAGCGGTCGTCGAGGAAGGGGTGTGCGGCGCGCAGACGGGCGATCAGGTCCGTGACGCCGTCAACCGGGAAATCGCCGCCCGGCAGCGGCACGCCCGCGGTCCAGGGGCCGGGCGTGCCGGGAAAGAACGGCGCGATCTTCGACAGCGCCGCCTCGGCAAGCCGGCGATAGGTGGTGATCTTGCCGCCGAATACGTTCAGAAGCGGCGCGCCGCCCGCATCGTCGATCTTGAGCACGTAGTCGCGGGTCGCCGCGGTGGCCGATTTCGCGCCGTCGTCGTAAAGCGGGCGCACGCCGGAATAGGTCCAGACCACGTCTTGTTCGGTGACGGGCGTGCGGAAATACTGCGAGGCGAAGTCCAGCAGGTAGTCGCGTTCCGCGGGCGTGCAGACCGGCCGGTTCGACGGATCGTCATGCTCGCTGTCGGTGGTGCCGATCAGGGTGAAGTCCCCTTCGTAGGGGATCGCGAAGATGATCCGGCCGTCGGTGCCCTGGAAGAAATAACACTTGTCGTGGTCATAGAGCCGCCGGGTCACGATATGGCTGCCGCGCACCAGCCGCACGCCTTCGCGGCTGTTCGAGTGCACGGTGTTGCGGAGGATGTCGCCGACCCAGGGTCCGCCGGCGTTGACCAGCATTTTCGCGGTCAGCGCGGTTTGCGCGCCGTCGGCGTCGAGCGTGATCCGCCAGAGCCCGCCCGCGCGTTCCGCCGAGACGACACGGGTGCGGGTCATGACCCGGGCGCCGCGCGCCGCCGCGTCGCGGGCATTCAGCACGACGAGGCGCGAATCCTCGACCCAGCAGTCGGAATACTCGTAGGCCTTCCGGAACTTGCCCTGAAGCGGCGCGCCCTCGGGGGAGTCGGCGAGGTCGAGCGTCGTGGTGCCGGGCAGGATCTTCCGCCCGCCGAGATTGTCGTACATGAACAGTCCGAGCCGGATCAGCCAGGCCGGGCGGCGGCCCTTCATCCAGGGCATGACCAGGCCGAGCAGCCGCGACGTGGGCGTTTCGGTCTCGAACCGCATGTCGCGGTGATAGGGCAGCACGAAGCGCATCGGCCACGAAATGTGCGGCATGGCACGCAAGAGAACCTCGCGTTCCTTCAGCGCCTCGCGCACCAGGCGGAACTCGAGATATTCCAGGTACCTGAGCCCGCCGTGGAAAAGCTTGGTCGATGCGCTGGAGGTGGCCGAGGCGAGGTCGTTCATCTCGGCCAGCGCCACGGAAAGGCCGCGGCCCGCGGCGTCGCGGGCGATGCCGCAGCCGTTGATGCCGCCACCGATGATGAAGAGGTCATAGGGCGCGCCGGCGTCAGGCGCTGCGGAGCGGTCGGTCATGGGCGTCGTCCAGGGTCAGGATTTCGGTCTGCCCGCGCCGCGCGGCGTCGCGGAACTCGGCGGGCGGCGGGCGGTCGGTGACGAGATAGTCGAGATCGGCGATGTCGCAGATCCGGACCGGCGCGTTGCGTTCGAACTTGGTGTGATCGCAGACCAGGATCCGGGTGCGCGCGTTCCTCAGGATCGCACGGGCGACCGACACCTCGCGTGCGTCGAAATCCAGCACCGCGCCGTCCGCGTCGAGCGAGGAGGCGCCGATCACCGCGACGTCGACCTTGTAGCGCGAGATGAACTCGACGGCGTCCTCGCCGACGATGGCGCCGTCCGATTGCCGGACCGAGCCGCCGACGAGGATCAATTCGGCCGCCCGGCTGCCGGTCAGGATGTTGATGATGTTGACGTTGTTCGACAGCACCACCAGCCCGGCATGGCCGGTCAGCGCATGGGCCACCTGCTCGGTCGAGGTGCCGATGTTCAGCATGACCGAGCAATGCTCGGGGATCAGCGCGGCGGCCAGCCGCCCCATCGCCGCCTTTTCCGCATGCATCAGGCGGCGGCGCTCGGCATAGGCGCGGTTCGATACCGTCTCGACCCGGCGCGCGCCGCCATGGGTGCGCTCGACCAGCCCTCGGTCGGCGAGCGCGCGCAGATCGGTGCGGATCGTTTGGGCGCTGACCGCGAAGGCGCTGGCGAGCGCGTCGACGTCGATCGACTCCTGCCCGCGCAGGAGATCGAGGATCGCGTGCCGCCTGTCCGTCGCCGCCATGAATCGGGTCCTTCGAATGCTGTGCGGGATACTCGGTTTCGTGCGGGAACGCCAGTCAAGTTTTCTCTATTTTTTCGCATGCAGACAAAATGAAAGGATTTCCGGCTGTCGCCCGTGGCCGCGAATCCAGAGCGCCGAACCGGCCGTCGCCGCCTGTCGCGGCGCCCCGAGTCCCTCGTGCCGGACCGTCGGCGGCGCGCCGGTCAGTCTTGGACGATACGCGGTTCGATCTCGACCGGAAACGCCACCGAGCGGGCGATGTAGCAATAGCGGTGGATCTCGTGGTGGATCGCCTCGGCGGCCGCGACATCGCCGCCCGGACCGATCACGATTTCCGGGCGCAGCACCGCCCGCGTGAAGCGCCCGGCGCCGTTCGGCTCGGTCTCGCCGAAGCCCACGGGAGCATCGCGGTAGCTGGTGACGACGATGCCGGCAGCGCTGGCCAGGTGCAGGTACCAGAGCATGTGGCAGGCGGCGAGCGCCGACAGCAGCATGTCCTCGGGGTTCATCTTCGCCGGATCGCCGCCGAGATGCGGATCGTTCGAGCAATGCACCGGCGCCTTGCCCGGAATCGCGATGTCCCAGGTGCGCCGGTATCCCTTGTAGGTCCGGGTGCCCTGGCCGGTATTCCCGGTCCAGACGATGTTCGAGGTGTATCGGTTCTCTGCGGCCATGGCGCTGCGCCCCCTTCCGCGCGGAACGATGTTCGCTGCGGCCTGCCGGCGCAAGAGCGTTGTTGCGCCGGCCGGGTCCCGTCGGGGCGCGTGTTCCGTTCTCGGGCGGCGGGCATGCCGCAGACATCGCGGCCGCGCAAGATGTGCTATCATGGCTGCTGCCGCTGCGACGCGGCACCTTGCCAGAAAAGGAGGTTCCCCCATGTCTCTGCGCATCAACGATACCGCCCCGGATTTCACCGCCGAGACCACCGAAGGGACGATCAAATTCCACGAGTGGATCGGCGACGGCTGGGCCGTGATGTTCTCGCATCCCAAGGATTTCACCCCGGTCTGCACGACCGAGTTGGGCTATATGGCCGGAGTCAGGAGCGAGTTCGACAAGCGCGACTGCAAGATCATCGGCATCAGCGTCGACCCGGTCGAAAGCCATGCCAAGTGGAA
>JBFKQC010000010.1:0-68329 GCA_041627895.1 Rhodobacter sp.
GGGACGCTGTCCCCCCGGACCCCCCTGGAGTATTTCCAGCCAGATGAAGAGGAGCGCGATGCGCCACGCGAGGCAGCGCAAGACCGGACCCGCGGCGGGGCAGCCGTGAGCCTTTCCGAGGTCTTCGCCCCCTGGAACGAGCCGGACACCAGCCCGCTGATCCGGTTCGAGCGCGTCAGCAAGCGGTTCGGCGACTTCACCGCGATCGACGCTATCGACCTGGAAATCTACGAGCGCGAATTCTTCGCCCTGCTCGGTCCCTCGGGGTGCGGCAAGACCACGCTGATGCGGATGCTCGCGGGGTTCGAGGACCCGAGCGAGGGGACGATCCGGCTCGACGGCCGCGACATGGCCGGGATTCCGCCGAACAAGCGCGCCACCAACATGATGTTCCAGTCCTACGCGCTGTTCCCGCACCTGACGGTGCGCGACAACGTCGCCTTCGGGCTGCGGCGCGAAGGCCAGCCGAAGGACCGGATCGAGGCGCGCGTGGACGCGATGCTGAAATTGGTGCAGCTCGAAAAGTTCGCCGGCCGCAAGCCGCACCAGATATCCGGCGGCCAGCGCCAGCGGGTCGCGCTGGCCCGGGCGCTCACCAAGGCGCCGAAACTTTTGCTGCTGGACGAGCCCCTGGGCGCGCTCGACAAGAAGCTGCGCCAGGAAACCCAGTTCGAGCTGATGGAGATCCAGGAAAAGACCGGCACCACCTTCGTCATCGTCACCCACGACCAGGAAGAGGCGATGACCGTTGCGAGCCGCGTCGCGGTGATGGATCACGGCCGCATCGTGCAGGTCGCCACGCCGGCGGCGATCTACGAGACGCCGAATTCCACCTATGTGGCCGATTTCATCGGCGACGTGAACATCATCGAGGGCGGCGCGGTGCCGGGCGATGGCCGGATCGAGATCGACTGGGCAGAGGGCGCGCCGCGGATCGCCGCCGCGACCGATCTTGCGCCCGCGAAGGGCGCCACGGTCTATCTGGCGATCCGGCCGGAAAAGATAGCGATCTCGGCCGACAAGCCCGAGCACCTGGCCAATCGCGTGCAGGGCAAGGTGCTGGACATCGCCTATCTCGGCAACATCTCGACCTATCACGTGGAACTGCCGGGCGGGCAGCTGATCAAGGCGCAGGCCGCCAACACCGACCGCACGCGGCGCCGCGACTTCACCTGGGAAGAGCCGGTCTGGCTCGGCTGGTCCGAGACCGCCGGCGTGGTGCTGGAGCGCTGAACGGTGCGGCGCCTGGTCGTCATAGCCGTCCCGTATCTCTGGCTTCTGGCGCTATTCCTGGTCCCGTTCCTGATCGTCCTGAAAATCTCGCTTTCGGACACCGCGCTGATGCGCCCGCCCTACCTGCCGCAGCTCGACCTGTCGGCGGGCTGGGAGGGTGCGCGCGCCTTCCTCGCCGCGCTCGATATCGAGAACTTCGTGTTCCTGACCACCGACGACCTTTACTGGAAGGCGTATCTGTCGAGCCTCTGGATCGCCGTGACCTCGACCGCGCTGACGCTGGTCGTCGGCTACCCGATCGCCTACGGCATGGCCCGGGCCGAAGAAAGCTGGCGCCCGACGCTCCTGATGCTGGTGATCCTGCCGTTCTGGACCTCGTTCCTGATCCGGGTCTATTCCTGGATGGGAATCCTGGCGCAGGAAGGCTATCTGAACCAGCTTCTGATCGGCCTTGGCCTGATTTCCGAGCCGCTGACGATCCTGAACACCCAGACGGCGGTCTATATCGGCATCGTCTATACCTACCTGCCGTTCATGGTGCTGCCGATCTACGCCACGCTGGAACGGATGGACGCCTCGCTGCTGGAGGCGGCCGAGGACCTCGGCTGCTCGCGTGCAACGGCGTTCTGGCTCGTCACCCTGCCGCTGTCGCGCCCCGGGATCATCGCGGGCTGCTTCCTGGTCTTCATCCCCGTGATCGGCGAATTTGTGATCCCCTCGCTCTTGGGCGGCTCTGGCACGCTGATGATCGGCAAGGTGCTGTGGGAGGAGTTCTTCTCGAACCGCGACTGGCCGGTCGCCAGCGCCGTGGCGGTGATCCTGCTTCTGATCCTGATCGTGCCGATCATCCTTTTCCAGCGCAACGAACAGCGCCAGCGCGAGCTCGACCAGTGACCCCGCAAGGTTCCTTCATCTGGCCGGAAATACTCCGGGGGAGCGCGAGGGGGCAGCGCCCCCTCGCCCACCGCGACGCCGAAGGCGGCGCAAGACCGAAAGCGCGCGCCGAAGGCGCACAATTCGGCAGCGGGCGGCGGGCATGAGACGGTTTTCCTGGTTCAACGCCACCTCGCTGACGCTCGGCTTCGCGTTCCTCTACCTGCCGATGATCATCCTGGTGGTCTATTCCTTCAACGGCGGCCGGCTGGTGACGGTCTGGGCCGGGTTCTCGACCAAATGGTACGGCGAACTGATGCGCAACGAGGCCTTCCTCGATGCCGCATGGGTGACGCTGCGGGTCGCGGTGATGTCCTCGACCATCGCCACGGTGCTGGGCACGATGGCGGCCTATGTGATGATCCGGGGCGGCCGGTTCATGGGCCGGACGCTGTTTTCCGGCATGATCTATGCGCCCCTGGTGATGCCCGAGGTGATCACCGGGCTGTCGCTGCTGCTCTTGTTCATCGGCATCGGGCTGGACCGCGGCATCCTGACCATCGTGCTGGCGCATACCACCTTTTCGATGTGCTACGTCTCGGTCGTGGTCTCGTCGCGGCTCGTCACCTTCGACCGCTCGCTGGAAGAGGCGGCGCTCGATCTCGGCTGCACCCCGTTCGACGCCTTCCGCCTGGTGACGCTGCCGATCATCGCGCCCGCGGTGATCGCGGGCTGGCTCCTGGCCTTCACGCTGTCCCTGGACGACCTGGTGATCGCGTCCTTCACCTCGGGGCCCTCGGCGACCACGCTGCCGATCAAGATATTCTCCGCCGTCCGGCTCGGCGTCAGCCCCGAGATCAACGCGCTCTCGACGATCCTGATCGGGCTGGTGACGGTCGGCGTCGTCACCGCCTCGCTGGTCACCAAGCGCGCGGCGGTCAGGCGCCGGCGCGACGAACAGGCGGCGTTCCAGACATGACCGATTTCCTCGACGAGTTCGCCGCCTACGAGGCCGCCCACGGCACGCCGGAGCGCATCGAGCTGCTGCTCTGCGACATCAACGCGATCCTGCGCGGCAAGTGGCTGCCCGGGACGGATGCGGCGAAGCTGGCCGAGGGCAAGGTGCGGCTGCCTATCTCGACCTATGCGCCGAATATCCTGGGCGAGGAACTTCCCGAGACCGGGCTTGGCGCGGTGATGGGCGATCCCGACGGGGTGATCCATCCCCTGCCCGGCACGCTGCGCCCGGTGCCCTGGCTCGAAGGCAACGTCGCGCAGGTGCAGGTCGAGATGACCAACCCCGACCCGCACTACCAGGGGCTGTCGACCCGCGGCCATCTCGCGGCGATGCTCGGCCGCTACGCCGCACGCGGGCTCCGGCCGGTGCTGGCGACCGAGCTGGAATTCTACATCCTGAGGCGCCGCAAGACGCCCTACGACCCGCCGGAACCGCCGCCATTCGCGCCCGAGGCGCAGAACTACGAGCTGAACGTGCTGGACCGGACCTCGGACATCCTGAACGAGATCCAAGAGGCCTGCCGCATCCAGAACCTGCCCACCGACTCGCTGATCGCCGAATACGGGCCCGGGCAGTACGAGATCAACTTTCGCCATTCCGACGACGTGCTGGCGGCGGCCGACGATGCGATCCGGTTCCGGAGGCTGGTGCGCGGCGTGACGCGGAACCACCGCCTGAGCGCCACGTTCATGGCGAAACCCTATGCCGAGCATCCCGGCAACGGCATGCATGTCCATGTCAGCGTGGACGGGCCCGGGGGCAACGTCTTCGACGCGCCAAAGGGCATGGCCGAGCCGCTGCGCCAGGCGGTCGCCGGGGTGCTTGCGACGATGGCGGACGCACATGCGGTGTTTTCGCCGCATCTGAATTCCTACCGCCGCTTCGCGCCGGGCAGCTTCTCGCCGAACCGGCCGGACTGGGGCCGCGACCACCGCGGCGCCGCGGTACGCCTGCCCGAGACGACAGGCCCGGCGGCGCGGCTGGAACACCGGATCGCGGGCGCCGACGTGAACCCCTATCTGGCACTGACCGCGATCCTCGGCGGCATTCTGCATGGCTTCGACGCCAACCCGGCCCTGCCGCTGCCGCTCGACGATCCCGGCCACGCCCCCGCGCCGCCGCTCAGCCACGACTGGCACCTCTCGGTCGCCCGCTTCGCCGCCTCGGATTTCATCGAGGACATATTCGGCGCCCGGTTCCGCGACATCTACGCAACGCTGAAGCGCGACGAGATCGACAAGCTGATGTCGGTGATCACCCCGGTCGAGTACCGGATGTATCTGGGGCGGATCTGAGGGGAATTTCGCCGCGCCTTGCGGCGCGTCGACCTGCCGGGGGGACGCTGTCCCCCCGGACCCCCCTTGAGTATTTTTGGCCAGATGAATCCCGGACCGGTTTGTCCCTGTGTCGCGGCGTGCGCGCCTTGTCGCCGGACGGGGGCTTGCGTAAAGGAAGGAAACGCCACCAAGGGGCCCCCGGCATGCGCATCCTGATCACCAACGACGACGGCATCAACGCGCCGGGGCTGAAGGTGCTTCAGGCGATCGCCGAACAGGTCGCGGGACCGAAAGGCGAGGTCTGGACCGTGGCGCCCGCCTTCGAGCAGTCCGGCGTCGGGCACTGCATCAGCTACACCCATCCGACGATGATCATGGAGCTTGGCCCGCGCCGCTTCGCCGCCGAGGGCTCGCCCGCCGACTGCGTGCTGGCCGGGATCGGCGACGTGATGCCGGCGCGCCCCGACCTGGTGCTCTCGGGCGTCAACCGCGGCAACAACGCCGCCGAGAACACGCTGTATTCCGGCACCATCGGCGGCGCGATGGAGGCCTCGCTTCAGGGGCTGCGGGCAATCGCGCTCAGCCAGTTCTACGGCCCCGACAATTTCCAGCTCGACGACCCGTTCGAGGCCGCCGCCGCCCACGGCGCGCGCGTCGTGCGCGACCTGGTCGGCGCCGGGCAATGGGGCGGCGACGAATACGGCATCTTCTACAACGTCAACTTTCCGCCGGTGCCGGCGGCCGGTGTCAGGGGCACCCGCGTCGTCGCCCAGGGCTACCGCACCGACACCTTCTTCGGGGTCGAGCCGGATACCTCGCCCTCGGGGCGCAAGTTCCTGTGGATCAAGGGCGGGCCGCAGCACGTGCCGACCGCGCCCGGAACGGATGTGCACGCCAACCTCGAAGGCTATGTCTCGGTCACGCCGATGCGCTGCGATTTGACGGCGCATGACGTGCTGGACGATCTGCGCGGGCGGCTGGAGTGACTCCGCGATGATGGATGCCGAGCGCAAGATGCAGTTCCTCTTCGCGCTGCGCTCGAAGGGCGTCACCGACAGCCGCACGCTGGAAGCGATGGAGAAGATCGACCGCGGCGCCTTCCTGCGCGGGCTGTTCGCCGAACGCGCCTACGAGGACATGCCGCTGCCGATCCCCTGCGGCCAGACCATCAGCCAGCCTTCGGTCGTCGGCCTGATGACCCAGGCGCTGGACGTCCGGCCGCGCGACAAGGTGCTCGAGGTCGGCACCGGCTCGGGCTATCAGGCGGCGGTGCTCAGCCTGCTGGCACGCCGGGTCTATACCGTCGACCGGCATCGCCGGCTGGTGCGCGAGGCGCGCGAGGTCTTCGAGGCGCTGGGGCTGACCAATATCACCGCGATCGCCGCCGACGGCAGCTTTGGCCTGCCCGACCAGGCGCCGTTCGACCGCATCCTGGTGACGGCGGCGGCCGAGGACCCGCCCGGCCCGCTCTTGGCGCAGCTTCGCGTTGGCGGTATCATGGTGGTGCCGGTGGGGCAGTCGGATGCCGTGCAGAGCCTGATCAAGGTGACGCGCGGCGAGACGGGCTTTGACTATCAAGAGCTTCGCCCGGTGCGCTTCGTGCCCCTCGTCGAGGGGGTGGGACAGGATTGACGGCCCCGCCGGGGGGGCCGGGCGACAAGGCGCGGGGGACACGCGCCGGAGTGTGAGGACGAGCGATGGCAGAATTCCGCCGATTCCAATTCCGCGGCCTGGCGCTTTGTGCCGGGCTTCTGGCGCTGAGCGGCTGCGCCGACGGGCTCGATTTCGACCTGCGCGACGCGGCGGGCGGCTTTGACACCACCGCCGCCACGCGGCAGCCGACCGAGCCGCGCCCGCAGCCGGACAATCGCGGCGTGATCAGCTATCCGAATTTCCAGGTCGCGGTGGCGCGCAACGGCGACACCATCGCGGACGTCGCCGCCAGGATCGGCGCCGATCCAGGGCAGCTGGCGCTTTACAACGGCATCGACGTGGCCGCGCCGCTGCGCGCCGGCGAGGTGGTGGCGCTGCCGCGGCGCGTGGCAGAGCCCTCGCCCGCCACCGGCGCGCAGGGCTACGGCCCGATCCGGCCGGCCGAGAACATCGACATCACCACGCTGGCCGGCGACGCGCTGGACCGCGCCGATGCCGCGCGCGGGCCGGCCCAGGCCCGGCCCGCCCCGGCGCAGACCGGGCGCGAGCCGGTGCAGCACAAGGTGTCGCGCGGCGAGACCGCGTATTCCATCGCCCGGCTCTACGACGTTTCGGTGCGCTCGCTGGCCGACTGGAACGGGCTCGGGCCGAACCTGACGGTGCGCGAGGGGCAATACCTGCTGATCCCGGTGGCGAAGGCCTCGGCGCCGGTGCGCACCGCCGAGCTTGACGTCTCGTCGCCCGGCCAGGGCAGCGTCGCGCCCGAGCCGCCCAGCGCCTCGACGCCACTGCCCGACGAAGAGCCCGAGCGCGTCGCCGCCGCGCCGCTGCCGACCTCGCCAGATCTGGCCGGGGACCGCACCGCCGCCTCGGGCACGCCGCGGCTGATGATGCCGGTCCAGGGCAAGATCATCCGCGGCTACGAGAAGGGCCGCACCGACGGCATCGACATCGCGGCCGACGCCGGCACCCCGGTGCGCGCCGCCGAGGCCGGCACCGTTGCCGCGATCACCCGCGACACCGACCAGGTGCCGATCCTGGTGCTGCGCCATGCCGACAACCTGCTGACGGTTTATGCCAACATCGACGGCATCAAGTTCGAGAAGGGCGCCAAGGTCGCGCGTGGCCAGACCATCGCCGTGGTGCGCGGCTCGTCGCCGAGCTTCCTGCATTTCGAGGTCCGCCAGGGCTTCGACAGCGTCGACCCGGTGCCCTACGTGAACTGACGCCGTGCCGCCCGGGCGCGGCGACGATCGCCTCGGGCCTGTCGGGGATATGGCCCGGCCGGGTTTGCCAGGCGGTTTGACAATCCGCGTTGTCGCCGGTTCGGAACCGATGACACGTCTTCGCCCGGATTGTGTCGCCATCCGGGGAAATCCCGCCGCAATCGCCGGCGGTCATCGCGCATCCGCGGACAATTCATCGCGAAATGACCGCATTGTCGCCAAGGCGCCGACCGGATTTCGGGCGACCCCTGTGCAAACCGAAGACAGGGGGCCGGGATGGCGACAGTGGCGACACTCAGGATCGCGCCGAAACGCAGCATCGCAGCGGCAGGCGCGCCGCCGCGCCGGCGGCTGGTGATCTGGATGAACCGGGACTGGCCGGTTTCGCTGACCTGCGAACTTGGCGTCCCGGCGCGCGCAACCTGACGATCGCGGCCCCAAGGCACCGCGCTTCGCCGGAAATCCCGCCGCGGGCGCGCCTCAGAACCGCACGCCGCGCCGCCCCGCCAGATCGGTGAAATACTGCCACGCCACCCGGCCCGAGCGCGCCCCGCGCGTGGCCTGCCACTCGATCGCCTCGGCGCGCAGCGTGGCCGCGTCGATCTCGACCCCGTAGGCGTCGCAATAGCCGCGGATCATCGCCAGGTATTCGTCCTGCGAACAGGGATGGAACCCGAGCCACAGCCCAAACCGGTCGGAAAGCGAAACCTTTTCCTCGGTCGCCTCCGAGGGCGAGATCGCGCTGGAACGCTCGTTCTCGATCATGTCGCGCGGCATCAGGTGGCGGCGGTTCGAGGTGGCGTAGAACACCACGTTCTCGGGCCGCCCTTCGATGCCGCCGTCCAGCACCGCCTTGAGCGACTTGTAATGCTGGTCGTCGTGGGAAAACGACAGGTCGTCGCAAAACAGCACGAAACGTGCCTCTGCGGCGGCCCCGAGCAGGTTCAGCAGCCGCCCGATCGAGGGCAGATCCTCGCGCTGGACCTCGACGATCTTCAACGCCTGTCCCCGGCGCAGCACCTCGGCATGCACCGCCTTGACCAGCGACGACTTGCCCATCCCCCGAGCGCCCCACAGCAGCGCGTTGTTGGCCGGCAGGCCGCGCGCGAATTGCAGCGTGTTGGCCAGCAGCGTGTCGCGCGCCCGGTCGATGCCGACCAGCAGCGGCAGGTCGACGCGGTTGACCTTGTCCACCGACGTCAGACGGTCCGGGTCCACATGCCAGACGAAGGCCTCGGCGCCGTCGAAATCGGGCACCGCCCCGGGCGCGGGCGCGATCCGTTCCAGCGCCTCGGCGATGCGCCTCAGCGCATCGTCGCTCACGCCTTGCTCTCCCCGGCCTCGTCGCCGTCGTCCTCGTCGAACTCGGCATACATGTCATCGAGGCTTTCGTCCTCGCCGAGGATGCCCTCTTCGCGCAGCCGCTGGTCGCGCTTCTTCTCGACCCGCTTCACAAGCTGGATCGAGATTTCATAAAGCCCGTAGACCACGACGAACAGGATCACCTGGGTGATCACGTCGGGCGGCGTCACCAGCGCGGCCAGCACCAGGATGCCCACGACCGCGTACTTGCGCACCGCCGCCAGCCCGTGCGAGCTGACCAGCCCCGCCTTGCCCATCAGCGTCAGCAGAACCGGAAGCTGAAAGCAAAGCCCGAAGGCCACGATGAACTTGATCGTCAGGCTCAGGTATTCCTGCGCCGAGCCCTGAAAGGCGATGCCGGCGGTGGTGTTTTCCAACTCGCCCTCGCCCGCGAGCGTGCCCTCCTGCTGGAAGCCGAGGAAGAAGTCGAAGGCCAGCGGCGTGACCACGTAGAACGCGAAGGCCGCGCCCAGGAAGAACATGAAGGGCGAGGCGACCAGGAACGGCAGAAAGGCGTTCTTTTCGGTCCGATAGAGCCCCGGCGCCACGAAACGCCACATCTGAAAGCTGATGTAGGGAAACGCCAGAACCAGCCCGCCCAGCAGCGAGATCGAGATCGCGACGAAAAAGCCCTCCTGCAATTTTATCAGGATAAGGCCGCAGTCATCGCCCATCGCGCCGCGCGCGTCGCAAAGCGGCTGGGTCAGGAAGTTGAAGATCGGGTTCCAGACGGTGAAGCAGATCACCATGCCGACGATGAACGCCATGACCGAGCGGATCAGCCGGGTGCGCAGTTCGGCCAGATGCTCGATCAGCGGGGCGGCGGTGTCGTCGATCTCGTCGCGCTCGCTCATGCCGGCTTATCCGGGGTCTCGTCGGGCGCGGCCGCGGGGTCAGCCGGCGCCTCTGCCGTTTTCGCCGCCTCGGCCTCTGCCGCGCGCTTCGCCGCGGCCTTCTCGGCCGAATACTCGCGGATCTTGCGCGCCGCGTCGGCGCGTTCCTCGGTCAGCTTCTGCGTCTCGGGACCGCGCGGCCGATCCGACGGCTTGGCGGCCTTGCCGGGCTGCCATTTCTCGAACCTGTCGGCGGCCTCGTTCAGCTTGTCGAGGCCCATCTTCTTCGGGTTCGCCGCCGATTGCAGCGTGTTGGTGATGTCCTTGACGCCGGCCTCGTCGGCGGCCTCGTTCATCGCGCGGGAAAACTCGCGCGCCATGTTGCGCATCTTGCCGGTAAACCGGCCGAGCGTGCGGAACATGCCGGGCAGGTCCTTGGGCCCCACCACGATCAGCGCGACGATGCCGATCACCAGAAGCTCGGTCCAGCCGATGTCGAACATGGGCGTCCCCCGCGGTCAGGATCAGGGCCTCAGGCCTTGTCCTTCTCCTCTTCGGGGGTCACGTCGCGCGCGGCGGCGGCGTTGTCCTCGATTTCCTTCTTGCCATCGTCGACGCCCTTCTTGAAGGCGGTGATGCCCTTGCCGACCTCGCCCATCAGCGACGAGATCTTGCCGCGCCCGAACAGCACCAGCACCACGATCGCGATCAGCAGGAGGCCGGGAAGGCCGATATTGTTCAGCATGGGGTGTCTCCCTTTCCGGGCCGGCGTGCGGCCCGATCCCAAACGACATCGTTCTATCTATGGAGTCGCGGCGCCGGAGAAAAGCCGCAATGCGGCGAGAGGCCGGAAAAACCGGCAGGATCGGCGGCGCGGCACGCCATCGGATTGACAACTGCAAGGATTTTGGCAGTTGTGGGGGGCACAGCGCGCCGCCGGGCACGCGAATCACCCAAGGCGAGGCCGCCGATGCGCCGGGCCGACCGGCTTTATCAACTGATCCAGGTGCTGCGCGACGGGCGGCTGCACCGCGCCGTCGACCTGGCTGCCGAGATCGGCGTCAGCCTGCGCACGATCTACCGCGACATGGACACGCTGGCCGCGTCGGGCGTGCCGGTCGAGGGCGCGCGCGGCCTCGGCTACCAGATGACCCAGCCGGTGACGCTGCCGCCCCTGAACCTCAGCCTGACCGAACTGGAGGCGCTGCATCTCGGGCTGTCGGTCGTGGGCGAGGCCGGGGACGCCGAACTGGGCACGGCGGCGCGGTCGCTGTCGGCCAAGATCGACGCGGTGCTGCCCGAGGACCGGACCGGCCCGCCCAAGGGCTGGGGTTTCGCGGTCTACCCCTTCGCCGATGCCGCGGCCGGGTTCCGCTACATGCCGGCGATCCGCGCCGCGATCCGCGCGCGCCAGAAGCTGGGCCTGACCATCTCCGGGCCGGGCGGCGCCGAGACCCGGCGCACGATCCGGCCGCTGGCGCTGGATTACTGGGGCCGGGTCTGGACGGCGACCTGCTGGTGCGAAACGACCGGCGACTTCGCGGAACTGCGCGTCGACCGGATCACCGCGCTCGACGTGCTGCCGGCGCTATTCGTCGAGGAACAGGGCAAGACGCTGATCGACTACCGCGAGCGAACCGGGCGGCACCGGCGCCGGACCTGACCGGGCGCGGCGCTCAGGGCGACGGAAACACGAAGCAGCGGTCGCGGCGGATCATCAGCCACAAGGGCGTGCCGGGCTTGGGCAGGAACACGTTCGGCACCGTCGCCTTCAGCATCGAGCCGTCATGGTCCATGCGGAACTCGACCAGGCTTTCCGGACCGATGAAGCGCGCGCGCTCGACCACGCCGCGCGCCGCCGCGCCGTCCTGAGGCGTCGGGTTCGGGCCGCGGCCCTGGCGGTCGAAGTCGATCTTGACGTGCTGCGGGCGGAACACGATCTCGACCTGGGTTTCGTCCGGCACGCCCGGTGCCAGGAACTGCCCGAAAGGCGTCTCGGTCAGGGCGCCGCGCACCCTGCCGCGGATCACGTTGACGTCGGAAAAGAACGCCGCCGCCGCGCGGTCGACCGGCGCGTTGTAGACGTTGTAGGGCGCGCCCTGCTGCACGATCCGGCCCTTGCGCATCAGCGCGATCTCGTCGGCCATGCGCATCGCCTCCTCCGGCTCGTGCGTGACCAGCAGGACGGCGGTGCCCTCTTCCTTCAGGATTTCCAGCGTCTGGTCGCGGATGCCGTCGCGCAGCCGGTTGTCGAGCCCGGAAAACGGCTCGTCCATCAGCAGGATCTTCGGCTGCGGCGCGATCGCGCGGGCCAGGGCCACGCGCTGCTGCTCGCCGCCCGACAGCTCGTGCGGGAAATGGTCGATGAAGGCGCCCAGATGCACCCGGTTCAGCAGCGCCTCGGCGCGGGCGCGCTTGTCGGCGCGCGCGCCCTTCAGCCCGAAAGCCACGTTGTCGGCCACGCTTAGATGCGGAAACAGCGCGAAATCCTGGAACATCAGCCCGATCGAGCGCTCTTCCGGCGGCACGTTCACGTTGCCGTCCGACACCACGCGCCCGTCGACCAGGATGCGGCCGTGATCGGGCCGGTCGACCCCGGCGATGCATCTGAGCGTCGTCGACTTGCCGCAGCCCGACGGCCCCAGCAGGCAGGTCACCTGCCCCGGATCGACCGTCAGCGAGACATCGTCGACCACCGCGCGGCCGCCGAACCGGCGCACGAGGTTCTGGATCTCCAGCCGGGGCACATCGCCAGGCAAGGGGGCCTCCTCGAAACCCGATGGAATTCATCGGAAATCGACGCCTAGCAGCGCGCCGCCCTGCCGGCAAGCGGCAATGGCGGCCGGTATTGACCCAGCGCAAGGTGCCGCCGCGCGACCGCGCTAGAGTCGGGGCACAAGCGAACAGGAGGAATGCAGATGGAACGCATACTTGTCGCCACGGACCTGTCCGCCCGCTCGGTACGCGCGATGGAGCGGGGGTTTCGCCTGGCCAAGCGGCTCGGCGCGGCGGTGCAGGTTCTCTCGGTCGTGGACGACGCGCTGCCGGACGGACTGGCCGGGCGGCTGGCCGAGGACATCAAGGCCGGGCTCGAAGCCGAGTGCCGCGCGATGGGCGGCGACGCGGCGGGCGTTGCGGTGGTGGCCGGCGACCCGGCGGCCGAAATCGTGGCGCAGGCGCAGACGGGCGGCGCCGGGCTGATCGTGATGGGCCTGCACCGCACGCGGCCCTTCATGGACGCGGTGCGCGAAACCACGATGGAGCGCACGGTGCGGCTGAGCCATCTGCCGGTCCTGCTGGTGCGCAACGCGCCCGGGGCGGATTATGCCCGCGTGCTCTGCCCGGTGGATTTCTCGGCGGCCGCGGCGGCGGCGGTAAAGGCGGCAGCGGCGGTGGCACCGGATGCCGCGATGACGCTGTTTCACGCCTTCCACACGCCGCATACCCGGCACGGCGAGGTCAGCGGCGCCGCGGCGCCCTTCCGCAAGGAGGCGCTGGCCGAATACCAGGCCTGGATCGCCAACCGCCCCGAATTGCTGGCGCTGCCCGAGCCGGAACTGGTCGAGGGCGGGCTGGACGCGGTATTCGAGCGGATGGCGGCGCGGGTCGCGCCGGACCTGATCGCGGTCGGCGCGCATTCGCGCCCGGCGCTGGTGCGGATGCTGATCGGCGACTTTGCCGCCGGGCTGATCCGCACCCCGCCGACCGATCTGCTGGTCAGCCACCCCTGACACGCGCGCGCATCCGCCGGGGAATTCCTGCAAACGGCAGCGCGGCGCCACCCGCCGCGCACGGCGACGATTGACGCAGGCGCCGGGCAACGGTAACTACCGGGCTCGGCGCGGGTGTAGCTCAATGGCAGAGCAGGAGCTTCCCAAGCTTAAGACGAGGGTTCGATTCCCTTCACCCGCTCCAAGGCTCTCCGGTCCGTTCCGGCCCCCCGACGCCGCCGCGATCTCAGTCCGCGCCGCGCAGGTAGGCCACAAGCTGCCTCGTCGAGCCGTCCTTGCCGGCGCCGTCGTCGGCACCGCTCAGCACCGGCTCCAGCGCCAGCGCCAGTTCCTTGCCCAACTCGACGCCCCACTGGTCGAACGAGTTGATCCCGAGGATCACACCCTCGGCGAAGACCCGGTGCTCGTAAAGCGCGATGATCTGGCCCAGCATCCGCGGCGTGAGCTTTGGATAGACCAGCGTGGTCGACGGCCGGTTGCCGGGGAACACCCGGTGGCGCGCCTGGCGCTCCAGCTCGGCACCCTGGAACTTGCCGGCGATCTTGGCGCGCGCCTCGTCCAGCGTGCGGCCCCGCAAGAGCGCCTCGGACTGGGCCAGGCAATTTGCCATCAGCAGGCGGTGCTGATGCGCCAGATCTGGCTCGTGGCCCTCGCGCGCGACCATGAATTCGCACGGCACCACACGCGTGCCCTGGTGGATGAGCTGGTAGAACGCGTGCTGGCCGTTGGTGCCCGGCTCGCCCCAGACCACCGGGCCGGAATGCTCGGCCAGATCGGCGCCGTCCATGGCCACCCGCTTGCCGTTGCTTTCCATCTCGAGCTGCTGCAGATAGGCCGGCAGCCGCGACAGCCGCTGGTCGTAGGGCAGCACCGCGCGGGTGGCGTGGCCCGCAACCTGGTTGTGCCAGATGCCGACCAGCGCCAGCATCAGCGGCAGGTTGTCGGCGCCTTGCGCGGTGCGGAAATGCGCGTCCGTCGCCGCGCCGCCCGCCAGCATCTCGCGGAAGTTCGCGGGCCCGATGCCGATCATCAGGCTCAGCCCGATCGGCCCCCACATCGAATAGCGCCCGCCGACCCAGTCCTCGAAGCCGAAGACCCGGGAAGCGTCGATGCCGAAGGCGGCGGTCTTGTCCAGATCGGTGGACAGCGCGGCGAAATGCCCGCCGGCCACCTCCGCACCGGTCTTGGCCGCGATCCAGTCGCGCGCGGTCTCGGCATTGGTCATCGTTTCGATCGTGGTGAAGGTCTTGGACGCCACGATCACCAGCGTCGAGGCCGGATTGAGCCCGGCCAGCACGTCATGGATATGCGCGCCGTCCACGTTCGAGACGAAATGACAGCGCGGCCCGTCGGCGAAAGGTGCCAGCGCGAGCCACGCCATCGCCGGGCCAAGGTCGGACCCGCCGATGCCGATATTGACCACGTCCGTGTACCGCCCGCCGCCCGGCGCACCGATCCGGCCCGCGCGCACGCCCTCGGCAAAGTCCGCCATCCGCGAGAGCGTCGCATGCACCCCCGGCACCACGTTCTGCCCGTCGACCTCGATAACGGCGCCCTCTGGCGCGCGCAAGGCCGTGTGCAGAACCGCACGGCCCTCGGTCTCGTTGATCCTGGCGCCCGAGAACATCGCCTCGCGCCTCTCTGCCATCCCGGCGGCCTCGGCCAGCGCCAGCAGGCGATCGCGGGCCCCGGCGTCGATGTCGGTCTTGGAATAGTCGAACAGCATGTCCAGCGCGCGGACCGAGAAATCGCCCGCGCGGCCCGCTTCCGCCGCGAACAGGTCCAGAATCCGGATCTCGCCGCGGGCCGCCCGATAGGCCCTCAGATCGTCAAAGCTCATTGCATCACTCCGCCCAATGCACCGTGGCCCCGTTCAGCACCGCCAGGATCGGCGCCTTCATCGGGTCGCCCGATTGCTGCGCGCGCTCCAGCGCGGCGCGTTTTTCCGCCCCGGTGATCACGATGTGGGTCGACATCGCGCCCTTCAGCACCGGCGCGGTCAGCGTGACGCGCGGCTCGGGCGCGCCCGGCGCGCGCATCGCCATCAGCGGCGGCGCGTGGTCGTCCAGCGCCTCGGCCAGCCGGTCGGCACCCGGGAACAGCGAGGCGGTGTGCATGTCCGTTCCCATGCCCAGCATCAGGACCGAGATCGGAAGCTCAGCCGCCATCGCCTCGGCCAGCCCGGCCAGCCCCTCTTCGGGGGTCGCGTGGCCGGTGTAGAACGGCAGGAACCGCGCCGCTGCGGCGCGGCCGGTCAGCAGGCGCTCGCGCACCAGCCGCGCGTTCGAGCGTTCGTGGTCCCCGGGCACCCAGCGCTCGTCGGTCAGCATCACGTGCACCCGGTCCCATTCCAGGTCGGCGGCGCAAAGCACGTCGAAGATCGGGCCCGGCGTCGTGCCGCCCGGGACCGCGAAGGACGCGGCCTCGTGGTGCATCACGCAAGTGTTCAACTCGCCCGCCAACTGGTTGGCGACGTCGATCATCATCAAGTCCTGATCGGGGTATTCGACGAGGTTCATGACCCGATTTCCCTCCAGCGGCGGCCTTCCTTGTGCAGCAGCATAAGCGACTCTTCCGGCCCCGCCGAGCCCGGCTCGTAAAGTTTCGGCCGGTCGCCGCGGGCCTCCCAATGCGCGATCACCGGGTCGGTCCAGGCCCAGGCGGCCTCGACCTCGTCGCCGCGCATGAACAGCGTCTGGTTGCCGCGGATCACGTCCATGATCAGCCGTTCATAGGCCTCGGGCACCTGCGCGTCCGGCCCCAGCGCGTCGGCGAAGGACATGTCCAGCGGCACCTCGACCAGCCGCATGCCGCCGGGCCCCGGTTCCTTGATCGTCACCCGCAGCTTCATGCCCTCGTTCGGCTGCAGCCGGATCACCAGCACGTTGCCGCGCCGTTCGGGCTGTTCGCCGAAGATCGAGTGCGGCGGGTCCTTGAACACGACCGCGATTTCCGAGGCCCGCCCCTTCAGCCGCTTGCCGGTGCGCAGGTAGAACGGCGTGCCCTTCCAGCGCCAGTTCGAGATCTGAAGCTTCATCGCGACGAAGCTTTCGGTATGCGAATCCGGGTTCTCGGCGTCGTCGAAATAGCTCGCTATTCCCTTGGCGCCGCCATACTGGCCGCGCACGATGTCGCCGTTCGACACCGGGTCGAGCGCGCGGATCACCTTGAGCTTCTCGTCGCGCACCGCGTCCGGGTCGAAATGGTTCGGCGGCTCCATCGCGATCAGGCAGAGAAGCTGCATCAGGTGGTTCTGCACCATGTCCCGCATCGCGCCGGACTTGTCGTAATACGCCCCGCGCCCGCCGACGCCCACGGTTTCGGCCACGGTGATCTGGATGTGGTCGACGTATTGCGCGTTCCACAACGGCTCGAACAGGATGTTGCCGAAGCGAACCGCCATCAGGTTCTGCACCGTCTCTTTGCCGAGATAGTGATCGATCCGGTAGATCTGTTCCTCGCGGAAATGCCGGCGCAGGGTGCGGTTCAATTCCTGCGCGCTATCCAAATCGTGGCCGAACGGCTTTTCCACCACGATTCGCGATGCCTTGTCGGCGATCTTGTGCTTGGTCAGCCGCTCGGCGATGTCGCCGAAAAGGCTGGGGCCGACCGAGAAGTAGAACGCCTTGACCACGTCCGGGCGAATCGCCTTCTTCAGATCGCTCCAGCCGGCATCGCCCGAGGCATCCACGGCGATATGCCGCACCAGCTTGAGGAAGGCTTCGATCCGGGCGCCGTCGGTGCCGCCCTCGATGGCGAATTCCTTAATGGCGTCGCGCACGAAGGCACGGAAATCCTTGTCGCTGAGCGTCTTGCGCGAGGCGCCGACGATCCGCGCCTCGGCGGGCATCTGCCCCGACCAGAACCGGCGGTAAAGCCCGGGCAGGATTTTGCGGCGGGCCAGGTCGCCGGTGCCGCCGAAGATGACGAGATCGAAGGGATCGACCGGAATGACGCGGGCAACCATGTATGTCTCCGTTGCGGTTTCGGTTACGCTGCGCTGCGGCGTTAGCGTTAACGAGCCCTCAATTACCACAAACCGCCCGAAAGTCTAGCACCCTCAAAGTGCTTCACAACCACGTCATGGCGCAGATGCAGGGCTTTTCCCTGCCCCACGGCTCGGCTAGCTCTGGACTCCACCGCGAGACGGGATCGCGACCACATGAAAGATCAAGAGCTTGGCGGCAAAGGTCTGGGCAAGTTCCAGCACCCGCAGATCACGGCCACGGGCGAAGCGCGCGCCAGCGTGCGGCTGACCGATCCCGGGACGCTGTGGTTCAATACCGGCACGCTTTGCAACATCACCTGCGCCAACTGCTATATCGAATCCTCGCCCACCAACGATCGCCTGGTCTACATCACCGCCGACGAGGTGTCGGACTATCTCGGCCAGCTCGAGGCGCGGGGCTGGGGCGTGCGCGAGATCGGGTTCACCGGCGGCGAGCCGTTCATGAACCCCGAGATGATCGAAATGGCGCGCCGCGCGCTGACCCGCGGCTACGAGGTGCTGATCCTGACCAATGCCATGCGCCCGATGATGCGCAGGACGGTGCGCGCGGGCCTCGAGGCGCTGCAGCGCGCGCATGGCGACCGGCTGACGCTGCGCGTTTCGGTCGATCACTGGACGGCGCGGCGGCACGACGAGGAACGCGGCGCCGGCAGCTTCGCCAGGACGCTCGAAGGCATGGCCTGGCTGCGCGATGCCGGCATCCGGATGACGGTCGCCGGGCGCACCGTCTGGGGCGAGACCGAGGCCGAGGCGCGGGCGGGCTATGCCGCGCTTTTCGAACGCCACGGCTTTGCCATCGACGCCTTCAGCCCCGCCGAGACGGTGCTGTTTCCGGAAATGGACGTCACCGCCGAGGTGCCCGAGATCACGACCGCCTGCTGGGGCATCCTGGGCAAGTCGCCGCGCGACGTGATGTGTGCCTCGTCGCGGATGGTGATCAAGCGCCGGGGCGCGGCGAAACCGGCCGTGGTGGCCTGCACCCTGCTGCCCTACAGCCCCGAGTTCGAGCTTGGCGAAACGCTGGAAGACGCCGAGGGCGAAGTGTTCCTGAACCACCCGCACTGCGCCAAGTTCTGCGTTCTCGGCGGCGCGAGCTGTTCGGCCTGAGCGCGCGGGCGTTTCGCCGACATCCCGTGCCGCGTCCGGCCGGTCATGCGACCTGCGGTTGACCGCTTCGGAGCCGTTCCTGCGCGGCTCACGAAATATTCACCGAATCGCCGGGCGGGAGGTCGGGGGAAATACTGAGATTTTGCAAATGCACCGCGCGCACAGGATATCGCGCGCATTCCGGTTGCGCCCACCGGATCCGGCATCTGGCGGCGCGGCCGCGTCAGCCGCGCTCGGCGACGTCAAAGTCGATGTGCACGTGGTTGCCGTCGGGATCGTGGATGTTCACCTGCAGGATGCCGAACCCCGGCACCTCGGCCAGTTCATAGCCGATGCCGTGGTCGTCGAGCCGCTCCAGGAAGCCTTTCAGCCCCGAGGCGCGGAACGCATAGTGTTCGATCTGCGGGTCGCGGCCTTGCGGCGCCTCGCGCAGGCCGACCAGGTGGATAAGGGCCCGGTCGCCCAGATATAGCCAGGCGCCGGGGAACCCGAACGGCGGCCGCGCCCCGGCATGCAGGCCCAGCACATCGGCATACCATTTCACCATCGCGTCCAGATTTGCGGTGCGCACGTTCACATGATCGAAGGCCTGCAGCATCTCGTCCCTCCCCAGGCACCCGGCGCAAGCATGGCAGAGAACCGGTCAGGCTTCCAGTTCGGCGTCCCAGTAAAGGAAATCGACCCAGGTCTCGTGCAGGTGGTTCGGCGGGAACTTGCGGCCCATGTTGCGAAGCTCTTCGGCGCCCGGCTGGCGCGGCGGCTTGCGCAGGGCCAACCCGGCCTGGCGCAGGCTGCGCGAGCCCTTGCGCAGGTTGCATTTCGCGCAGGCCGCGACCACGTTTTCCCAGCTGGTCACCCCGCCCCGCGACCGGGGCACGACATGGTCGAAGGTCAGATCGGCTCTGTTCCCGCAATACTGGCAGCAGAATTCGTCCCTCAGAAACAGATTGAAGCGCGTGAAGGCCACGCGCTTCCGGGGTTTGACGTAGTCCTTCAGCACCACCACCGAGGGTATTCGGATCACCGTCGAGGGCGAGCGCACCACCTGTTCGTATTCCGCGACGATGTCGACGCGTTCCAGCCAGGCCGCCTTGATCGCGTCCTGCCAGGGCCAGAGCGACAGCGGGTAGTAGCTGAGCGGGCGGTAATCGGCGTTCAGAACCAGCGCCGGATGATGGCGCAGGCTGTTGGGTTCCCTGACAAAACTCGTCCTGAAATCGCCGTCCATCAGGTGTGACTCCGCCTCTGCCCCGTCCGCCTCTTGCCCGGCGCCAGAGCAGGGAGCCCTGCCCCAGCTTGCCATGACTATATATTTCGTTTGCCGCCTGACAACCCCCGCAAGATGAAGTGCCCGCGCGGACAGGGCCAGCGCGGCCGGATCACGGCGAGTTGACCTTTATCCACAAGCCCCGCCGGGGCCGCGGGTGCAGCGCCGGGCCTAGCGCCGGAACAGCCCCGTGGTGATGCTGACGCCCAGCGAATACCGGGTGCTGTCCTGCGCGACCAGCGTGCCGTAACCGTTGCGCCCCAGCGCGTTGGTGGCCGACAGATCGACGCTGAAGCGGCCGTCGCGCGAGCTATAGCGCGCGCCGGCGGCCCAGACCGCATCCTGCCCGTCCGACACCGGCGTCACCTCGCCGATCAGCTGCACCCCGTCCGCCACCTCGACATTCGCCCCCAGGCCGAGGCCGAAGACCTCGGTGTTGCCGAAGGCGCCGGCGGCGGGCTGCGCGGTCAGCGCCAGCCGGTCGTTGAATTCGTAGCTGAGCGGCGCCGCGACATAAAGCACGCCGACACTCTGGTTCTCGAAATCGCGCCCGCCGAGGACGCGCATCGAGAACGACACAGGGTCGCCCGCGTTCTGGTCCAGCACCCGGATCCGGCCGCCGGCCATCCAGCGCGACTTGCCCGGCGTCGGGTTCAGCGCCGCCGGCACGCTGCCGTCATCGGCGGGCTGCTCGACCACCGCGTCGATCTGGAAGTCGCGGTCGGGGCTGAACGCCGCAGCGCCCGACCAGGCGTCCTGGTCGCCGCCCGCCGCGGCAAGGCGAACCTCGCCCGGCTCGATCACGCCCGCGCTCGACAGGATGAAGCCGTCCTGCTGCAACTGGCGGTCGCGCGCAGTGGGCTCGGGCGCCGCCGCGCGGTAGGTCGACGGGAACCGCGCGTTCGGCGTGTAATGCACCTTCAGCCCGAACAGGGGCTCGTCGCCGTCCGGCCAGAAGGTGATGATCCCGGTCGCCGGCGTGACGCCCACGCCGTTGGTGACGTAGCCCTCGAGCGCCACTTTCGGCGTGAAGTTGTAGCGCGCGCCGGCGGTATAGACCGGCACCTGGGTGATCGCGCGCGTGGTGTCGATGGTGTTGCCGCCCTCGACCGGCACGTTGACCGTGCCGTAAAGCTGCAGCCGTGGATTGGGCTGCCAGGTCGCCCCGGCGCCGACGCTGACTATGGTGCCGTAATACGGAATGCCGTTCAGGTCTTCGGGGAAGACCGAGACGCCGGGCGTCAGGTGCAACTGCAGGCTCGGCGCCGCCTGGTAGGTGATCGGCAGGTGCAGCGAGCCGATCACGTGGTCGGCCTCGCTGACGTCGGTGCCGAAGATCGCGGTGCGGAACGAAAACGCCTCGACCGAGGCCAGCGCCGCCACGTCCAACGGCTCGCCATCGACGAAGCGGTACTTGGCGCTGAACGCGGCCGACAGGAACCGCGTCGCCGCGGTGATCCCGGCGATCGGCTTGTTGTTGGCGTCCTCCTGCACCAGCGTCGAGAATCCGAGCGTCAGGTTGCTGCCCGCCGCCCAGTCCACCGCGCCGTAATAGACCTGGTTGCCGGTGCCGCCGCCGGTGTTGAAATCGGTCTGGTGCGTGCCCGCCTGCAGCGACCAGGTGCCGCGTGGCAGCATGTTCGCGGTCTCGGAGTTCACCAGCCGCGGCGCCGGCACCTCCAGCGCGGCCTCCTCGCCGCCCGCGGCCCAGGGCGCGACCGCAAGGCCGGCGGCGATCAGGGCGGCGGCGCGTGCCGGGCGCTTGGCGGCAGGGCGGCGTCTCGGGGTCGGGCGCATCACTCTCTCCAATGGTTCGGGCGGCCGGCGGCGTCCGGTTCGGGCGGAAATCAGGGCCGACTATAGGACGCCGGCCGCGGGGCGGGAAACGCGAATCCCGCCGCCTGGGGATAATCGCCGAATTGCCCGTCGGGCTTTGGCAGATTTGTCACGGATTGCCGACCGGCGTCGCGACACCCAGCTTGTCGCGGATAAACGCCAGCGCCACGCTCAGCCCGTCGGGCGCGATGCCGTGGCCGGTGCCCTTCATCACGTGGGCATAGACCTCGAATCCCGCTTCGCTAAGCGCGTTGCCGGCCTCGGGCAGCGACTGGATCGGCACCATCTCGTCCTGGTCGCCATGGACCAGCAGGACCGGCGGCTTCGACACCGCCTCGTCGGCCAGGGCCTCGGGCTGGACCAGGCGCCCGGAAAACCCCACCACCGCGGCGAACGGTTCGGCGCGGCGGGGCGCGATGTGCAGGCTCATCATCGTGCCCTGCGAAAACCCGAAAAGCACCAGTTGCGCAGGCGCGATGCCCTCGTCGGCCAGCACCCGGTCGAGAAACGCGTTCAGGTCGTCCACCGATTGCCGCATCGAGCTTTCGGCGGCCACTTCCGACGAGCCGTCGATCCACGGGATCGGGAACCACTGATACCCCATCGGATTGGTTGCACAGCGTTCCGGCGCGTCGGGCGCCAGGAACACGGTGTCCGGCAGGTGCGGCGCCAGCGGGTCGGCGAGCCCCAGAAGGTCCGCGCCGTCGGCGCCGTAGCCGTGCAGGAACACCACGACCGATCGGGTCCGGCCCGAGGCCGCGGCGCGGCGGCCGGTTTCCAGGATGCGTGTCATCGGATGCCTTCCCTGTCCTTCGCCACCCGGTAGTAGGCCCACAAGAGCCGCGCCGCAACCGCCCGCCAGGGCGACCAGGCCTCGGCCATCGCGCGCAACTGCCGCTCGGTGGGGCGCTCGCCGGTCTCGAAAAGCAGCCGCGCCGCTTCCTGCAGCGCCAGATCGCCCGGCGCGAAGACGTCCGCACGGCCGAGTGAGAACATCGCGTAGATTTCCGCCGTCCAGCGGCCGATGCCGGGGACTTGCGTGAGCGTCGCGATCACTTGGGCATCGGGGGCGGTGCGCAGCGAGGCATAGTCGATCCGCGCCGCGGCAAGCGCGCGGGCATAGCGGATCTTCTGCCGGCTCAGGCCCACGGCGCGCAGCTTGTCGTCGCCCGCGCGCGCGATCCGTCGCGGGCCGGTCAGGCGCGCCGCCTGCATCCGCCGCCAGATCGCGTCGGCCGAGGCGGTGCTGACCTGCTGGCTGACGATGGCGTTCAGAAGCTGGGCGAAGCCGTCCGCGCGGCGGCGCAGCGGCAGCGGGCCGATCTCGGCCAGCGCGTCGCGGAACCTTGGCTCGGCACGGGCGAGCCATGCCGCACCTTCGGCCACGCAGTCTGGCGTCTCGATGATCCGCCCCGTCACAAGAGCCCCCTGACCCAGTCCAGCGCCGCCTCGACCGTCTCGAACCGCGGCGCGTCGGGTTGCGCCGGGCGGCGCATCAGCGCGACGCGGATGCCAAGCGCGCGCGCCGCGTCGAGCTTCGACCGGCTGGCGTCGCCGCCCGAGTTCTTCACCACCAGCCAGTCGACCCCGAGCCGCCGGAACAGGCGGGTCTCGTCGGCCAGGCTGAACGGCGGGCGCCCGACCAGGAACTCGCCGCCCGGAAACGGAAACGGCGCCCGCGGCGGGTCGATCCGGCGGCAGATCACCCGGCGCCCGGTCAGGTTGGCGAAGCGGCCGAGCCCCTGCGGGCCGGTGCCGAGGAACACCGTGGCGCCCTCCGGGACAAAGCCCGCAACCTCTTCTTCGCGGTCGAAACAGGTCCAGTCGTCGCCGGGTACCGGTCGCCATTCCGGGCGCAGGACCTGGGCATAGGGGATGCCTTCCGCGGCGCAGACCTCCGCGGTTCGGGCGCTGATCCGCGCGGCGAAGGGATGGGTCGCGTCCAGCACCGCGCCGATCCGGTTGTCGCGCAAATAGGCCCGGAACGGCTCGCGCCCGCCGAAGCCGCCGGTGCGGGTCGGCAGCGCCAAGTCCGCGGGCTGGCGCGTGGCACCGGCGAGCGAGGCGGTGGCCTGAAGCCCGGGCATCTTTGCCAGCGCCTCGGCGAGCGCGCGCGCCTCGCCGCTGCCGGCCAGCAACAGAAGCCGTATCACCCTGCCCTCGCCAGGATGTTGCCCGCACGGTCGACCACCACGATATCGACATCGGTCCCGGCGCCTTGCAGGGCATCCGCCGCGCGTTCGCGCGCGGCGACGGCCACCCATTCGGCCAGCGCCGGCCCGGCCAGGTCCGCCGCGTGCAGCGCCGTGCCCGCCTCGGCCAGACGCGGGTCGCCGAAGCGCCGGGCCAGATCGGCGAAATCCACCTGGCTGCGGCCGGAATGCAGATCCATTGCGCCCTGCGCAAGTTTGGTGAGCTTGCCGATGCCGCCACCAATTGTCAGACGATTGACCGGATGGGATTTCAGGTACTTGAGCATGCCGCCTGCGAAATCGCCCATGTCGAGCATCTGAATGTCGGACAATTGATGAAGACCCTGCACCACGCGCTCGCTGGTCGCCCCGGTGCAGCCGGCGACATGGGTCATACCGCTCGCCCGCGCCACGTCGATGCCGCGGTGGATCGACGCGATCCAGGCCGCGCAGCTGAACGGCCTGACGATCCCCGTGGTCCCGAGGATCGACAGGCCGCCCTTGATCCCGAGCCGTGGATTCCAGGTCTTGCGGGCCAGCGCCCCGCCGCCCGGAACCGACACCGTGATCTCGACATCCGCCGGCTTTCGATAGGTTGCGGCACAGTCCCGCACAGCATCTTCCATCATCTGCCGCGGCACCGGGTTGATCGCCGGCTCGCCCGGCGCGATCGGCAGGCCCGGCCTGGTCACGGTGCCGACGCCCTCGCCGGCGCGGAACGTCACCCCGCCCGAAGCGGCCCGAACCCGCGAGATCACCAGCGCGCCATGGGTCACGTCGGGGTCGTCGCCGGCATCCTTGACGATCCCCGCCTCGGCCCAGCCCTCGCCCGCGTCGCGATGCGCCACGGCAAAGCCCGGCGTCTCGCCGCGCGGCAGCGTGATCGTCACCGTGTCGGGGAACGCGCCGCCCCAAAGCCGGATCAGCGCCGCCCTGGTGGCGGCGGTGGCGCAGGCGCCCGTGGTCCAGCCCCGGCGCAGCTCTCGTTCCGGCTTGCGGCTCATCGGCGCGACTATAGGCAGGCGCGTGCGCGCCGCCAATCGGTCTCGGCGCGTCGCAACCGCCCTTTTCGCGGCCCGCAAGCGGCGGCATAACGGGCCCATGACCGACTCGCCCGCCCTTCCCGCCGGCGCCTGGCCCGAACTTCTGCCCGGCTGGGTCTGGCTTTGCGGCGCCGGGCCGGGCGATCCGGGGCTTCTGACGCTGCACGCGCTGAACGCGCTCGGCCAGGCCGACGTGATCGTCTACGACGCGCTGGTCGAGCCCGCGATCCTGGACTGGGCGCCGCAGGCCGAGCACGTCTATGCCGGCAAGCGCGGCGGCAAGCCCAGCGCGAAACAGCGCGACATCTCGCTGCACCTCGTCGACCTCGCCCGCGACGGCAGGCGCGTTCTGCGGCTGAAGGGCGGCGATCCCTTCGTCTTCGGCCGCGGCGGCGAAGAGGCGCAGACCCTGGTACAGCACGGCATCCCGGTGCGGATCATCCCGGGCATCAGCGCCGGGATCGGCGGGCTGGCCTATGCCGGCATCCCGGTGACCCATCGCGACGTCAACCAGTCGGTCACGTTCGTCACCGGCCACGACCAGTCGGGCGAGACGCCCTCGTCGCTGAATTGGCAAGCGATTTCAGAAGGTTCCCAGGTGATCGTGATCTACATGGGGATGAAGCACATCGCCCGGATCGCCGCCGCGCTGCGCGACGCCGGGCGCCCGCCGGATGAACCCGCCGCCGTCGTGACCGGTGCGACGACGCCCGGCCAGCGCGTCGTCGAGACCACGCTCGGCCGGATCGAGGCCGATATCGCCGCTGCCGGGCTGGAGCCGCCGGCGATCATCTGCGTCGGACGGTCGGTCCTGATGCGCCAGGTGCTGGACTGGCAGGCGCTCGCCGCGGGCGAGGCGCCGCGCAACCCCGATCCGCTGGGCCGCGGCCGCCCCGCCGAAAGTGCGTGAGCGGTCACGGGCTGATCCTTGCCGCGCCGCAGTCCGGCAGCGGAAAGACCACGATCACACTGGGCATCTTGCGGGCGCTTTCGCAGGATGGCGTTGCGGTTCGCGGCGCGAAATCCGGCCCCGACTATATCGACCCGCGGTTTCACGAGGCCGCCTGCGGCGCGCCATGCGTGAACCTCGATGCCTGGGCGATGACGCCGGCGCGGATCCGCGCGCTGGCCCGCGGCGAGGGGCTGCTGCTGGTCGAGGGCGCGATGGGGCTGTTCGACGGGGCCCCGCCCGGGGGCAAGGGCGCCACGGCAGATCTTGCCCGCATCCTCGGGCTGCCGGTGGTGCTGGTGGTCGACACCGCGAGCATCGCGCAGTCGGTCGCGCCGCTGGTCGCGGGGTTCGCCGCGCATGACCCGGCGGTGCAGGTCGCAGGCCTGATCCTGAACCGGGTGGGCAGCGCGCGGCATGAAGGCATGCTGCGCAAGGCTCTGGAACCGCTTGAGATTCCGGTTCTGGGGGCGGTTCGCCGCAACCCGTCGCTGGCGCTGCCGTCGCGGCATCTCGGGCTGGTGCAGGCGGGCGAGCACGGCGATCTCGACGGCTTTCTCGACCGGGCCGCAGCGGCGATGCGGGACCAGGCGGACCTGAACGCGCTGCAGTCGCTTGCCGCCCCCTTCGAGGCGAAGAACGCCGCCGGCGCGAACGGCACCGCAGGGCATATCCCGAAGCGGATTGCCATCGCCCGCGACGCCGCCTTTGCCTTCACCTATCCGCACCAGCTGGCGGATTGGCGGCGCGCGGGCGCCGAATTGCGGTATTTCTCGCCGCTCGCGGACGACCCAGTGCCCCGGGCCGACTTGGTGTTCCTGCCCGGCGGCTATCCGGAACTCCATGCCGGGCGGATCGCCGCCGCGGGGAACTTCATGCAAAGCCTTAAGAATGCCGCGCTAACAGATGATATTTATGGAGAATGCGGCGGATACATGGTTCTGGGAGAAGCCATGACCGACGCCGACGGACAGCGCCACGCGATGGCCGGGCTCCTGCCGCTGGAGACCAGTTTCGCCGCGCGCAGGCTGCATCTCGGCTACCGGATGCTCAGGTGCAGCCACGCCCCGTTCCGGGGCCGCTTCACGGCGCACGAGTTCCACTATGCCACGACGATCCGGGCCGAGGGCGAGCCTCTGTTCGAGGCGCTGGACGCCGAGGGCAACGCCCTGCCGCCGATGGGGCTGCGCAGGGGCCGGGTCTGCGGCTCTTTCGCGCATATCATCGACGCTGCCTGATCGCCCTTTCCTTCGCCCCGGCCGGGCGCTAATCCGGGCCGATGACCGATTTTCCCGCCGAAGCGCCCGCGCCGGCACCCGCCGGCCCGGCCATCCCCGACAGGCGCCGCAGCCGCCGCAATGTCGCGGTGCTGGTGGCCGCGCAGGCGATCCTCGGTGCGCAGATGCCGATGATCTTCGTGCTGGCGGGGCTGGCGGGCCAGTCGCTGGCCTCGAACGTCTGCTTCGCGACGCTGCCGATTTCGCTGATCGTGCTGGGCTCGATGCTGTCCGCGACGCCGCTGTCGGCGCTGATGCAGCGCTTCGGGCGGCGCGCGGGGTTCTTCGTCGGCGCCACCGGCGGCGCGCTCGGCGGTGCGATCGGCGCATACGGGCTGATGACGCAAAGCTTCGCGGTGTTCCTTGCGGGCTCGCTGTTCACCGGCATCTACATGTCGGCGCAGGGGTTCTATCGCTTCGCCGCCGCCGACACCGCGTCCGAGAGGTTCCGGCCGAAGGCGATTTCCTACGTGATGGCGGGCGGCCTGGTCTCTGCCGTGATCGGGCCGCAACTGGTCAAGGTCACGGCGGATGCGATGGTGGTGCCGTTCATGGGCACCTACCTTGCGGTGATCGCGGTGAACGCGGCCGGCGCACTGTTGTTCCTGTTCCTCGACATCCCCAGACCGCCGGCGCCGGACACCGAAGCCCCGCGCGGGCGCACGCGGTGGGAACTGCTGAGAACGCCGCGCATCGCGGTCGCGATCATCTGCGCGATGGTCAGCTATGCGCTGATGAACCTGGTGATGACCTCGACGCCGCTGGCGGTCGTGGGCTGCGGGTTCGACAAGAACGACGCGGCCGACGTGGTCACCGGGCACGTGCTGGCGATGTTCGCACCGTCCTTCGTCACCGGCCACCTGATCGCCCGGTTCGGGGTCGAGCGCATCATGGCCACGGGGCTGGCGATTCTCGCGGGCGCGGGCGGCGTGGGGCTGGCGGGCGTCGCGCTGGAAAACTTCTTTGTCGCGCTGGTCCTGCTGGGCGTCGGCTGGAACTTCGGCTTCATCGGCGCCACCACGATGCTGGCGGGCGCGCATACGCCCGAGGAGCGCGGCCGGGTGCAGGGGCTGAACGACATGCTTGTGTTCGGCTGCGTGACGCTGGCGTCGCTGGCCTCGGGCGGGCTGATGAACTGCTCGGGCGGCTCGGCAGAGCAGGGCTGGACTGCCGTCAATCTCGCCATGGCGCCGTTCCTGGCGCTGGCCGGCGGCGCGCTGATCTGGCTGGTGCTGCGGCCGAAGGCGGCATGACGGCATTTCCGTTCGAGTGCATGGGATTCCGCGGCTGGCCGGTAGTGGAATCTTCACCGAAGCGGCCGGAAGATGAAGGGCGGGAGGTTGGGGGAATAACGCGCGAAATTCGTTAACAATGCGTTCGCCGGTATCGCGGCAGTAGGGCACCGATCTGCCGGTACTCGTCGAGGCGGAACGATCTATCCAGTATTGGCCGCTCAGCCGGTGAGGCTGCGCCAGATCAGGCCCACGCGGCGCCGGAACTCCGAGTCCGCCAGCCGCCCTTCGACCACGCGCGCGGGCTCGGCCCGGGCGCGGCGCAGGATGCCGCGCGCCCGCCAGGTCGCCAGCAGCGCCGGGCGCGCCGCCCGCGGCGGCCGGGCGCTTGACAGCCGCGCCAGCCCATCGCCGGCCAGCGCCCGCACCGCTTCGGGCCGGCCGTCGACCAGCGGCACGCGGCCGCGCGCCTCGAGCGCCGGGATCGCCAGCAGCCAGTTCGCCAGCCCGCCGGCCCAGGCCACGTCGCGCACCGCCGCCTCGCCGTCCGACCCCAGAAGCCGCGCCGCGGTCCAGGCCAGGTTGCCGGCCGTCGCGTCAAGGTAGTCGGCGAACTGGCCGGCATCGTCGAACGGCTCGCGGCAGAGATCCCGGCGCCGCGCCTCGACCAGCCGGTCCAGCGCCTCGGCGCCCGGGGCGTCCAGCATGCCCGCCAGGGCGTCGACCACCTCGTGCCGCCGCACCGGCCCGCCGCCCCCGATCTCGGCCAGCGCGTCGCGCCACCATTGCAGCCGCATTTCGGCGATCATCGGCTCGTCCGTGACCCAGGGCGCGCGGGCCACCTCGACATTGAAGGCATAGAGCGGGAACAGGACGGCGCGCGCCGCCGCAGGCGCCGCCATCGCGGCCAGGAACCGGTCGGGATCGCCGCGCCGGACCAGTTCGGCGCAGGCCCGAAGGCTCATGCCGGGCGCACCACGCTCAAGAGATAGCCGGTCTCGTCCTTCACCTTGCGCCAGGTGTCGATCTCGGTCTGGGCAGCTTCAAGCACGGCGCGCATCGCGTCGTCGGCGGCGGGGCGCAGTTGCGCGATGCGGTCCTCGAGCGGCCCGTAATAGGCCTGCCACGCCGCATCCGACAGCCGCCGGGTGGCGATAGTTTCGTACCCCGCGGCCTGCACCCGCGCGTCGATACCGGCGGCGTCCGAGGTTTGCGCATAATCCTCCCAGAAGGCGCGCGAGGCTTCCGACGGCGTCGCGGTAAAGAAGCAGGGTTCGGAAAACGCCACCGCGCCGGTCTTCGAAAGACACGGCCGCCAGGCATTCAGACCCTTCTCGACGCCCAGGAAGTAAAGCGCCCCGGCCGACCAGATCAGGTCGAACGGGCCCTTCAGCTTGGCCATGTTGCCGGCATAGGCTGTCACCCGGTCATCCGGGCCGATCCGCATCCAAAGCTCGTCGATGAACGGCTTGTGGCTGTCGACGGCGGTCACGTGGCCCTCGGGCGCGGCGGCCAGCAGCGCCTCGACATCCGCGCCCGGCCCGCAGCCCGCGTCGCAGATCCGCGCGTCGCGCGGCAGGTCCAGCACATCGGCCACCCAGGCCACGTCGGCCGGCTCGCCCGGCCCCTCGCGGTCGAGCCCCTGGTGCAGCAGGAAGAAGGCGTCGGTCATGTCGTGGCGGCCCGGTCCCGGATCAGCTTCCAGTTGATGGCATCCAAAAGCGCTTCGAAGCTCGCGTCAACGATATTGGCAGAAACGCCCACCGTCGACCATTCGTGTCCGGCGGAATCGGCGAAGTCGATGATCACCCGCGTGACCGCCTCGGTGCCGCCCTGGGTGATGCGCACCTTGAAATCCACCAGCCGCATGTCCTCGATCCGTTCCTGGTGCGGCCCGAGATCGGCCTTCAGCGCCTGCCAGAGCGCGTTCACGGGCCCGTCGTCCTGCATGTCCTGCGGGTGGTCGTTCTTGAAATAGCTGGTGCGGCTGCCGTCGCGTGCGGAAATCGTCACAACCGCTTCGGATTCAACGACAATCTCTCCCTTGGCATTGCGGCGGCGCTCGGTGATGACGCGGTAGCGCTCGACCACGAAGAAATCCGGGCTCAGCCCCAGTTCGGCGCGCGCCAGCAGCTCGAACGAGGCCTGCGCCGTGTCATAGCTGTATCCGATTTCCTCGCGCGCCTTGACCGCCTCGAGGATCCGGCCAAGCGCCGGGTCGCCCTTGGCGACCTCCAGCCCCATGTCCACCAGCCGCGCGCGCAGGTTCGACTGCCCGGCCTGGTTCGACATCGGGATGATCCGCGTATTGCCGACCGTCTTGGGGTCGACATGTTCATAGGTGCTCGGGTCCTTGACGATGGCCGAGGCATGCAGCCCCGCCTTGTGCGCGAACGCGCTGGCGCCGACATAGGGCGCGGACTTGTCCGGCACCCGGTTCAGGATGTCGTCCAGCATCCGGCTGGCATGGGTCAGCTGCCTGAGGTTCGCCTCGGAAACGCCTGTTTCAAAACGGCTTTTGTAGGGCTCCTTCAGCAGGAGCGTGGGGATCAGCGTGGTCAGATTGGCATTGCCGCAGCGCTCGCCGAGGCCATTAAGCGTGCCCTGCACCTGCCGCGCGCCGGCATCCAAAGCGGCCAGCGTGTTGGCCACCGCGTTGCCGGTGTCGTCGTGGGTGTGGATGCCGAGGCTTTCGCCGGGGATGCCGGCGGCGATCACCGCGGCAGTGATCTCGCCCACCTCGTGCGGCAACGTGCCGCCGTTGGTGTCGCACAGGACCACCCAGCGCGCCCCGGCCTGATGCGCCGCCGTCAGGCAGTCGAGCGCGTAGGACGGGTTCGCCTTGTAGCCGTCGAAGAAATGCTCGGCATCGAACAGCGCCTCGCGGCCCTCGGCCACCAGATGCGCGATCGAGGCGCGGATGTTCTCCAGGTTCTCGTCCAGCGTGATGCCCAGCGCCGTCTCGACATGGAAATCATGCGTCTTGCCCACCAGGCAGACCGCCGGCGTGCCCGCGTTCAGCACCGCCGCCAGCACCTCGTCATTCGCCGCCGAGCGTCCGGCGCGCTTGGTCATGCCGAAGGCGGTGAAGGTGGCCCGCGTCCTCGGTGCCTCGGCGAAGAACGCGCTGTCGGTGGGGTTCGCGCCGGGCCAGCCGCCCTCGATGTAATCGAGGCCGAGCGCGTCGAGCGTCGCGGCGATCTCGTGCTTGTCCGGGGTCGAGAATTGCACGCCGTGGGTCTGCTGCCCGTCGCGCAGCGTGGTGTCGAAGAGAGAGAGGCGCTCGCGGGTCATCGGGCCACTTCCCCGCGTTGGACTCTCCCGAACCCGTCGCTCCGATGTCCCGCCCGGCCGCAAGGCCGGGCAGCGCCCGACCCGCCCCCCAGGGGCGCGCGCTTCTGCGCCCACCCCTCGGGCCGGGCGCCGCCCTCGTTTCTCTGCACTGCGGTCATTTCAGCGCCTCCAGCTTGGCGGGGTCGAAGGCACGTTCGATCTTGTAGGTCACTCCACCATCCGAATCGTCTTTAAGTGAGACCCCAGCTTTCTGGAGAGCGTCCCTTATCGAATCCGCGATAGTGAAGTCCTTTTTCTTCCTGGCTTCTTGGCGCTTCTCTATAGCTGCGACGATCAGATCACGATACTCCTCGCCTTGAACCAGATGTTCAAATATCTGGACCTGTTTGGGATCTGCTCTGAGGTCAAAGCCGAGAAACGCGAGGTTGGCCTTCAATTCTTGGTATTCAGCTCTAGCGTAGTTCGACCTGAGAGCTGTGATCGCGCCATGGGTATTCAGGTCGTCGGCAAGAGCGTCAATCACACTCTCTGACGGCCTCTCCGCAGCTTTTGCATTCTCGATGGACAAAGCCCATTTTTCGAGTTCGTCCTCCGCTTCCTCCCGCTTCTTCTCTGTCCAGTCCATCGGCTTGCGGTAATGCGTGGAGAGGAACACGAAGCGGATCACCTCGCCCGGGACGCCCTGTTCCAGCAGGTCGTGCACGGTGAAGAAGTTGCCCAGGCTCTTGGACATCTTCTTGCCCTCGACCTGCAGCATCTCGTTATGCATCCAGACCCGCGCGAACTGCCCCTCGGGATGGGCGCAGCGGGATTGCGCGATCTCGTTCTCGTGGTGCGGGAACATCAGGTCGTTGCCGCCGCCATGGATGTCGAAGGATTGGCCGAGCAGTTCGTAGGCCATCGCCGAGCATTCGATGTGCCAGCCCGGGCGGCCGCGACCCCAGGGGCTGTCCCAGCCCGGCTGGTCCGGCGTCGAGGGCTTCCACAGCACGAAATCCATCGGGTCTTCCTTGTAGGGCGCCAACTCCACCCGGGCGCCGGCGATCATGTCGTCGAACGACCGGCCCGACAAACGCCCGTATTCGGCGTAGCTGCGCACCCGGAACAGCACGTGGCCCTCCGCCTCGTAGGCGTGGCCCTTCAGGATCAGGTCCTCGATCATGCCGATCATCTGCCGGATATGCGCCGTGGCGTGCGGCGTGTAGGAGGGTTCCAGCGCGCCGAGCGCGGCCATGTCGTCGCGGTACCACTGCGCGGTCTCCTCGGTGATCGCGCCGATCTCTCGGCCCGTCTCCCGCGCCCGCGCGATGATCTTGTCGTCCACGTCGGTGATGTTGCGCACATAAGTTACCCGGTTATCCCCGTAGACGTGACGCAGCAGGCGAAACAGCGTGTCGAACACCACCACGGGCCGGGCATTGCCCAGATGCGCTCGGTCATAGACCGTGGGCCCGCAGACATACATCCGCACGTTCCGCGGATCGAGCGGCCGGAACGGGTCCTTCCGGCGGGTCCTGGTGTTGTAAAGCGTGATCTCGGTCATGCCCTGTCCTCGCGCGCACTGCTCCCGGCGGGCCTTAGCAGTCTGCGTGAGAAGGGAAAACGTAAAAGACCGGCCCGCCTGACTTGTGTCAGCGGATAATGCAGCAGATGATGGTTGCAGCGGTCTTCATGGGCCCGCGTATAACGCCAAAGCGGCGTCTTGCCAAGCCTCGCGCCGCGCTCCATGCTTCGCCCCATGACCCGCGACGAGATGAACGCGATCTGCGCCGCGCTGCCGGGCGCAGAGGCCTCCGACCCGTGGGGCGGCGGGCATGACGCCTGGAAGGTCGGCGGGAAGATGTTCGCCTGCATCGGCGCGGTGACGCCCGGCATCTCGGTCAAGACCGACAGCGTCGAGACCGCCGAGATGCTGATCGGCGCGGGTGCCGGACAGAAGGCGCCCTATTTCCACGGCTCCTGGGTCCTCCTGCCATGGGACACGGGCCCCGCCGAGGCGCGGCACAGGATCGAAACATCGTATCGCCTGGTGCGCGACAAACTGCCCAAGAGGGTGCAGGCCGCCCTGGGGTGATCCCGAAAGCTGCCTGATCCGGCGGGAAATATCCCCGGGGCCGGGGCGCAGCGCCCCCGGCGATCCGATAGCGCGATTGACAAAACGCCGCCCCCGTGGCCCGGTGCGGCCATGCGACTTTCGACCCGCATCACCGGCCTTACCGGCGGCGGCTCCGACGGATGGCACCTGTTCAACCGCGCCCGCGCGATGATCGCCGCGGGCACGCCGGTGATCGAGCTGACCATCGGCGAACACGACATCCGCACCGACCCCGCGATCCTCGACGCGATGCACCGGGCGGCGCGTGCCGGGCATACCGGCTATGCCTCGGTCCCCGGCATCCCGGCGCTGCGCGACGCCATCGCCGCGCGCGTCGAGGCGCGCACGGGCGTGCCGACGACCCGCGCCAACGTCACCGTCACCCCCGGCGGGCAGGCCGCGCTGTTCGCCGCCCACACCGCCGCCTGCAACCCCAGTGATACCGCGCTGTTCATCGACCCTTATTACGCGACGTTTCCCGGCACGATCCGCGGCGTCGGCGCTGTCGCGCGCGCCATCGAGGCCCGCCCGGAACACGGCTTCCAGCCCCTGCCCGCCGACATCGACGCCGCCGCGTCCGAGACCGGCGCACGCTCGCTCCTGATCAACACGCCGAACAATCCGACCGGCGTGATCTATACCGAAGACACGCTGGCGGGCGTCGCCCGCGTGGTGCAGGACCGCGACCTCTGGCTGATCTCGGACGAGGTCTACGACACCCAGGTCTGGAGCGGCCGGCATGTCAGCCCGCGCGCCCTGCCCGGCATGGCCGGGCGTACGCTGGTCGTCGGCTCGATGTCGAAAAGCCACGCGATGACCGGCAGCCGGATCGGCTGGATCGTCGGCCCGGAAGACGCCGTCGCGCACCTGATCACGCTGTCGACCCACACCACGTACGGCGTGCCGGGCTTCATCCAGGACGCCGCGCTTTACGCGCTGGACCGCGGCCGCGCGCTCGAAGAGGCTGTCGCCGCGCCGTTCCGCCGCCGCCGCGCCATCGCCGAACGCGTGCTGGCGCGATCGAACGCGGTCGGCGCGGTGCAAAGCGACGGCGCGATGTACCTGATGCTGGATATCCGTGCCACGGGGATGACCGGCGAGGCCTTCGCCCATGCGCTGCTCGACGCCGAGCGGATCGCGGTGATGCCGGGCGAAAGCTTCGGCCGTGCCGCCGCCGGGCACCTGCGGGTCGCGATGACCGTCGAGGATGCGCTGTTCGAGACGGCGCTGACACGCCTTGTCGCCTTTGCCGAAGGACTGGCCCATGCCGCATGACACAGGGGCCCGGTTCCGCGCGCTGCACCGCGCCGGCGATCCGTTCATCCTGGCCAATGCTTGGGATGCGGGGTCCGCCAGGGTGCTGGCCGCGCTCGGGGCACAGGCAATCGCCACCTCGTCGGCGGCGCATGCCTTCACCCTCGGCCGCCCCGACGGCGGCACCGTCAGCCGCGACGAGGCGCTGGCCCATGCCCAAGACCTCGTCGCCGCGGTCGGCCTCCCCGTGTCGGGCGATTTCGAGAACGGCTTTGGCGACGCGCCGGATGCCTGCGCCGAAACGGTGCGGCTGTCGGCCGAGGCCGGGCTCGCCGGCATTTCCATCGAGGACGAGGATTTCGCCGCCGGCGACGCCTATGCCTTCGACCACGCGGTCGAGCGCATCCGCGCCGCCGCGGCGGCCGCCCGCGCGCTGCCGCGCGATTTCGTGCTGGTGGCCCGCGCCGACGGCGTGATGAACCGCCGCTACGGCCTTGCCGAGGCGATCCGCCGGATCCGGGAATTCGACGCGGCGGGCGCCGATTGCTTCTACGTGCCGCTGCCGCCCGGACGGGACGAGTTGCGACAGGTCCTCGCCGCGACGGCCAAACCCGTCAACGCGCTCGCCGCCGGCCCGCTCGCCCGGCTCTCGCGTGCCGAGTTCGCGGCCATGGGCGTGGCGCGCATCTCGCTCGGCTCGGGCCTGGCGCGCGTCGCCCAGAGGGCGCTTTACGACGCCGGCAAGGCGATCCTGCAAGACGGCGATTTCACCCCGCTCCTGGATGGCATGCCCGGCAAGATGATCGACGCGATGCTCGCCGAATAGCGCCGCGCCAGGCCCTGTCACCCGGCAGGAACACCGTACGCAAAGCCCGGGACAGGGGCCCCGCAGGCGCACCCGCGCGCGCCAGGCGCAGGGCGCGCATCGCTTGCCTTCCCGCGCACCGCGTGGGCAGATGTGCGCCATGGACCACGACGAGCTTCGCCACTGGACGAAACGCGCCGCCGACTGGACGCGTGATTACCACCGAACGCTCGGCGAGCGCCCGGTGCGCGCCCGCACCACCCCCGGCGCCACCGCCGCCAGGCTGCCGGCCAGCCCGCCGGAGCAACCGGAAAGCCCCGAGGCGATCTTCGCCGATTTCGAGGCGATCGTGCCCGACGCGATGACCCACTGGCAGCATCCGCGCTTTTTCGCCTATTTCCCGGCCAACGCCTCGCCCGCCTCGATCTGGGCCGAAGGCCTCGCCAACGCGATCTCGGCGCAATGCATGCTCTGGCAGACCTCGCCCGCGGCCACCGAGATCGAAGAGGTCACGGTCGACTGGCTGCGCCAGGCGCTCGGCCTCGCGGCGCATTTCAAGGGCACGATCCACGACACCGCCACCACCGCCACGCTGTCCGCGATCCTGACCATGCGCGAGCGCGCTCTCGGCTGGCGCGGCCTGGACCAGGGCCTATCCGGGCAGCCCGTCTTGCGCATCTACGCCTCGGCGCAGACCCATTCCTCGGTCGACAAGGCGGTGCGCCTCGCCGGGATCGGCCAGGATAACCTCGTCAAGATCGCCACCCGCGCCGATCACGGCATGGACGCGGGCGCGCTCGACGCGGCGATCCGCGCCGACATCGCGGCCGGCCTGACCCCCGCGGGCGTCGTGCTCTGCACCGGCGGCACCTCGATCGGCGCGATGGACCCGGTGGCCGACTGCCTCGCCGTGGCGAAGGCATACGGCCTTTACACCCATCTCGACGCCGCCTGGGCCGGCAGCGCGATGTTCTGCCCGGAATACCGCCATCTCTGGGCCGGCGCAGGTGGCGCGGATTCCATCGTCTTCAACCCACACAAATGGCTCGGTGTCCAGTTCGACTGTTCGGTCCAGTTCCTCGCCGACCCGGTGCCGCAGATCCGCACGCTGGGGCTGCGCCCCGACTACCTGCAGACGCTGGACCATGATGAGGTCACCAATTTCAACGAATGGACCGTGCCGCTCGGCCGCCGCTTCCGGGCGCTGAAAATCTGGTTCGTGCTGCGCGCCTACGGCCTCGACGGCCTGCGCGCGCGCATCCGAAACCACGTGAACTGGATCGCCGAACTCGCGGAAATGCTGCGCGAAACCCCCGGCTTCCGGATCACGACAGAGCCGCGTCTCGCGCTCTTCACCTTCCAGTATGCCCCCGCGGGCGGCGATGCCGACGCGCTGACCGGGCGGTTGCTGCAGAAGATCAACGACGACGGCCGGGTCTATCTTACCCAGACCACGCACGGGGGCCGTTTCGTGATCCGTGTCACCGCCGGCACCTGGCACACCACCCGCGACGACGTGATGCTGGTGCACGAGGTTGCACGCGAGCTTGCCGCGACGCTCTGACGGGCCTTCATCTGGCCGGAAATACTCTCGGGGGAGCGCGAGGGGGCAGACAGCCCCCTCGCCCGCCGCGACCGCCGGAGGCGGGCGCAACCAGGCGTGCGCGCCGCAAGGCGCTCGATTCGATCACGCATGCTCCTCGCTGTCCCAGTGCATCTGGTGCAGGAACCCGTGCACCGAGGCCGGACGATGCGCCTCGGTGAAATCCGGCACCCGGATCAGCGCCGTGGCGACCACGCCCAGTGCGCAGGCGCCCGCACAGATCGCGAAAGCCAGCGGGAAGTTCCCCAGATCGCCCAGCATGCCGCCCAACAGCGGAAACACGATCCCGCCCGCGCCGTAGCTCAGGAACACCAGCGGGTAATTCTGCCCGACCCGCGCATTGCCGAACGTGTCCGCGGTGATCGCCGGGAAGAGCGCGAAATTGCCGCCGAAGTTGAACCCGACCAGCGCCGCCACGGCATATAGCAGCCAGGGCGTGCCCGCCGCCTGGGTGAAGGCCAGAAGGAACAGCGCCTGGCTGCCGGCCATCACCATGATCGAGCGCCGCCGGCCCAGCCGGTCGCTGATCCCGCCCCAGGCGATCCGCCCGATCCCGTTGGCGAGCGAGAAGAACACCGCCATCGCCGTGCCCGCCACTGCGCTGGCCTCGCCAAGGCCCAGCCCGCGCGCCTGCAGCGCCTCGATCGGGTAAAGCTTCATCAGCCCCACCGCCATCAGCCCGCTGCCGGCAGACACGGCAAAAGTCAGGAAGATCAGGTAGAACTGCGGCGTTCTTAACATCTCCAGCACGGTAAAGTCCTCGTGCCCCTTGCGCCCGTCGGCCTTGGCCGCGGCCGCCGCGCCCGGCGCCTGCCAGCCCTTGGGCGGCATCCGCATCCAGATCGCGCCCAGGCAGATCAGCGCCGCGAAGGCCAGCCCATAGGCCACGAAGGTGCCGGCCAGCCCCAGCCGATCCAACAGCCCGCCCCAGTTGCCGGCGAGCTTGACCCATCCCATCGCGCCAAAGCCGAAGCCCGCCACGGCAAGCCCCGTGATCATCCCCTTGCGGTCCGGAAACCAGCGCATGCCGACCGCGATCGGCACCACGTAGCCAAGCCCGATCCCCGCGCCGCCGACGGCGCCGATGCCCACCACGACCACCCCGAAATCCGTCGCGCCCAGAACCCCCGTCGCGACGTATCCCGCCCCCATGGTCAGCCCGCCCGCCACCGCCAGCCGCGCCGGGCCGATCCGGGCCAGCAGCCGGCCTGCGAACACCATGACCAGCGCGAATGTGCCCAGTTCCGTGGCGAACACCACCTGGGTTTCGAACCGGGTCCACCCGGCTTCGGCCAGTGCCAGGGTAAAGGCCGACCAGGCGTAGATCGCGCCAAGGCTCATCTGGATCAGCACCGCGCCCGGCACGACCCACCAGCGGTTCATCGCCCTGACCTCGGCCATGTTCCCCTCCCCGGCAATCGCTGCCAGACTGCCCGCGGCCGCGGGCGCCGCCCATGACATAGATCAGGGCCATTCCCGTCACGCCGGTGTCGCAAACCGCCCATCCTGACGCAAACGCGCAAGACCCGCAGCCCCCCGGTGCCGCAGATGGGCCCCGAAGCCGCCGCGGAGGCCGCATGCCGGACTGGGACTGGAAGATCGCACTGGTGGCGCGCACGATCGGCGCCGCCCGGGGCCGTGCGGCGCGGGGGCGCCCGCAGGCGCGCTAGGCCGCCCTGCCCCATTCCCCAACCGAAAGCCCACACCGATGACCGACCAATCCCCCCGCCGCGCCGGCGGCCGCGCCGCCCGCCGCGCGGCCCGCGCCGCCCCGCTCGACGACGCCATCCGCCCGGTCCGCGCCGGGCTGTCCGGCGGCCGGTACCGGCCTCTGACCGAGGACGGCGTCCAGCGCATCCACCGCGCCGCGCTGCAGGTGCTCGAAGAGATCGGGCTCGCCGACGCCCCGCCCTCGGGCGTCGAGACCCTGACCGGCGCCGGCGCCGAACTCGGCGCGGACGGGCGGCTGCGCTTTCCCCGTGCGCTGGTCGAGGACATGCTGGCCAGGGCCGCGCGCGACCTCACGCTATGCGCCCGCAATCCGTGCCACGACCTGCATCTGTCCGGCACCCGCGTGCATTACGGCACCGCAGGGGCGGCGGTGCACATGGTCGAGGTGGACGGGCGCAGCTATCGCGATTCGACGCTTCGCGACCTGCACGACGCCGCCCGCATCGCCGACCGGCTGGACAACGTGCATTTCCTGCAGCGCCCGATGGTCGCACGCGACATCGCGGACAATCTCGAGATGGACCTGAACACCGTCTATGCCTGCGTCTCGGGCACCACCAAGCATATCGGCACCTCGTTTTCCGACCCCGCGCATGTCGCGCCCGCGGTCGAGCTTCTGCACCTGATCGCGGGTGGCGAGGCCAATTGGCGCGCGCGGCCCTTCGTCAGCAATTCCAACTGCTTCGTCGTCCCGCCGATGAAGTTCGCCACCGAGGCCTGCGTGACGATGGAACACTGCATCGCCGCCGGCATGCCGGTCTTGCTCTTGTCCGCCGGGATGGCGGGCGCCACCGCGCCCTCGACCGTCGCCGGCGCCATCGTGCAGTCGGTGGCCGAGTGCCTGGCCGGCGTGGTCTATGTCAACGCCGTCGCTCCCGGTCATCCGGCGGTGTTTGGCACCTGGCCCTTCGGGCTGGATCTCAGGACCGGCGCGATGACCGTGGGCTCGGGCGAACAGGCGCTGCTGACCGCGGGCTGCGCGCAGATGCACGCGTTCTACGGCCTGCCCGGCGGCGCCGCGGCGGGCGCGTCGGATTCGAAGCTTCCCGACATGCAGGCCGGGTGGGAGGCGATGTGCTCGAACGTCATGGCCGGGCTTTCGGGGCTGAACATGGTCTACGAGGCCGCGGGGATGCACGCCTCGCTTCTGGGCTTCTGCCACGAGTCGCTGATCCTGGCCGACGACCTGATCGGCCAGGCGCTCAGATGCGTGCGCGGCATCGAGGTCGACGACGAGACGCTGGCGGTCGAGGCGATCCGCGAGGTCTGTCTTGCCGGGCCGGGCCACTACCTCGGCCTCGACCAGACGCTTTCGCGGATGCAGGCCGACCACGTCTATCCCGCGCTCGGCGACCGCTCGTCGCCGAAGGAATGGGAGGAACGCGGCAAGCCGGATCTGCTGGCGAAGGCCACGGCGCGCAAGGAGGCGCTGCTCGCCCTTCCCTCGCAGGCGCGCCTCGATCCGGCGACCGACCGGGCGATCCGGGAACGGTTCCGCATCCACCTGCCCGCCTGACCCGGATCGCTGCGGGGGGCGGTTCGGTGCACGGTGTGAAATTGGCGGAGAGACAGGGATTCGAACCCTGGAGACGGTTTCCCGCCTACACGCGTTCCAGGCGTGCGCCTTCGACCACTCGGCCACCTCTCCGGTCCCGCCCTCTTAGCTGGATTGCTCCATCCGGGGCAAGGGGGCGCGGGGAGAAACCGGCGCTACTCGGCCGCGCAGACCGGATCGCTCGTTCGGGCGGTCGCGGCCAATGCGCCCGGTGTCGGGCGATCTCCGTCGAGCGTGGCGCCGGTCGCGACGTTGAACGCCGCCATCGCCCGGCGCGAGCCCGGACCCCACAGCCCGTCGATCGCGCCGGAATAGCAGCCCAGGCGCGCCAGTTCGGCCTGCTGCGCGGCCGCAAGTTCGTCGCCGCCGGGGCGGATCGCCGGCGCGCCGGGCGCCGGGTCGGGCGCCGGGTCGACGGGATCGGGCGAGGCGGTGCCCTCGACGGTCAGGTCGGGGAGATCGCTCGCCATCGCGGGTTCGCCGCATCCCGCCTCGGTGCAGCCGAACCGGCCCAGTTCGGGCGCCGGTACCAGGGCCAGGGGCGGTGCGCCGATGGCCGCGGCTTCGGGCAGGATGGCGGCGGCGAACAGCCGGACGCGGAAGCGCGCCGGATAGTAGCGGATCGCGTCTTCGCCGACCGGCCGGGTCGCCTGCGCGATCAGCAGCGACAGATAGCTGCCCTCGGCCACGACCGCGCCGCTTTCGATCCGCTCGAATGTCTCGCCGTCGCGGCTGATTAGAAGCGACACGGTGGCCGGGCGCCCGCCCTCCGGATCGGGCGGCCAGTCGGCGGGCAAAGCCCCGGGCCCGGTCTCGATCTCGACGGTGACCCGCGCGGTCGCGGTTGCCTCGAAGACCTGCTCGACCCAGCGCTGCTGTTCGAGCGCGGCGAGCATGTCCGGGTCGGCCCTGGCAGAGGCAGCGGCGGCGGCGCGGAAAGCGCCCGCAAGTTCGGCGACCGGCGCCGGTTCGGCGGCCTCGCAGGCGCCGTCCGCGCAGCGCCAGTCCTGCGCGGCAAGCGGCGCGGCGGCGAGGATCGTCAGGGCGGCGAGGAACGCAGGAAATCGCATCGGGACGGGTCCGGGACGGGTCGACCCGGATATAGAGCAAGACGGCCCTGACCGGAACCTGGCCCGGGATGGCCCGGAGCAGGCGTTGCCATTGCCGCGCGAAGCCGCGCCATCGCCGACCCGCGGGGTGGCGAGCCGACGCCTGTTCGGCGCGCTTTATCCCGCGGTTCCCGAGTGACTTCGGACCGATGCGCCGACCTCACCCAATCGCCGCCCCGGGGGGCGGGTCGGCGATGGCGCGGCGGCCTTCGGCCGCTATCCGCGCCCGGCAGCACTCGAACGTCCGCTCCAAGAAAAAAATCTTCGACCAGACCCCACCCGAGCCGCCCGGCGCCTGCCCTTCGCCCGGATCAGCCCAGCAGCAGGTTGACGCGGCGGTTCTGCGCGCCCTTCTTCTCGATCTTGCCCAGCGACACGCGGCCGATCTCGCCGGTGCGCCGGACATGGGTGCCACCGCAGGGCTGCAGGTCGACCTGGTCCGCCCCCTCGCCGATCCGGATCAGGCGCACCCGTCCCGCGCCCATGGGCGGCATCACCGACATCGTCTTGACCAGACCCGGGTTCGCCGCAAGCTCGTCGTCCGTGATCCAGTCGTCGCTGACCGGCAGATCGCGGGCGATCAGTTCGTCGAGCGCCGCCTGCAGTGCCTCCTTGTCCTGCGGCGCCTCGGGCATGTCGAAGTCGAGCCGGCCCTTGACCTCGGTGATCGCGCCGCCGGTCACCGGCAGCGGGATCACCACGGACAGAAGGTGCAGCGCGGTGTGCACCCGCATGTGGCGATAGCGGCGGTCCCAGTCGAGGCGCTGGGTCACGTCCTGCCCCGGCGCAGGCAGCGGGGCGCCCTCGGCGGGCAACAGCACGATCGCGCCGGCCTCGCCCTTGACGGTGTTGGCGACGCCCATCTCGGCGCCGTCCCAAACCAGCGATCCGGTATCGCCCGGCTGCCCGCCGCCCTGCGCGTAGAAGATCGAGCCGTTCAGCACGACGCCGCGCTGGTCGGTGACCGCGGCCACGCGGCCCGGCGCCTCGCATGCATAGGCGTCGTCGAGAAACAGCGCCGTCGTCATCGTGCTTCCTCCTCGTCGTCGTCGTCGAGGCCGTCATTGCTGATGCCGCGGCGCTGGCCCTCCTGCGGCCCGGGCGGCGCGGCCTCGTCGGCCCGCACGACCGGCTCGGCCGTCTCGGCCGCGGGCGCCATTCCCGTCAGCGCCTCGGGATTGCGCAGCCAGACGTCGCGCTGCGCGAACGGAATTTCGATGCCTTCCTGGGCGAAGCGCTCGGCGATCTGGTGATGCAGCTCGGTCTTGACGCCGACACCGAAATTGATGTCGCGGATCACCGCGCGGATGCGGAAATCCAGGCTGTCGGCGCCGAAGCCCATGAAATCGACCCCTGGCGCCGGCGTGACCGTCACCAGCGGGTGGTTCTCGACGATCTCCATCAGGATCTTCGCGACCTTGCGCGTGTCGGTGCCATAGGCGACGCCGACGTTGACCATCACCCGGCCGAGATGGTTGGACCGCGTCCAGTTCGTCACAGACCCCGAGATGAAGTCGCCGTTCGGCACCACGACCTCGGTGCGGTCGAAGGTCTCGATCAGGGTCGAGCGCACCGAGATCTTCTTGACGATGCCGGTATGCCCGCCGACCTCGATCCAGTCGCCCTCGGCCACCGGGCGCTCGATCAAGAGGATGATGCCCGAGACGAAGTTCTGCACGATGTTCTGCAGGCCGAAACCGATGCCGACCGACAGCGCACCGGCGACGATGGCCAGCGACGAAAGGTCGATCCCGGCCGAGGTGATCGAGACCACGGCGGCCAGGAAGATGCCGACATAGCCGATCCCAGAGACGATCGCGTTCTGCCCGCCGACATCCATGCTGGTCTTGGGCAGCACCGTGTTGCGCAGGGCGCCCTGGATGATCCGCGTCGCCAGGTAGAGCCCGGTGAAAATCAGCGCGAAGGTCAGGAAGTTGGTGGGCGAAATCCGCGTCTCGCCGATCGAGAAGCCTTCCTTGAACTGCGCCCAAAGCTCGGTCAGGTCCGCCGTGCGGGCGCCCCAGATCAGCGCGAAGACCGGCAACGCGGTCAGCACCAGAAGGAAATTCGCCAACGTCGGGATCAGGGCGGCCCGCGCCTCTTCCGGCGTCGTGCCGGTGACCAGCGCATAGGCGTCGCGGATCGGCTCGGTCAGCAGCAGGAGCACGCCGATCATCGCCAGGCTGAGCGTGGTCGGCAGAAGCATGAAGAAGGCCGCGTTCAGATAGCCGACCGCCGCCATGGCGATGCCGATCACGCCGAGGATCACCGTGGTCCGCCCGACCAGAACCAGCCCGCGCGCGCCGTAGACCTTCAGCTCTTCGTCCTCGGCAAGCTGGCGGCCGATCAGCCGCAGCACCCGGCCGATCCGCATCAGCCCCAGCCCGGCCAGCGTGGCCAGCGGAAACCGAAGAACGGCCGTGGTCGCGTCGGAATAGTTCTCGTAGTCGGAGAACCGCGCCATCAGGATCGTCAGGCCCACGAAGAGCCCGACGAAAACGATCGACCGCCGCATCGCGCGGCCCTGTTCCGGCGTGACGTTGAAGGCCGCGGGCCGGTCGCTGCGCGACGGAAACAGCCGCCGGCCCAACCAGCGCGCGCCGAAGAAGCAGAGCCCGAGCAGCGGCAGGAGATCGGCGACGATCGTGCCGCGGAAGCCCAGAAGCCCGGTGCCCTGCGCGACCTCGGCCAGCAGCGCAAGGCCCATGACGGGTACCGCGATCTGACTTAGCGAGACGAAGAATCCGACCAGGCTGCGGGCATGGGGATGCGCGCGCGCCACCGCCGCGCGGGTCAGCCGCGCCGTCGTCGCCTCGCCGAAGATCGAAAGCACCAGCGCCGCCGCCGCGGCCAGCAGCGTCAGCGGCAGAACCTGCAGCAGCGCCTCGCGCTTGGCGTCCGAACGCAGCGCCTGTACCGGCTCGGCGGCGATGCCGTGCACGCTGGCCACCAGGTTGCCCGTCGCCTCGGGCCAGTAGAACGGGTTCAGCGGGCTGGGCCCGAGCAGCAGCAATTCGCTGGCCTGGCGTTCGCGGATGATCGTGTCGATCTCGCGCGCCAGCCCGTCGGCACGGCTGAACGCCTCTTCCGCACGGCGCACCGGGGCGGTGGCGTCGGCAAGCTGGGCGTTCAGTTCGGCCCGTCGCTGGGCGATTTCCGGGGCCTCCGTCTCGCCCTCGGCCGGCGCCGGACCAAGCGATGCCAGCTGGTCGCGGATCGTGGTGATCCGCGCGGTATTGGCGGTCTGCGCGCGCAGGAACTGGTCGCGCCAGGCGACGATCTCGGCCCGCAGCGCCTCGAACGCGTCGTTCGAGGCGCGGCCTTCGTCGATGGCTTCCTCGGCGCGGCCCGCGACGTTCTGCCAGGCCTCGTAGTCGATGGCGCGCGGCGCCGGCTGTTCCTGGGTCTGCGCCAGGGACGCCGGCGCCGCGATGATGGCGGAAAGCGTCAGGCCCAGGCATAGGGCCAGTGCGAAGCGGCAGAAAAGCTGTTGCATCAGTCCTCGAAAACGGTGGGAAGAAGACGCGCCTCGGCGTCGAGCCAGGCGGGAACGGGCAGGCCCTTTTCGCGCAGAAAGGCGGGATTGAAAAGCTTGGACTGATAACGGCTGCCGTAATCGCAAAGCACCGTCACGATGGTCTTGCCGGGGCCGAGGTCCTTCGCCAGCCGGATCGCGCCGGCGATGTTGGTGCCGGTCGAGCCGCCCATGCAGAGACCTTCGTGCTGAAGAAGGTCGAACACGATCTGCGCCATCTCGGCATCCGGGATGCGATAGGCGAAATCGGGGGTGAAGCCTTCGAGGTTGGCGGTCACGCGCCCCTGCCCGATGCCCTCGGTGATCGAGTCGCCGGGGTTTTCCTCGCCGGTATAGATCTTGTACATCCCCGCGCCCTCGGGATCGGCCAGCCCCATCTTGACGCCCCTGGACTGCAGCGCCTCGGCCACGCCGGCCAGCGTGCCGCCGGACCCGACCGCACAGATGAAACCGTCGACGCGGCCGTCAAGCTGGTCCCAGATTTCCGGCCCCGTGGTCTCGACATGGGCCTGGCGGTTGGCGACGTTGTCGAACTGGTTGGCCCAGATCGCGCCGCCCGGCTCGGTCTCGGCCATCTTCGCCGCCAGCCGGCCGGAATACTTCACGTAGTTGTTGGGGTTCTTGTAGGGCACCGCCGGAACCTGGACCAGCTCCGCCCCGGCCAGCCGGATCATGTCCTTCTTTTCCTGGCTCTGGGTCTCGGGGATCACGATCACCGTCTTGAACCCCAGCGCCGCGCCCACCAGCGCCAGCCCGATGCCGGTATTGCCCGCCGTGCCCTCGACGATGGTGCCGCCGGGCTTCAGTTGCCCCTTCGCCACGGCATCCTTGATGATGTAAAGCGCCGCACGGTCCTTGACCGACTGCCCCGGGTTCATGAACTCGGCCTTGCCGTAGATCTCGCAGCCCGTCGCCTCGGAGGCGGCCTTGAGCCGGATCAGCGGCGTCTTCCCGACGGCGTCGGGCAGATCCTTGTAAACGCGCATCTCGGCGCCCCCTTGCGGTCCCTTGCGTCTGGCAAGGTGTAGGGCGCGGGCGCCCGGGGTTCAAGTTCCCTGCCGAAGCCGCTCGCGGTTCGCCGCAAGCCAGTGCGCGGTCAGGATCAGCGGGCCGTTTTCCGCCTCTCCACCGTCGATCAGCGCCATCAGATCGTCGAAGGACATCAGGATGCCGCGGATATCCTCGTCCTCGCCGTCGACCCCGCCGATGATCCCCGACCCGTCCGGAAGATCGGCGATGCCGACATACGAGAAAAGGTATTCCGTCATCGCCCCGGGCGAGGGGTAGTAGCGCGCCACCGGCTCCAGCCGGGCGAATTCCAGCGCCGCCTCCTCGGCCGCCTCGCGCCGCGCGCAATCCTCGGGGCTCTCGCCCGGGTCGATCCGGCCGGCGACCGGCTCGAGCGTCCAGGGATGCCGGTCGCCGCGCACGAAGGGGCCGAACCGGAACTGCTCGATCACCAGCACCCGGTCGCGCGCGGGATCGTAGGGCAGAACGGTCACCGCGTCGGCCGACACGAAGGCCGCGCGCGTCACCGGCGCGCTTTCGGTGCCGTCGAAACGGCGAAAGCGCAGGTCCTGCTCTTCCAGCTGGAAGAACTGCCGATAGGGCCGCCGCGTCGCCACCGCGTCGACCTCGGCGGCGGTGTGGCCGTGGCGGACGCGGTTCGGCGCCGTCGCGTGCTGCGCCCGGACCCAGGATGCCGCGCGCATCCTGATCTGGGTGAAGTGCCGCGCAACCTCGGCCGGCGGGTCGACGCCGAAACGGTCCATCACCTCTTCGGCGGCGCGCAGGCTGACCGCGCCCCAGCGCGCGACCCAGTCCGCCAGCGACCACGGCGCGCCCGCCGTCACCTGCCCCGGCGCGGGGAAATAGACCGTCGCCGCCGCCCGCGTCCCGGCCACGTCCACCTCGACCGCGCGGCGGTCATAGCCAAAGCCGCCCTCGTAGAAATCGAGCCGCGCGATATCCTGCGCGTCGAGCCCGGTCACCAGCAGCCCGTCGGCCCGCGCGCCGTGCTCGGCGCGGATCAGCGAAAAGCTCTCGCCCTCGGCCCAGCGGACGGCATGATCGGCAAGCGAGGCAGGCGCCGTCCGCGCGGCGCTGTCCGGCCCCAGAACCAGCCGCAAGAGCGGCTCGTAAAGCAATGTTCCGTAGAAGAAAATCGCCGTCACGGTCCTACGACCACCGGCGCGCGACCATGTCCGCGACGATGCCCACGACGGCGCCCCCGCCCAGGAGCGCGGCCAGCACATCGCCATTGCCGAGATAGATCGTGAAATCCAGCGCGATCTGCACCATGTCCTGCAGCGCCTCGAACGGGTTGCCGCCATAGGCCAGCCGCATCGCGCGCCGGACCATCTCGTACCCGGAGAACCAGACCAGCCCCATCAGCACCACCGCCGCCGAGGCGGTGACGCCAAGCCCGATGCCCGATTGGATGCCGCTGCCGCGCACCCGCTTGCCGAGGAACCGCCAGCCCACGATGACCCCGAAGACCGCCGAAAGCGGCCGCAGCCAGTTCGCGGGCACCTCCTCGGGCAGATGCGCGGCCAGCAGATTGGCCGCGTAATAGCCGAGCGCGCCCATCAGGATCGCGGAGACGAGTTTGGCGGCTGTGGGCATCTGTTCAGGCGGGGTCCGTCGCGGTGATCTGCATTTCGGCGCAGTTTCGGCGCTCGCCCCCCGCCGCGCAAGGGGCCAGGTACATATTCCTCGCGCCGTGTCCGCGAAGGCGCGCCATCCGCGGGCCCCCGCCCGGTGATTCCGCGGCGGGTCAAGGATGCAACCGCCGAAGGCGGCGCCGCAGGCGTCCTTGACGCGCCGGGGAATCGCCCCGCACTCTCGATCAGGCGTCTTGAGAGGCAGACCTGCCGCTCAAGCGCCTCTAGGCAGGCCGTGCCACCTCGCAACCCTCGCACCGCCCCAAACGGCGCGTCGCCTCGCCACTGGCCGGGATAGAGCGCGCGGAAGCGCACGATCTGGCAGCGCCCGGCGTCAATCGCCGCGTGCCGCGTAGGCGTCCAGCGCGCGGCGGCGCCCCTCGGCAAGGCCGACCACCGGATCGGGGTAGGGATCGCCCGGCGCCATGCCCCAGCTTCGCGGGATTGCCTCGAAATAGCTCAGCGCGGTGTCCGGCGGGTCGGCCTGCCCCTCGGCGATCCAGCGCCGGACATAGGCGCGGTCGGGGTCGAATTTCTCGCGCTGGGTGACCGGGTTGAAGATCCGGAAGAACGGCGCCGCGTCGGGGCCGGACCCGGCCGCCCATTGCCAGCCCATCGCGTTCGAGGCCGGGTCCCAGTCGATGAGCGTGTCCTGAAACCAGCGCAGCCCGATCTTCCAGTGCGCCATCAGGTGCTTGGTCAGATAGCTCGCCACGATCATCCGCGCGCGGTTGTGCATGTAGCCGGTGACGTAAAGCTCGCGCATCGCCGCGTCGACGAACTCGATGCCGGTGCGCCCGCGGGTCCAGGCGACGACCTCGGCGCGGTGCGGATCCTCGTTCCAGGGAAACGCGTCCCACTCCTCGCGCCAGTTGCCGGTCGCGATCCCCGGCGTGTGGTGCAAGAGGTGCCAGGCGAATTCGCGCCAGACCAGTTCCTTCAGGAAGGTGCCGGCGCCCCGCCGCCCCTCTTCCAGCGCGCGCTGCCCGGCGTGCCAGCAGGCAAGCGGCGAGATCTCGCCGTAGGTCAGGTTCTCCGACAGCCGCGAGGTGCCGGCGGCGGCGGGAATGTCGCGCGCCTCGGCATATCCGTCGATCCCCTCGGCGATGAAGGCCCCGAGCCGCCGGTGCGCCGCCGCCTCGCCGACGTTGACGTGCCGCACCACCACAGCCGCCCCGCGCCGCATCGCGCGGCCCATGTCCCAGCCGTCGAGCGTTTCGCTTTCCGGCCAGCGATCGGGCGCCGCCAGCGCCCGGACCTGCGCCAGCGGCGCGGCGAGGTCGGCATCCTTCACCGCGCGCCAGAACGGCGTATAGACCCTGTAGAAGCCGCCCGCGGCGGTGGTTACGGTCCAGGGCTCGAACAGCAGATGCCCGGGAAAGCTGGGCGCCTCGACGCCGCGGGCCTTCAGCGCGGCCTTCACCGCGGTGTCGCGCTCTTTCGAGGCCGGATCGTAGGCGCGCTGCCAAAAGACAGCGCCCGCGCCGGTCTCGGCCAGCAGCTTGTCCAGCACCTCCAGCGCCCGGCCCCGGCGCAGGACCAACTTCGAGCCGATCCGCTCCAGGGTTCCGGCAAACGCCGCCACGCCCAGTCCAAGGCGCCATTTCGGCGCCGCGCCGAGCGTCTCGGACACCTCGTCGTGGATGAAGACCGGCAGCACCGGCCGCCCGCTCGCCGCGGCCGCGGCCAGCGCGGCGTGGTCGCCCAGCCGCAGATCGCGCCTGATCCAGACGATGACTGGTGATGACCCGGCCAATTCTGCCCCTCGTGCCTGGTTACAGCACGTGATCTAGCGCGCGGATCGCCCGGTCAATATCGGCGCGGCCGGTATAATGCACGAACGACAGGCGCAGCACGCCCTTGGCCGGGTCGACGCCCAGTGCCGCAAGCGGCCGCACCGCATAGAAGTCGCCGCCGCCGCACATGATCCCGTGCGGCGCCAGTTCCGCCGCCACCGCCTCGCCCGGGCGGTCGCATTCCACCGCCACCGTCGGCGCGCGGCCCAAGGCAGAGCGCGGGCCGATCAGCCGCACGTTCCTGCGCATCGCCAGAAAGTCCAGCAGCGGCTGCAACAGCGCGGTCTCGTGCGCGCGGATCAGGTCGTGCACCCTGTGCCCGCGGCGGCGCGGGATCGGCTCGGGGTCGAAATGCTCGGCATGCAGCAGGTCGAGGTAATCCGCCATTCCCGCCGAGGCCGCGACCTGCGCATGATCCGGCCCGGCCGGGGTGAAGCGCATGCAAAGCGCATCGGCGTTGAAGAAATGCCCCTGGTTCGGCAGCCCCTCGGCCAGCCCGCGGCGGATCACCATGATCCCTTGGTGCGGCCCGTAGGTCTTGTAGGCGGAGATCAGGTAGATGTCGGCCCCCAGCGCGCCGACGTCCGGCAGCCCGTGCGGCGCATAGGATACCCCGTCGACACAGACCACCGCGCCCGCGTCATGCACCCTGGCGGTGATCCCGGCGACGTCGTTGACCTCGCCCACGACGTTCGAGCAATGCGGAAAGCACACCAGCCGCACCCGCTCGTCCAGCAGCCGCTCCAGCCCGGCGGGGTCGAGATGCCCGGTGCGCGGATCGATCCGCCACTCGCGCAGCTCGATCCCCTCGTCCGCCAGCCGCCGCCAGGGGCCGGAATTCGCCTCGTGGTCCTGTTCGGTCACGACGATGGCGTCGCCGGGTTTCAGCCATTGCCGGAACGCCTGTGCCAGCACATAGATGTTCTGCGTCGTGGACGGCCCGAAACTGACCTCGTCGACGCCCACCCCGAGGATCGCGGCGATGCGGGTGCGCGCCTCGTCCATCTCCTCGCCGCCCAGCCGGCTGGCCTCGAACGGCCCGTAGGGCTGCACCTTTCGCTCGCGGTAGAACCGGGTCAGCCGGTCGATCACCTGGCGGCAGGGATAGGACCCGCCCGCATTCTCGAAAAACGACTGGTCGGCCAGCCCGTCGACGGCGAAGGCGGGAAACTGCGCCCGCACGAATTCAAGATCAAGTTCCATCCCCGCACCTTCCGGTGATTCCGCGGCGGGTCAAGGATGAAACCGCCGCAGGCGTCCTTGACGCGCCGGGGAATCGCCACCGCACACTCGAACCGGCGTCTTGAGAGGCAGACCTGCCGCTCAAGCGCCTCTCGGTTGATCATGCCCCGGCCCGGCCCGCGCGCCGTCCGCAACGGCGCGTCGCCCCCGCCGCCGGCGGCATGACAGCGCGCGGACGCGCAGGTTTCGGTTCCGGCCGCCCGGTCAGGCGTTCACGTCGACCACGACGCGCCCCTTGACCCGGCCCTTCAGGATGTCGGCGCCGAGCGCCGGCAGGTCGGCCAGCGTCGCGGGGCGCACCATCGCCTCCAGCTTGTCCAGCGGCAGATCGCGCGCGATGCGGTCCCAGGCCCGCACCCGGTTGTCGTAGGGCTGCATCACGCTGTCGATGCCCAGAAGGTTCACGCCCCGCAGCAGGAACGGGATCACCGTGGCCGGCAGCGCCGCGCCGCCGGCGAGCCCCACCGCGGCGACCGAGGCGCCGTATTTCATCTGGCCCAGAACGCGGGCCAGCATCGCGCCCCCCACGGCGTCGACGCAGCCGCCCCAGGTCTCGGTCTCGAGCGGTCGCTTGACGGTCTCGCTCAGTTCCTCGCGCGGCACGATCTGGCGCGCACCCAGCCCGCGCAGGTAGTCCGCGGTCTCGGGTCGCCCGGTCACGGCCGCCACCCGGTAGCCCAGGTTGTTCAGGATCGCGGTGGCGACCGAGCCGACGCCGCCCGCGGCGCCCGTCACCAGCACCGGGCCGTCCTTGATCCCGTGATCCTCAAGCGCCATCACCGCCAGCATCGCCGTGAAGCCGGCGGTGCCCACCGCCATCGCCTGGCGCGTGTCGAGCCCCGCCGGCAGCGGCACCAGCCAGTCGGCGCGGACCCGCGCCTTCTGGGCATATCCGCCCCAATGGGTCTCGCCCACGCGCCAGCCGGTCAGCACCACCTTGTCGCCGGGCTTGTAACGGGCGTCGTCAGAGGCCTCGACCGTGCCGGCAAGATCGACCCCAGGCACATGCGGATAGGTGCGCACCAGCCCGCCGCCCGGCCCGACGCACAGCCCGTCCTTGTAGTTGACGGTCGAGTATTCGACCGCAACCGTCACGTCGCCTTCAGGCAGGCGGTCCTCGCCCAGTTCCTGCACGGCGGCACGGGTCGTGCCGTCCTCGTCCTTCTCGACCAGCAGCGCCTTGAACATCACCTGTCTCCTTTCACGTCCAGAATACGGAATTGACCACCGCCGGCCGCACCTCGCCGCCCGGCAGCACGACGTCCAGGTCGGCGCCGGGCTGCCAGTGGGTCATGCACACCATGCCGATCGCCACGTTGGTCTCGAAATCCGGCGACCATGCGGCCGACGTCACCTGCCCGGCCTGCTCCTGCCCGGCCATCAGCGGCCAGGGCCGGTCGCAGACCGGCACGCGGTCGCCCTCGATGGCGATCGGCCGGATCTGGCGCATCGGGCCGTCGCGGGCCACGCGCAGCAGCGCGTCGCGGCCGATGCAGCCGATCGCGGTCGCGGTATCGCAGAACCGGCCCAGCCCGCATTCGTGCGGCGTGTTCTCGCGCGTCATGTCGTTGCCGTAGCTCAACAGCCCGCCCTCGATCCGCTCGATCAGGTTCGGGCAGCCCGCGTGCACGTCCAGATCGCGCCCCGCCTCCATCAGCGCATTCCACAGCGGCATGCCGATGTCGCCGCCCTCGACGTAGATCTCGAACCCGCCCTGGCGCGAATAGCCGGACCGCGCGACGACCAGGCTGCGGCCCCGGAACTCGAACATCGCGAAGCGGAAGAACCGGATCGCGCGCACCGCGTCGCCGAAGACCCGCGCCATCAGGTCGTCGGCCAGCGGGCCCTGCACCGCCAGCGGCGAGACATCGGGCTCGCCGACGATCACCTCCAGGTGAAGAACATACGCGATGCCCTTGACCCAGAACAGCAAATCGCTGTCGGCAACGGAAATCCAATAGCGGTCGTCGGCCAGCTTTACCGCCACCGGGTCGTTCAGCATGCCGCCGGTCTGATCCACGATCGGCACGTAAAGGCATTGGCCGGGGCGCATCGCGCGCAGGTCGCGCGGGGTCAGCATCTGCATCAGCCGGCCGGCGTCGGGGCCGGACAGTTCCACCTGGCGCTCGCAGGCCACGTCCCAGACCTGCACCGCGGACTTGAGGTGGCGGTAATCCTCTTCGACCGAGCGGAACACGGTCGGCAGCAGCATGTGGTTGTAGACCGTGTAGGCGCTGACGCCCGCGGCCTCGACACCCTCGGAAAACGGCGTGCGGCGCAGGCGGCGCGATGGCGAAAGCCGGGCCATCAGGCAGCCTCGGGCATCGCGAACGGGCCGGTCTTGCCGGGGCGCGCGCCTGCGGCGGTCAGGCGCTTGAATTGCCACGCACCTTGATACGCCATGGTAAGGCAGATCTCGGGCGCGATCATCAGCGACGGCCGGGGCCGGTCCAGTGGATCGGGACGATCTCGGCCGACTTGCCGCCGAAATCCCAGACCCGGCCGTAGTCGCGCACCCGGCTTTTCACGCCGCGGGCCGGATAGACCGTCGGCCCCATCCAGTAGGTCGAATTCTGGATCGACACCGGCGTCTCGGGGTCCTTGCCCTCGATCAGTTCGATCTCGCCCTGGATCTTGCGGCCGACCATGATCCGGCGGCGGCGGCCGTCCTTTTCGATGACCACCTTCTCGCGCTCCGCGCCGATGATCTCGGACACCAGATAGTGGAACACGCCGGTGTTGCCGCCGGCCGAGCCGGAAAGGATCTGCAGCAGCCCGTTATAGGCCCTTTGTGTCGCGTTTTCATCGACATAGGCGGCGACCCTCCAGTCGCCGTCGGCCATCTTGCCGGGGATGTCGATCAGAAGCGCCACGTTCAGCCCGCCAAGCGGCTCGCCCTCGAAATGCCCCTCGTCGATCTGCATCGCGAACCACGTCCGGCACGAGCCTTCTGTCGGCGGATGCGCACCGAGCGAGATCACGCAGGGGCAGAACACGGTGCACGAGCAGTTCATGAACAGCTCGCCCCTGATTTCCCACACGGTCGGGCGCAGACGGCGGCGCAGCGGGTTCGGATCGAGCCGCTGGTCCAGCCGTTCGCGGATGCGGATGCGCCGCTGGCCAAGGTCTTGCTTCGGCATTTCTGTCCCTCCCTAGACCGCCCCGGCGGCCACGTAGATGCCGCCCGCGATCAGGGCGGCGCCGGCCGGTTTCAGCAGGCGGTGGCCGATCTGCGGCAGTTTCTCGAATACCATGAACAGCGTCGCCAGCCCCATCCACAGAAGGCTCATCACGCCGCCCACGAAGCCCAGCGCCATGAACCCCCAGCAACAGCCGGTGCAGAACACGCCAAGACCCAGGCCCATCCGCACCCCGCCGGCGAACCCGGGACGCCAGCGGCCGAGGAAATAGCCCATCGGGCTGTGGCAGACGCCGTGACAGAACTCCTTGGCGCGGGTAAACTGGTAAAGCCCCACGCCGGCCAGCAGCGCCGCGGCGAACAGCGGCGAGCGCGGGATGCCCAGCATGTCGATGGCGCCGCCGAACAGAAGCACCAGCTGCGCCCCCGCGATCAGCGCCGCGAACCCGACCCAGACCGCGAAATAGCCCGCCAGGACGCCAAGCCAGCCGGCCCGCGTCGCGCCCGCCCGCGGCATCAGCCGTTCGTAGGTGGCCAGCGTCGGCACCATCGTCGGCAGCATCATCGCCGCCATCATCACCGCCCACATCGCGAAGAGCGGACCGAACTCGGCCATCGGCATCGCCATGTCCATGCGCGGATCCATCGCCGCCATCGCCCGTGCCGCCGGGCCAGGACGCCCGATCAGGTCGAGGTCCATCGACATCGCCGAGCGGTAAAGCACCCACCACGCGGCAAGGATCGCGGCAAAGAAGCCGAGCCAAAGCGTGTTTCTGAGCAACTGGGCGGGCATGGGCAACCGGCGCTGAGTCTTTTCATTTGCGTTTGTTCGGGCAGGCGCGCTAAATGTCAAACAATTAATGTCTGACAATTGAACCGATGAAACCGCAGCCCCTCGACCCCGACCGCGAGTATTCCGCGCAAATCGCTGAAGCGATCCGCGCCGCGATCGTCGCGGGCGACCTGATCTGGGACGCGCGGCTGCCCTCCGAGGCCGATCTGGCCGAGCAGTTCGGCGTCTCGCGGCCGACGGTGCGCGAAGCGCTGAAACGGCTGGCGGCGCAGAACCTGATCCGCACCCAGCGCGGCGCCACGGGGGGCGCCTTCGTCAACCGGCTGACCTTCGAGGACGCCTATGACCAGCAGGTGACCACCGCGACGCTGCTTCTCAGCATGAACGCGGTCGATTTCGACACCGCGTGCGAGGCGCGCTTTGCGCTGGAGCGCGCCTGCGCGGCGCTCGCCGCCGCACGCCGCCGTCCCGGGCACCTGGCCCGCATGCGCACCGAGATCCTGCGCCAGTCGCTGCCCGACCTGACGGACGAGGAATTCTGCGCCTCGGATGTGGCGTTTCACCGCGCCTTCGTCGACGCTGCCGGCAACCCGGTGCTGAGCTACCAGCTTGCCGGCGCGGTCGAGGCGATGCAGCCCCTGATGAACATGATCACCTACACGGCGCGGTCGCGCGACGCGATCGTCGCGCTGCATGAACGCCTGGTCGCGGCGCTGGAAATCCACGACGCGGCGGCCGCCGACGCGGCGCTGGCCGACCTGGCGGGCTATACCGTGGGGCTCGGCCCGGGGGCGCGGTCCGGCAGGTGACGCCGCGCCTCAGCGGTTCCAGTCGAAGACGATGCTTTCGCCATAGGCCCCCCAGTCCGCCGAGGTGATGCCATAGCTTTCGCCGCTGACATAGGCCTCCAGCCCCTGGATCCGCAGCACGTAGACGTCGCCGCCGTCCTCGTCGATATAGCCTGCGTGCCGCGCGGCGGTGCAGATGTCGCTGTCGGCGGTGTAGGGCCCGTTGCCCCAAAGCGACCCGGTCGCCGCGTTCGCCGGGCAGGAACAGACGTGTTCCGCCGCCCCGGCGGGCATCGTCTCGCAGCGCGGCAGGCCGGTGGCGAACGCCGTCGGGGTGCCGCCCGCGACCACGTCAAAGCTTTGCCCGTAGCTGCCCCAGCCCGATGTCGCGACGCCGTTGGCGGTGCTGGCGGCATAGCTCGACTGGCCGGGCCGCGGGATCACCTGGACCGCCCCGCCGCCCCGGCCCAAGACCCCGGCATGCAGCGCGGCGGTACAGATGCTGCTGTCCGCGGTATAGGGCCCGCTGCCCCAGACGCTGCCGCCGCCGGCGCCGGGGGCACAGGTGCAGAGCGTCGGCGCGGTGATGTTCAGCGCCTGGCCCGGGCAGGCCGGCGCGACCACCGCCGCCCCGCCCCCGGCGGATTTCTTGCCGCTCTGGGCGAGCGCCGGACCCGCGGCGCACAGCGCGGACACCAGCAGAACCGACACCGAAATACGCATGGTCATGGCCAATCTCCCTGTTCGGTCAGCGCCAGTCTGCGGACCCGCGCCGGACCTGTCAACGCGCCGCGCGGGCGCTCAGGCCACGACCTCGACCTTCTGCATCATGCCCTGATCCTCGTGCCCGAGTATGTGGCAATGGATCACGAATGCCCCGGTGAAGACCTGATAGCGGGACCGGAACGTCACCGAACCCAGCGGCAGGCGGTTCGCCACCGGCGCGGTCGGCAGCGCGACGGTGTCCTGCCAGCGCCTGAGCGGGTCGTCCGCGGCCAGTTCGCGCCCGTTGATATGCGTCACGAAGAACGGATTGACGTGGATGTGGAACGGATGGGTGAAGGTGTTGACGTTCATCACCGTCCATTCCTCGACGGTTCCGCGCCGCATCGACTTCTTGACCCGGCCGTCGAATTCCTGCCCGTCGATGGTCAGGAACGAGCCCTCGACCTCGGTCCGCCGGTCGGTCTGCAGATCGAAGACCACGGTGCGGCGCAGCGCCGGCGGCTCGGTCTCGGGGTCGATCGGCGCGATCCCTGGCCCGGGCAGCGCGTCGTCCTCGGCCCAGGCGTCGTCGACCGGCTCTCCCGCGATCCGCACGGTCAGGCCGATCGGATTGGCCTGCGGCCGGACCTCGGCCATCAGGTGCTGCGGCCCGGCGGCCAGCGCGGTCAGCCGGAAAGTCCCCGGCGCCGCCGCGCGCGGCACGCGCACCATGAAATCGGTGCGGTTGCCGGGCGCCAGCGCGAACGGGTTGACCCAGGGCTCGCCGGTATTCGAGGTGTCGACCCTCAGCCGGCGGTTCAGCGTCAGCCCGTCAAAGGCGATCTGGTAAAGCTCGGGCGCCTCGGCGCCGCCTTCGAGGTTCAGGCTGAGGAAGGAATCGGTGCGCACCGAGGCGTTGATGATCCGCCAGCGCCGCACCTCGCCGGGACGCAGCTCGATCACCGGGTTCTTGATCCCGCCGCCCTGCCCCGAGGGATCGACCAGTACGAAGGTCGGCGAACCGCCGGTCTGCGCGGGCTGCGGCACGTCGCGTTCGATGTCGCGCAGCATGATCATCAGGATGTCCTCCTTCGCGTCCGCGATGTAGGAGGGCATGACGCTGGGGCGGTCCGGCACGATCAGCGGGCCGGCCATGCCGTTGCCGACCTGAAGCGCGGTCGAGCCGTGCTTGTGCGCATGATACCAGAAGGTGCCCGACGGATGGTCGGCGGGCAGATCGAAGCTGTAGTCGGCGGTCTCCTCGTAGACGTCGGTCAGGTCGCAGCCCGGGGGAACCGGCTGATCCTTCGGCGTGAGCTGCACGAAAATGTTGTCGGACAGAAGCCGCGGATCCGCCACGCTGACATTCGGCGAAACGTGCAGCCCGTGGGTGTGCAGGTTGGTGGTGTTCTCGCCGTGGAACGTGTTGTGGTCCTCGGGGCAGAACCGGTCCGGCGGCTGCGGCGCCAGCCGGTTGACCAGCCGCACCTTCAGCGGCTTGCCCGCCTCGACGCGCAGAACCGGGCCCGGCGCCTTGCCGTTGTAGGTGCGCAGGCCCTCGGGCGGGTTGACCGGGTCGACCTGCGCCATTTCCACGTTCAGCACGTGGTCGGGCTGGAAAACCGCGGTCTGGGCGGCGGCCCGTCGCGGCGCCGACGCCCCGGCGAGACCGGCGCCTGTCAGCACCACACCAGCCGCGGTCTGCAGCAGCGTCCGGCGGCTGACCCCCGGGTCCGGGGCCGCCGCGACTCGGCCATCGCGGGCGGGCGGGATCCGGGCGGGACGATCGTTGGCAGTCATGAATCATTCCTTTTCAATTGGTTGCAAGTATTCTTTTATGCAAAATCGCGGCAATCGCCGATCGCCGGATGCACGCAGCGCGCGATCACAGGCTAAACCCGTATCGTTTCGGGACCTAGAGCAATTTCCAGCGAAGCCGATCCGGCGAAGCGTCGCGAGATTGCGCGCGGGAAACAGGACAGGGCGCATTCCGGGACGCGAAGATCGCGGAATGTGCTCTGACGGGAATCCTTGGGCGGCGCGGCGCGCCTGGCTTTGGCCGCGCAATTCCGGCACGGTTGCGGCGCAAAGGGAGGAACGGCCGGACCGGACGAAATTTCCGGGCGGAGCGTTGATGTGACACTCGGCGGGCACGAAATCATGCGCCCGTGCCGTTCCCCCATGCACTCGTTATCGCACTCACGCACAGCCAAAGGTTACCAAGACGGTCCCTGGGGCGCCTGTTAGAAAACCGTGAATAGAGCGTTAATGCCGGTTTCGGACGCGCCCGTCTGGTCAAGCCCGCGAATTCGCATTATCCCGTCGATCCGCGAAACCAGGATCACGCAAGATGCCGATCACGCTGCCCTCTGACCTGCCCGCCTTCGACGTGCTGCGGCGCGAGGGCGTGATGGTGATGTCCGAGGACCAGGCCAAGCGCCAGGATATCCGGCCGCTGCGGATCGGCCTTCTGAACCTGATGCCGAAGAAGATCCAGACCGAAAACCAGTTCGCCCGGCTGATCGGCGCCACGCCGCTGCAGATCGACCTGCAACTGATCCGTATGACCGAGCATGTCTCGAAGAACATCAGCCCCGAACACATGGAGGCCTTCTATCGCCCGTTTCAGGAGGTGAAGGCCGAAAGGTTCGACGGGCTGATCATCACCGGCGCGCCGATCGAGCATCTGCCCTTCGAAGAGGTCACGTACTGGGACGAACTGAAAGAGGTGATGGACTGGACCCAAACCCATGTGCATTCCACCTTCGGCGTCTGCTGGGGCGGGATGGCGATGATGTGGCACTTCTACCGGATCAGAAAGCACATGCTGCCGCACAAGGCCTTCGGCTGCTTCCGGCACCAGAGCCTGGCGCCCGCCTCGCCCTATCTGCGCGGCTTCTCGGACGACTGCGTGATCCCGGTCAGCCGCTGGACCGAAGTGCGCCAGGACGAGATCGACGCGGTGCCCGAGCTTTCGACGCTGCTGGGCTCCGAGGAGGTCGGGCCATGCCTGGTCGAGGACCGCAAGCACCGCGCGCTCTATATCTTCAACCACTTCGAATACGACAGCCTGACGCTGAAGGACGAATACGACCGCGACATCGCGAACGGCACGCCGATCAACGTGCCGCTGAACTATTATCCCGGCGACGACCCCGGCCTGACCCCGCAGAACCGCTGGCGCAGCCACGGCCACCTGCTTTACGGCAACTGGATCAACGAGATCTATCAGTCGACGCCCTATGATCTGGACCGGATCGGCCGCATTCCGTGACCCGATGATCGCGGAATGCGCCGTGGCCGCCGCGCCGTGGCGCGATGCGTGGCGGATTGCGCCAGGGGCCTCTTCCGACGTACAAAATCGGAAAAGTGAAAGGCCTAAACATGTCCCGGCCCTTCGACGGCGCGATCAGCACCTTCTACCGCCAGGACGCGCCGGACGACGTGCGCCGCGCGATCGAGACCGGCGGCAGGAAGGACATCCTGTCGGCAACCTACCCCTACGACGCCCGCATGGACCGCGACGACTACGACGCGGCGATGGACCAGTTGCAGCTTGAACTCGTCAAGCTGCAGGCCGACGTCAAGGCCACCGGCAAGCGCGTCGTGGTGGTGTTCGAGGGCCGCGACGCCGCCGGCAAGGGCGGCACGATCAAGCGGTTCCGCGAGAACCTGAACCCGCGCGTCGCCCGCGTCGTGGCGCTGTCGAAACCCTCGGACCGCGAGCAGGGCGAGTGGTATTTCCAGCGCTACGTGCGGCAATTGCCGACCGGGGGCGAGATCGTGTTCTTCGACCGTTCCTGGTACAACCGCGGCGTTGTCGAGCATGTGTTCGGCTTTTGCGACGACGACCAGCGCGCGCGGTTCTTCCGCCAGCTTCCCGGGTTCGAGCGGACGCTGGCCGACGAGGGCATTCACCTGGTCAAGCTGTGGCTGAACGTCGGCCGGGCCGAGCAGCTGCGCCGTTTTCTCGCACGTGAAAAAGACCCGCTAAAGCAATGGAAACTTTCGTGGATCGACGTCGAGGGCCTGGCGAAATGGGAAGACTACACCGCGGCGATTTCGGAAACCTTCGGCCAAAGCCACACCGAGGCCGCGCCATGGACCATCGTGCGCAGCGACGACAAGCGCCGCGCCCGGATCGCCGCAATCCGCGCGGTGCTGAGGGGCATCGACTATGCCGGCAAGGTCGCCAACGTGGCCTGCGACCCCGATCCGGCGATCTGCGGCGGCCCGGACATCTGGGATGCCTAAGCGCGGCTATCACCACGGCAACCTGCGCCAGGCGCTGATCGAGGGCGCGCTTGCGCTGATCGAGGAAAAGGGGCCGGCGGGCTTCACGCTGTCCGAAGCCGCAAAGCAGGCCGGGGTGACGCCTGCGGCGGTCTACCGGCATTTCGAGGGCCGCGAGGACCTGATCGCCGAGGCCGCGCGGCAGGGCTACGAGATATTCGCCGACCTGATGGAGTATGCCTACGAGTCCGGCCAGCCCTCGGCGCTGGCTTCGTTCGAGGCCACGGGGCGCGCCTATCTGGCCTTCGCGCGCAAGTATCCGGGGCATTACGTGGCGATGTTCGAAAGCGGCATCAACATCAACCGGACCGCCGATCTGGCCCGCGCCGCAGGCCGCGCCAGCGCCGTGCTGGAAAAGGCCGCCGAAGAGCTGTCGCGCCACATCCCCCCCGGCAAGCGCCCCCCGGCACAGATGTTCTCGGCACATATCTGGGCGATGAGCCACGGCGTCGTCGAGCTGTTCGCCCGCGGCACCACCGGCAGCCGCTCGCCCTTCCCGCCCGAGGACCTGCTGGAGACCGGCATAGGCATCTACCTGCGCGGTCTGGGGCTGCTTCCCGGCGATGAGTGAGGCCGTGCATCGGCCCTGTTGCGCATCCGACTCACCGACAATCGGAAATGAATAAAGTTATCCACAAGTCCCGCATCGGGTGTATTGGTTAACGAAGCGGTAATGAATGGGTTCCGCCAGAGAACCCGAAGAGGGGCAATATGATGGGTGACTGGTCGACAACCGTCGGCAAGACGGACAATTCGAACGAGCCGGTGGCAGTGAAGCCGGTTGCGCGGCGGGTCATCGCGGCATCGCTGGTCGCGACCACGATATTGGCCGCCGGGTGCACGAGCACGATCTTCCGCAAGACGAACCTGGGCGACGTCAATATCCTTAGCATCGACGCAAAGCAGCGGCTGGTGGTCACCGGAATGCGCCCCGACGGCGAGCGCGTGACCTGCACCGAGCCGAGTCCAGACGCAATCGTCGCTCAGGCATCCTATGTAGCGGCCCGGGCGCAGCAGCAAGTGCCCGCCGCCGGCGATGATCCCGGGAGCACGAACGCCCTCGGCGGGGGCGGCGGGGTCAATGAATCCGTTGGTTCGATTGGAATCCGAACTCAGACCATCCAGTTGCTGCGCGACGGTTATTTTCGGGTCTGCGAAGCATATCTCAATGGTGCGATCGACAGTCAATATTATCATGCGGTTGTATGCGGAATCGACAGCTTCATGATTGCCATGGTCGCCATTCAGGGCATTACCGGCATTGTAGCGGCGCCAGCAGTGACAATCGCACCGAGTTCTCCAACGGTTGAGGTTGACGACGAGGGCAACACAAAAATCACGCCTCCGACAGGCTCGAATGACGCGTCAAAAATTCTTGCGACGAGCGCATCGACAGGGACGCTGTCCCCGGAGCAAGTCAAGGCGGTCGAGGCAATCGTCAAGCAGTATGAGGCCAATCGCCTGATAACGGGCCGTGGCTCGGTTTGCGACACCGCATCGAGGTCCGCACATAGCTTGCCGGTCGTCTACAAGTAGCCGCCCCATTCAGGCCGCCCACTGGCGCGACAGGGACTATTGACTGGTTAGCCCGGCCTTAAGATCTGAGCCGATCTGGTCCAGCACCGCCTTTGCAGAGGACACAGCCGAATCAATATCCTCTACCTTGACTTCTGATCTTCCGATCAGCGTCTCAATGTCATCGAGCGCGGCGCGTAGGGCAATCTCTTGCGGATATACTCCAAAATCCGGCTCGGTGAACCGCGGCGTGCAGCGCAGCACCGGATTGGGCAGGCGCGTGTTGACGCTAATCTCACCGGCCCCGGCCGGCGGCGGCTCGGTTCCGGCGATCACCCGGCCCCAGGTCGCCTCGTCCAGCGAGTAGCAGCGGTAGGTTGCCACGAATTTCTTGATGTCGTCGGGCGTGGTGACGGCGGGATCGACCCCGCAGGTCAGGTTTTGCAGATCGCCGCGCAGGGTGCAGCTTTGCTTGCCGTCGCAGAGCTTCTGGATCGCGTGCGTGGCGTTGCACCGCGCGCTGGCCGCCGCGCTGTTGCGGAAATCGCCGTAGCCGGCATAGGTCACGCGGATCCGCGGCGCCGGCGGATCGAGCTTGCCGCCGATCAGGTCGCGCAGAGCCAACAGCTTGTCGCGGTCGCCGGGTGAAAGCGCGCCGCCGGTCATCAGCCCGGACAGCGACGTGCTGGTGAAATTGTCGATCAGGGTAATCGCCAGGCTGCTGTCGAACGCGGCAAGCCCGATCAGGTATTCCGGCGCGAACGCGCTTAGTTCGGCCCGTAGTTCAGGTGCGATTTCAGGCAGTTCGACGACGGTCTTCAGGTTGCCGATATCCGCCTGCAAGCGCTCGAGCGCGCTGCGCCGGTCGAGCTTTGCCAGCACCGGCGCCAGCGTCTCGTGGGCTGTGGGTGCGGGCTGGCCTTCGGGCACCTGCGGTACGGCGCCCAACACCAGCCCCGCCAGCGCGGCGGTGCGGCTGTTCAGGAACTCGGCGGGAAACTGCGTCTCGAAATCGGCACGGTATGCGATCAGGTCCAGCAGGCTGTCCCGCACGCCGGTGCTGGTGGGGGGCAGCGCCGGGCTGTCCGCCGCGACCAGCTTTTCAACCGCATCGGTCAGCTTGGCGAAGTGCCCCGCCGTGTCGGCGTTGTTGTAGTCGAACAGCGCGCTTTCCAGGCTTTCCACGGCCGTCTCGAGCGTGTCGTCCGAGCGGAACGCCAGCAGCTTCAGCAGCCCGGACACCGCCGCCGCGCGGTCGATGAAATAGTCCTTGGGGTCGATCGCCGTCTGGTAGGCGTCGATCGCCGCCGCCAGTTCCGCCAACTCGGCGCTGACGCTGTTTTCGGACGTCCTGTCATAGGCATTCAATTGCTGGGTCAGCGACTGGATCGCGGCCACCATCGCCGCCTTGTCCTGCGCCCACGCCGCGGCGGGTGCCGCAAGCAGGACGATTCCGCAAACCAATCCGCGCGCAAAATGCAGCTTCATCATCCGACACCCTCCCCCGTGCAAGGCTTTCCGGATCGGGCCGCCAAACCGGCCCTGTCCCGATCTAGCCAGAAACCGCGCAAGTTGAAAACCCCGCGGCACGACCCGCGCGCCCTATACGTCGGGGGTCGGTTTGTTATGGTGGCACGGACCCGGGGCCGCGGCAGGGGCGAAATGGCCAGCTTCACCATCGACGGCATCGCGCTCGGGATTCCCGACGCGTGCCTTTCGCCGCAAATCGCCAGGGCGCTAGAGAGCGGGCGCTACGAGGGCAGCGAAAGCGCGGCGCTCAAGCGGCATCTGGTGCCGGGCGACCGGATGGTCGATCTGGGCGCCGGGGCGGGCTATCTCTGCTGCCTGGCGGCGCGCGTCGTGGGCGGCGCGAACGTCCTCGGCGTCGAGGGCAATCCCGACATGGTCAAGGTCGCGCGCGCCAACCTGCGGCGCAACAAGGCGGGCAAGGGCCGGATCTGGAACGGCGCGGTGGTGCCCGACGGCTATGACGGCGACACCATCGGTTTCATGGCGCGCACCGCGTTCTGGGGCGGCGGGATCGACACCGAGGGGCAGGACGGCCACCCGCGCCGGGTCGAGGTGCCGGTGCACCGGATCGGCGACATCCTGGCCGCGCACCGCCCGACGCTGGTGGTGATGGATATCGAGGGCGCCGAGGCCGATCTGGCCGGCTATGCCTGGCCGGACCACGTGCGCATGGTGATCCTCGAAGTGCACACCCAGCGCTACCCGGCGGCCGCGCTGCAGGCGATCTTCACCGGCTTCTTCGACCGCGGCTTTGCCTATTGCCCCTGGGGCTCGCGCGCCGAGACGCTGGTCTTCGAGCGGGCGGACGACGAGCCGTCGTAGAATCGTTGCGCCTGCGCGGCCTCGCGCCTTGTGACGCGCAACCTGATCCCGTCCTTCGCGCGCACCGTCAGGTGGGCCACCGGCACCGGGTCGTCGCCCGGGATGCGCTCGAAGCGGAAGGCGCGGACCAGGAGCGCCAGCAGAAGCGGCCCCTCGACCATGGCAAAGCCGGCGCCGGTACAGACCCGGGCGCCCGAGGAGAACGGGATATAGGCCTCGCGCAGGCACCGCTTGCCGTTTTCCTGCGCATAGCGGTCGGGGTCGAACTCGTCCGGCCGCTCCCAGAGCCGCTCGTGGCGGTGCAGGTGCCAGGGGCTGACGACGACCTGCGCGCCCACGGGCAGGTCGCGGTCGCGGAAATGCTCGGGACAGGTCGTCTCGCGCACCATCATCGGCACCGGCGGATAGAGGCGCAGCGTCTCGCGGAACACGTCGCGGGTGAAGCGCAGCTTCGCGAGTTCGGAAAACCCGAGGTCGCCCGCGTCCGCGGCCTCGGCGGCGACACGCGCCTGCGCCTCGGGGCAAAGCGCCAGCAGATACAGCGCCCAGCCCAGCGCCGAGGCGCTGGTCTCGTGGCCGGCGAGGAAGAAGATCGCCACCTGGTCGACCATCTCTTCGGTGTCGAAGGTGCGGCCCGTCTCGGGGTCCTCGGTGGTCATGATCTTGGTGGCCAGGTCGTCGGGCGCCCGGCCCGCCTCGATCTGCCACATCCGTTCCTGTGTCAGCTCGGTGATCAGGCGGCGGATCGCGCGCGCGGTCGCCCTGGTGCGGCGCCGGTGGAACCGGGGCACCCAGGCCGGAACCGGCACGAAGGCGGCAAGGTTCAGGATCGGCTGGGTTCGCTGGTAGGCGCGGAACTGGTCGAAGACCTGGGCCGCGATCCGGTGCGCGATCGGGATCGAGAACAGCGTGCGGAAGATCACGTCGGCCGCGGCGTGGCTTGCCGCCTCCTCGATCTCGACCACGCCCTGCCGGGAACCCAGCCGTTCCACCGCCGCCTCGCCCGCCGCCTTCATCGCGGGAAAGGTGTCGCGCAGCCGCCCGCCCTCGAAGGCCGGGTCGATGATCCGGCGCTGGCGCTGCCAGACCGCACCGTTGGTCAGAAACACCGAATTGCCCAGAAGCGGCCGCAGCCCCTCGCCCACCCGGTCGGATTTCGGGAAATCCATCGGGCGCGCGTTCAGCACCTCGCGCACAAGCTCGGGCTGGTTCACCAGGTACGACCGGAAGAACGGCGTGCGGAACTCGGCCATCCAGGCGCGGTACAGCTTGGCGGGCTGCGCCGACAGGATGTCCTGCCGGAACAGCCTGAGATAGCGCAGAAGCGAGACGCGATCGGGCCGCGACGCCGGTTTCGGAGGGATCATGCCGCCATCGAGGTATAGCGCGAGGCCGGCACGTCGATCCGGCTCTGGCTGGGCTTGCGGCCCTCGTAGCGCTCGGCCAGCGTCAGCGGCCCGGCGGTGATCTGGAAATAGTCGTAGTCGCCGGGCCGGTCGAAGGCGCAGAGATACTGGAAGTGCAGCCGGAAGAAGCGCCAGCGCAGGTCGCGCCAGCGTTCCGGCGTCAGCGTCTGGGTGAAGGCGGCCGAAATCACCAGCGGCCACAGCTTGCCGGTCGCCGGCGCCACGCCCGACACGGCCACCGGATCGCACAGCGCGAACGCGCAGCCGTCGCCCGGCGCGGTGACGTCGACCCAGGTCACCTCGTCGCGCTGGCAGAGATAGTTCAGATCGGCCCGCAGCTTGTGCGCCCGCGGCAGGAACGACACCATCGGCACCACCTGGCCCAGCGACAGGAACGACAGCTCGGGCCCGTTCGCCGGCACCCGGTGCTGGCGGATCAGGTCGGCCAGGATCGAGACCGCCAGATGCGCGCCCGAGGAATGGCCGACGACCAGCACCTCGTCGACCTCGTCGTTCAACGCGGTGGCGATGATCTCGGTGAACTCGGCCATCCGCGCCTTCAGATCGTCCGGATAGGCGCCCCGGGACTGCGCCGAGTGGGCGTAGTCGTGCATCAGGTAATAGGCGTAGAACCTGCCGTCCTTGCCGCGGAACCAGCGCAGGACGAAGACCAGCGCGGCGAGGAAGGCCGCCCACCAAATACCGTTCTGCAAAAGCACCCAGGGCCAGAACCCCTCGGCGACCTCGGCGCCGAACGGACGGTGGCCGAGCGCGATCAGCGCGCCCATGCCGCGCGACAGGAGCCCACCGAGGACGGCGCCCGCGCCGAGCGCCAGCAACAGCTGCAGAAGCAGCATGCAGATCGGGTAGAGCGCGGCGATCACCGGGCCCTTTCTCAGCCACATCAGCCGGCGCAGCGTGCCGCTGGCGATGTAGACCCAGGCGGTGCGCACCAGCTGCATGTAGGTCGCGGGGATCGTGTTCGACATCGAGCTGCGCACGATATCGGACCAGACCAGCACCTCGACCTCGGCGGCGACCTCGTGCCCGTCAGTACTGGCCTCGACGTTCCAGCCATAGCGCACGCCCTTGCGCGGCTTCAGCGCGATGGAATAGCCCGAGATCTCGGCCTGCGCGGCGCTTTGCTTGCGGTAAAGCTCGCGGTAGCGGCGCGGATGAATCGGGTCGTAGCCGGGAATGTAGAACACCCGGCGGCGCTTGACGGAGGCTGTCTGCTCGCGTGGCATGGGCCGGCCTTTTGTCGCTTGTGGCCAGTGTAGCGCGGGTTTTTGGCGAAATTAAGCCGAAGCGCCCGCGCGGGGCGGCGCGGTTGTCCCGCATTTTCGGCGAAATCGCCCGGCCGGTCAGCCGAGGATGGCAAGCGCCGGGAACCGTTCCAGCAGCCACCAGGAGAAATCGGTGAACTGCCCGGTCAGCATCATCAGGCCCACGGTCCACAGCAACAGCCCCATGATCCGCTCGATCCGGTCCATGTGCCGGCGCATCCAGGCCATCAGCCCCGTCAGCCGCGGGAAGAACGCCGCCACCAGAAGGAACGGGATGCCGAGCCCCGCCGCATAGACCCCGAGCAAGGTCGTGCCGCGGGCAACCGAGGCCTCGGACGCCGCAAGCGACAGAATCGCACCAAGCTGCGGCCCGATGCAGGGCGTCCAGCCGAAGGCGAAGGCCAGGCCCAGGACATAGGCGCCGAAGGCCGATCCGCCGCGGTCGCCCGCCTCCATCCGCAGTTCCCGGTCCATGAAGCCGATCCGGTAGATGCCGAGGAAATGCGCCCCGAAGATCATCACGATCAGCCCGGCGGCGATCACGAACCAGTCCTGGTTCTGCAGGAAGAACGCGCCGAAGGCCGAAGCGGTGAAGCCGAGGAACAGGAACACCGTCGACAGCCCCAGCACGAAGAACAGCGCCGACATCAGCACCCGGCGCCGGGCGGCCATGGCGCCGGACATGTCGGATATGCTGATCCCGCCCATATAGGCCAGGTACGGCGGCACGATCGGCAGCACGCAGGGGCTGAGGAACGACAACAGACCCGCCGCGAGCGCGACGATCATGGCCGGCAGCAGCGCCGCGTCAATGATTTCGATGCCGAACATGGGCCTACCCCTGGTCTTGCCCCGACATATCCGTTCCCGATCGCGAGGTCACGCACGGGGCGGTCACATCCCTGTGGACAGGATGTAACAACGCGCCTATCCCGGCGGAACGATGGACCACGATCAAACGCTTGATACAAGGGGCCTTCTCTGCCCGCTGCCCGTCCTGAAGGCGCGCAAGCGCCTGCAGGGCATGGCGGCCGGCCAGGTGCTGCGGGTCGAGGCCGACGACCCGGTCGCCGTGGTCGACATGCCGCATTTCTGCGACGAGGCCGGCCATGCGCTGCTGTCGGCCGCAACCGTGGGCGGCGTGCAGGTCTATCTGATCCGCAAGGGCGGCTGAGGCGCGCGGCGCGCAGGGTCCCGCCCCGCGCGCCGCAGACACTATCGGCCGATCGACCACCAGCCGCGGCGGCGCGAC
>JBFKQC010000011.1:0-66722 GCA_041627895.1 Rhodobacter sp.
GCACGGGGGTGCCGCCGGATGGCTGCCGGGCCGGGCTGGAACCGGATCGCCCCAGGGCCGCCGCCGGGCAGATCGCGCCGTCGCATTTACCGATGCACCGAGGTGCCGCCGGATCGCTGCCGGGCCGGGCTGGCACCGGATCGACCCCGGGGCCGCCGCCAGGCGGATTGCGCCGTCGCATGTTCCGTTGCGCGGGATCGCTGCCGGGCCGCGCCGCGGCGGGATCGTACCAGGGCCGCGGGCCGGGCGCGCGGCGCCGGAATCGCCGCGGCCGGCCCGGGGGCATCTTCCGGCCTTGACGGCGCCTTGCGTCGGGGCGGCCGGGGGCAGATCGCGCCGGGGTGCGGTGACACTTCGGGGTGTCCGACGCCCCGGTGCCGCGGCGGCCATGCGATTCGCCGCCCCGCGTCCGGGTCTGCGGCCGGCCCGGATGGGCCCATGACGGCGCCGGGTGCGGCGGCGCGGCGATGCGACTCCGGGCCCGCGCGCCTGCACGCCGGTGCGACCGGTCATCCCCCGACCGGGCGAGCGACACCCAGGCCGGCCCGGCCGTCGGGCGGGTGCGGCATGCGGAGTTGCTAGCGCCATCACCATTGGCCTTTCCGGCGCGCTGCCGTAAAGGGTGTGGCAAGCGCATTGCCAAACGAGGGACCCGCTGATGAAGGCCACCGGAACCGTCAAGAAGATCCTTGCCAATTACGAGGGCGAGACGCCCGGCGTCAAAGCCAGGCTGTGCAGCATGCTGATGCACGGGCGCCTCGGCGGCAGCGGCAAGATGATCATCCTGCCCGTCGACCAGGGCTTCGAACACGGGCCGGCGCGGTCCTTCGCGCCGAACCCGCCGGCCTATGACCCGCATTACCACTACAAGCTGGCGATCGACGCCGGGCTGTCGGCCTATGCCGCGCCGCTCGGCCCGCTCGAGGCCGGCGCCGACACTTTCGCCGGGCAGATCCCGACGATCCTGAAGGTCAACTCGGCCAACTCGCTGATGTCGTCCACCGCCGGCAAGAACCAGGCGGTGACGGCGAGCGTGGACGACGCGCTGCGGCTGGGCTGCGCGGCCATCGGGTTCACGATCTACCCGGGCTCGGACATGGCGCTGGACATGATGGAAGAGATCCGCGAGATGCGGAAGGAAGCCGCGGCCAAGGGCGTCGCCACGGTGATCTGGTCCTACCCGCGCGGCGAGGCGATTTCCAAGGACGGCGAGACGGCGGTGGACATCACCAGCTATGCCGCGCACATGGCGGCGCTGCTGGGCGCGCATATCATCAAGGTCAAGCTGTCGACCGACCACCTGGAGCAGCCCGAGGCCAGGAAGGTGTTCGAGGAGACCGGGATCGACATTGCGACCCAGGCCGCGCGGGTCGCGGAATGCGTGCGCGCGGCGTTCGACGGCCGGCGCATCATCGTGTTCTCGGGCGGCGCCAAGAAGGGCGCGGATTCGGTCTATGACGACGCCCGCGCGATCCGCGACGGCGGCGGCAACGGCTCGATCATCGGGCGCAACAGCTTCCAGCGCGGCCGCGAGGATGCACTGGCGATGCTGGGCAAGCTGATCGACATCTACAAGGGCCGCGACTGACGCCGCCCCCGCCCCGGTTTCGGGACACGCGGCGCCCGGCCCCGAGCCGGGCGCCGTTTCCGTTCCGGCGCACGCAGTTACACGCGCGCCACACGATCCGGTGAATAAGCACCCGCAATCGTTAACGCTTCACCATATGTCAACCGGGACCTGATATCCTGGTGCACATAACCGCTGGAGAGCGCCGATGCAGATCACCGAACTCGATTGCCCGACGCACGAGGCGCTTTACCGCGTCGCCGACGAGGCCACGGGGCTGACCGGCTATATCGCGATCCATTCGACGCTGCGCGGTCCCGCCGCCGGCGGGCTCAGGTTCCGGAGCTACGGGTCCGAGGCCGAGGCGATCGCCGACGTGCTGAAGCTGTCGCGCGGCATGACCTACAAGAACGCCGCGGCCGGCCTGCCGCTGGGCGGCGGCAAGGCGGTGATCATCGGCAACCCCGCGACCGGCAAGACGCGGGCGCTGCTGCGCGCCTTCGGCGAGGCGATCCAGTCGCTCGGCGGGCGCTACTGGACGGCCGAGGACATGGGGATGACCGCGGCCGACATGGAGGTGCTGGCCGAGACCACGCGCTTCGTCGCGGGCCGCCCCGGCCGAAGCGGCGATCCCTCGCCGGCGACGGCGCTCGGGGTGTTCAAGGGCATGCAGGTGGCGCTGCGCCACGCCGCAGGGTCCGCCGACCTGGCCGGGCGCACCGTCGCCGTGCAGGGCCTGGGCAACGTGGGCCGCGCGCTGGCGGGGATGCTGGCGGCGGCGGGCGCGAAGCTGATCGTCGCCGATCTGGACCGCGAGCGGGTGGCCGATGCGCATCGCGCCTGGGCCGCAGAGGCGGCCGGCGTCGCGAATATCCACCTGCGCACGGCGGACATCTTCGCACCCTGCGCCATCGGCGGCATCCTGAACGCCGACACGATTCCCGGGCTCGGCGCCCGGATCGTGGCGGGGTCGGCCAACAACCAGCTCGCCACGCCCGAGGATGGCGCGCGGCTGGCCGGCCGGGGCGTGCTTTACGCGCCGGACTACCTGATCAACTGCGGCGGGGTGGTCAGCGTTGCCGCCGAAATCCTGGACATCGCAGACCGCGAGGCCTGGCTTGCGGAAAAGCTCGACACGATGGCCGGGTTGCTCGACAGGGTGCTGGCCCGCGCCAGGGCGACGGGACGCTCGCCCGCGGACATCGCCGACGAGATCGTCGAAGAGGATGCGCTCGGCCGCGCGGCCTGATCCGACAGTACCGCCCGATCGGGGCCCCGGGCGCCGCCGCGGGACGAACCGGGACAGCGGGAACAGGCCAAGCGCGGGCTTGGGCGCATCGGGGCCGGACCGTTCTGCCCGCATTGGCGAAGCCGGGGCAGCGCCGGGCCGCGGGACGGGGCCGCGACCGCTTGGTTCTTGGGCTTCGACCTGTGGTTCGCGAGCAGCTTCAGACGGCTGAGCCAACCCTTGCAAAGCGTCAGCCTGGCGCGACTTGCCGGAGCAGGCACGCGGACCTGCCGACTGGACCCGCGCCGGAACGAGCGGCCAGGGGGTGGCGCCGGGCCGGACCCGGGACCGGACGCATCGCGCCCGGACTGTTCGCGCGCAACCGCGAAGCTGGGGCGGTGCCGGCCCGCGGGCCGGCGCCGCGAACGTGTGGGCTTTGCGCTTTGGCCTTTGGTTCGCGAGCAGCTTCAGGCGGTTGAGCCAACCCCTGCAAAGCGCCAGCCCGGCGCGATGGGCCGGAGCAGGCGCGCGGGCCTGCCGACTGGACCCGCACCGGAACGAGCGGCAAGGGGGCGGCGCCGGGCCGGACCCGGGGCCGGACCCGGGGCCAGGCGCATCGGGGTCGGACCGTGCCGCCGGCCACCGAGACGCCGGGGCCATGGAAAAGGGGCGCCCGTGCGGCGCCCCTTTGGCGGTTTCCGGCGGGGCTTAGCCCTTGTCGAGCGACAGCGCGACGAAGCGCGGCTCGCCCTGGCGGCGCACCAGCAAGAGGAGCGACTTGCGCCCGGCCTCGCGGGCCGCTTCGATCCGGTCCTCCAGATCGCCGACCGTGGCCACCTTCTGCTGGCCGGCCTCGGTGATCACGTCGCCGGCGCGCAGGCCCTTCTCGAACGCCTCGGCCTCTACGTCGACCTCGCGCACCACCAGACCCGCGACCGCGCCGTCGAGGCCGAGCTGTTCGCGCAGCTCTTCGGTCATCGGGGTGACGGTCAGCCCCAGCACGTCCTTCTCGATCGGCTCGTCGGCCGGCGCGGTGGCGGGCACCACGCCTTCGGCCTCTTCGCGGCGGCCGAGTGTGACCACCAGCGTCTTGGTCTCGCCGTCGCGGAACACCACGACGCGCACCGCCTTGCCGACCTCGGTATTGCCGACGATCCGCACCAGCTGGCGGGTGTCCTCGACGTCGCGCCCGTCGAAGCTGAGGATCACGTCGCCGGCCTCGATCCCGGCCTCCATCGCCGGGCCCTCGGGCACGTCGGTGACCAGCGCGCCGGCGACGGTTTCGAGCCCCAGTGCCTCGGCCACGTCGTCCTGCACGTCCTGGATGCGCACGCCCAGCCAGCCGCGGCGGGTCTCGCCGAACTCTTTCAACTGGTCGACCACCCGGGTGACGACCTTCGACGACATCGCGAAGCCGATGCCGATCGAACCGCCGTTGGGGCTGAGGATCGCGGTATTCACGCCGATCACCTGCCCGTCCATGTTGAACAGCGGGCCGCCCGAGTTGCCGCGGTTGATCGCGGCGTCGGTCTGGATGTAGTCGTCGTAGCTGCCCGAAAGCGCCCGCTCGCGGGCCGAGATGATGCCCACCGAGACCGAGAAGCCCTGCCCCAGCGGGTTGCCCATGGCCATCACCCAGTCGCCGACGCGGGCGATGTCGCTGTCGCCGAACTCGACGAAGGGCAAGGGATCGGCGCTGTCGACCTTCAGCAGCGCGATGTCGGTGTTCGGGTCCTTGCCGACCACCGTCGCCGGCAGTTCATCGCCCGAGAAGAACTCGATCAGGATCTCGTCGGCGGTCTCGATCACGTGGTTGTTGGTGACGATGAAGCCGTCCTCGGAAATCACGAAGCCCGAACCCAGCGCCGAGTTGCGCCGTGGGCGGCGCGGGCCGTCCTGGTTGCGGTCCATGAAGTCGCGGAAGAAATCCTCGAAGGGCGAGCCCTCGGGGACGATCGGGTTCGGCCCGGTCGAGGCCGCGACCGTGGTCGAGGTGGTGATGTTCACCACGGCCGGGCTGATCTTTTCGGCCAGGTCGGCGAAGCTCGCCGGCCGGGTCTGCGCCGCGGCGGCAAGCGCCTGCGCAAGGGTGAAGGCCGCCGCAAGCGCGGTCAGCCAGAAGAGCCGCGCCATGCCTGCATTCGGCGCGTGTCGGGGGACTGCTAGAGGTTTCACTCCTATCTCCATCTTGCAAGCTCTGCCGGGAAGCGGGGACAGAGCGTCGTCTGTGCACCTGAGCATTGAGATAGGTGCGCGGGTGCACAACTCAAACCCTTGTCGCGTTCGCTCAACAGGGCGTGAAAACTATGTCAGCGGCCGTACTATCTCATCTTGCGGACTTCGGCACCACCGCGACTTGGCCGGGCGGCGCCGATTCGCCGCCGTGCCGGCGGCGCGGCAGGCTCAGGCGCCGAGCGACCTGGCGATCCAGACCAGCGTGATGCCGAGCGCCAGCGCGCCCAGCCCGATCACCCGGCGGCTGTCGACCGGAATCTGGCGCAGCGCGTCCATCAGGTCCTCGAGCCGCGAAGGGGCCAGCGCGAACACCAGCCCCTCGACGCAAAGCACCAGCCCGATCGCAAGAAGGATCGTCGCCATGGCCTATTGCGGCGGGGCGGCCAGCCGTCCCCTGGCGCTGTCGAGGTAGTTGAAGAACTCGCTGTCCGGCGTGATCACCAGCGTCGAGTTCGACCCCAACAGTGACCGGGTATAGGCCGCGAGCGAGCGGTAGAACTCGAAGAATTCCTCGTCCTGCCCGAACGCACTGGCGTAGATCCGGTTGCGTTCTGCATCCGCTTCGCCGCGGACGATCTCGGCCTCGCGGCGCGCGTCCGAGGTCAGTTCCACCACCGTGCGGTCGGCCTGGGCGCGGACCCGCTGGGCGGCTTCCTCGCCTCGCGCGATCTCGTCGGCGGCCTCGCGCTCGCGCTCGGCGCGCATCCGGGCGAAGGTGGCGTCGAGGTTCTGCGCCGGCAGGTTGGTCTGCTTCAGCCGCACGTCGATCACGGTCAGGCCGAGCGGACGCGCCCGGCTGCGCGACTGCTGGGTGATTCGCGCCATCAGCTCGGCACGGTCGGCCGAGAGAATGGTGTTCGAGGTCACGCCCTCGGAACCCAGCACCGCGCGGATCTGCGCGTTCAGGATGCCTTCGAGCCGGTCCTCGGCGGTGCGCAGGCCGCCGACGCCGACCGCCTGACGGAACTGCTCGACATCGGAAATCCGGTAGCGCGCGAAGGCGTCGACCACCAGCCGCCGGTCGTCCGACGGCGTCACCTCGGTCGGCGGCGTATCCAGCGACAGGATGCGGTCGTCGTAGCGCACGACCTCCTGGATCAGCGGGATCTTGAACGCCAGCCCGGGATCTTCCTTGATCGACCTGATCTGGCCGAATTGCAGGACCAGCGCCTTTTCGCGCTCGTCCACGATGAAGATCGACGACAGCAGCGCCGCGATCGCGATCACGATGACCGGAAGAAGATAGGTCGATCGACGCATGGCTCAGTTTCCTCCCGCGATGGCGCTGCGGCGCAGCTCGTTCAGGGGCAGGTAGGGCACCACGCCCTGACCGCCGCCGGCGCCCGAGACGGCTTCGTCCAGGATGATCTTGTCGACGTCGCCCAGCACCTTTTCGAGCGTTTCGAGATAGAGACGCTTGCGGGTGACGTCGGGGGCGTTGCGGTATTCCTGCAGCACGGCGACGAAGCGGCTGGCCTCGCCGGCGGCCTCGTTGACCACCTGGGCGCGGTAGGCCTCGGCCTCTTCCAGCACCTGCGCGGCCTCGCCCCGTGCCCCGGCGAGCACCCGGTTGGCGTAGGCGTCGGCCTGGCGTTCCAGCCGGTCGCGTTCCTGTTCGGCGGCCTGCACCTCGCGGAAGGCGTCGATCACCTCGCGCGGGGGGTCGGCCTTGTCGAGGTTGACGCGGACGATGTTGACGCCCGCGTTGTAGCCGTCGAGCGTCTGCTGGATCAGCGTCGTGGCCGTATCGGCGATCACCGCGCGGTCGCGGTTCAGGATCGGCGCCAGTTCGCTGGCGGCGATGATTTCGCGCATCGCCGATTCGCTGACCGCGCGGATCGTCGCCTCGGGCTGGGCCAGGTTGAACAGGTACTTGGCCGGGTCGTTGATGTTCCAGACCACCTGGAAATCGAGGTCGACGATGTTCTCGTCGGTGGTCAGCATCAGCCCCGAATCGTTGCCGCGCGCACCGGCGGTGCCGATATTCTCGGTCTGCTCGCGGGTGACCGGCAGCACCTCGGCGGTGACGAGCGGCCAGGGCGCGAAGTTCAGGCCCGGATTTCCCACGGCGCTGAATTCGCCGAGGAACAGTTCCACCGACTGCTCTTCCGGCTTCACGGTGTAGAGCGAGGCGAAGAGCCAGAGCGCGACCACGCCGAGGATGCCGATCCCGATCGTGCCGCGGGTGAAACGCGGGCCGCCGCCGCCACCGCGGCGCCCGCCGCCGGTGCCGCCGCGCCCGCCCATCAGGACACGCAGTTGTTCCTGGCCCTTCCGGACGATTTCGTCGATCTCGGGAATCTGCGGCCCGTCGCCGCCCGGGCGGCGCCCGCCGCCCCTGTCGTCGCCGCCGCCCCGGTTGCCGCCGCCGCTTCCGCCGCCGCCGCCCCAGGGTCCGCCTGAATTGCTGGCCATATGGATGTCTTTCCTTTGCTCCCGTCGGGTCTTGTCTAGCTACCTGTGCCTCTGGACCCGGAAAATCAAGCCGTACGCACCGGGGTGGACATGGTGACAAGTTCTTCCGCTATGGTCGGATGCACCGCGCAGGTGCGGTCGAAATCCTCTTTCGTGGCGCCCATCTTCACGGCGATCCCGGCAAGCTGGATCATCTCGCCCGCCGCGTCGGCGACGATATGGCAGCCCAGCACCTTGCGCGACGCCTTCGAGACCACGAGTTTCATCAGCACCCGGTCGGTCTTGCCGGCGAAGGCCTCGCGCATCGGCCGGAACGAGGTGCAGTAGACCTCGATCTCTTCCTGCTCGGCGGCCTGTTCCTCGGTCAGCCCCACGGTGCCGAGTTCGGGCTGGGTGAAGACCGCCGAGGGCACGAGCTGGTGATCGACCTTGGTCGGGTTGCCCCGGAACACCGTCTCGGTGAAGGCCATGCCCTCGCGGATCGCCACCGGCGTCAGCTCGATCCGGCCGGTGACGTCGCCGATCGCGTAGATCGACGGCACCGAGGATTGCGAATAGTCGTCGACGACGACCTCGCCCCTGCGGCCGAGCTTCACGCCGCACTCTTCCAGCCCCAGCCCATCGGTGTTGGCGCGGCGCCCGGTGGCGAACATGACGTGGTCGTGGACCGCTTCCATGCCGTTGGTGGCCTTGACCCAGACCGGCCCCTTTGCGGCGGCGCCCGGCGGCACCGCCGGCGCCGGCGCGCCCATCAGCGCGTCGGATTCGGTGGGGTGCGGCGCGTGGTCGGCCTCGGCCGGGGCCATCTCGACGATGTTGGTGCCGAGATGCAGGTCGATCCCGCGCGCGCGCATCGCCTCGGCCACCAGTCCGCGCGCCTCGTCGTCGAAGCCGCGCAGGATCTGCGCGCCGCGGTAGAACTGCGTCACCTCGACGCCCAGCCCGTTCAGGATGCAGGCGAATTCGCACGCGATATAGCCGCCGCCGACGATCAGCACCGATTTCGGCAATTTCTCCATCTGGAATATGTCGTCCGAGACCAGGCCGAGCTGAGCGTTCGGCAGTTCGGGCCGCACCGGGTGGCCGCCGGTGGCCACCAGGATGTGCTTGGCCGTCACCGTCTTGCCGCCGGCCATCTCGACCGTGTGCGGGTCGCTCAGCCGGGCGCGGGTATCGTGGATCGCGACCTTGTTGCGCGAAAGGATGTCGCGGTAGACGCCCTCGAGCCGGTCGAGCTCGGCATGCAGCCTGCCGCGGAAGGCGGGCCAGTCGAAGCTGCCGGCGCTGTGGTTCCAGCCATAGGCGCGGGCGTCTTCGGCCATGTGGCGGTAGCCCGAGGCGAAGACCATCAGCTTTTTCGGCACGCAGCCCCGGATCACGCAGGTGCCGCCCATCCGGCTTTCCTCGGCGAGTGCCACCCTGGCGCCGGTCGCCGCGGCGGTGCGCGCGGCCCGCACCCCGCCCGAGCCGCCGCCGATCACGAAAAGATCGCAGTCGAACGCCATCCCGGCCTCAGTCGCCGAGGTCCGAGAACAAGTTCGCGCTTTCGACGAACTCGATGCGGTCCTCTTCGTGCGTGCCCGAGTTGATGTCGTTGACCTCGACCCGGCCGTCGCCGTGGCCGATCACCACCACGTCGCAGATGTCGATGAACAGCCCGTTTTCCACCACGCCCGGAATCTGGTTCATCACCAGGCTGACCTGGCGCGGATTGGCGATGCGGTGCAGGTGCAGATCGAGGATATAGTTGCCCTCGTCCGTCACGAACGGCGCCTCGCCGCTCAGCCTGAGCGTCACCTTGTCGCCCAGCACGTCGAGCCCCGACAGCGTTTCCTCGACCAGCGCCTTGGTGGTCTGCCAGCCGAACGGCACGACCTCGATCGGCAGCGGGAAGTTGCCCAGCCGCTCGACCTGCTTGGTGGCGTCGGCGATCACGACCATGCGGTCGGAGGCGGTGGCGACGATCTTTTCCTGCAACAGCGCCCCGCCGCCGCCCTTGATCAGGTTCAGGTCGGGGTCGAACTCGTCGGCGCCGTCGATGGTGAGGTCGAGCCACTTGGCCTCGTCGAGGCTGACGACCTTCAGCCCGACCCTGCGCGCCAGATCGGCGGTGCGGGTCGAGGTCGGCACGCCCTGGATGTCGAGCCCCTCGTCCCGCACCAGCTCGCCCAGGCAGCGCACCATCCACGCCGCCGTGGATCCGGTGCCGAGCCCCACCTTCATCCCGTCCTCGACGAACTCGACGGCACGCTTGGCGGCGACGAATTTGGCGGTGTCGATGGGCGAGAGTTCTCCGGACATTGGCGCGTGCTCCGTTGCGGCGTGGGGGCGTTATAGCAACTTGGCCGCGGGGCGCGAGGGGGGATTTCGGGAATCCGGGGATGCCGCGCGGCGCCCTGCGGTCTATATGCACGGATGGGACCTGAAATCCTGCGGCGGACATGACCCGATATGCCTTTCTGATCGTCGGCTGGGTGGCGGTGGCGCTGGGCGTGCTCGGCATCCTTCTGCCGGTGCTGCCCACGACGCCGTTCATGATCCTCGCCGCGTTCTGCTTTGCGCGGGGCGCGCCCAGGGCACGGGCCTGGCTGGTCGAGCATGCGCATTTCGGGCCGCATATCCGCAACTGGGAGGAAACCGGCGCGATCTCGCGCGGGGCCAAGCGCGCCTCGGTCGCGGCGATGGCGGCGGTGTTCCTGGTCTCGGTGATCCTCGGCGCGCCGGTCTGGGTGCTGGCGGCGCAGGCGGTTTGCATGGGCGGCGCTGCGCTGTTCATCCTGACCCGGCCCGACCCGGTGGCGTGACGGGGGGCGTCCGGTCTAGTCTCGGCGCAAAGCCGGAGGGAGGACGGATGCTGGAATTCGACGCGGCGACGACCGAGATTCTCGACACCGCCTATCGCGGCGCGGACGTGTCGCGCCGGCGGCGCGCCAATTTCGACGCGCTGGAGGCAGAGCCCGGCGACATCGTGCTGGACCTCGGCTGCGGCAACGGGCTGATGACGGCAGAACTTGCCCGCGCGGTCGGGCCGGCCGGCCGGGTGATCGGCGTCGATCCGTCCGGCGACATGCTGGCCTCGGCGCGCGAGCATTGCGGCGGGCTGGGCAATGTCGACCTGATCGAGGGCAGCGCGTTCGACCTGCCGCTCGAGCCGGCCAGCATCGACCGCGCGGTGTCGCTGCAGGTCTTCGAGTATTTCGACGACATCCCCGCCGCACTGGCCGGGCTGTTCCGAGCGCTGCGCCCCGGCGGGCGGCTGGTGATCGGCGACCTGCACTGGGACACTTTCGCGATGCACAGCGCCGAGCCCGGCCGCATGGCCCGGATGATGCGCGCCTGGGACCGGCACCTGGCCGACCGCACCGTGCCGGCGACGCTGCCCGGGCAGATGCGCGACGCGGGGTTCGTCCACGACCGCACCGTCGCGGTGGCGTTTTCCGACACCCGGCTGCGGCCCGACGGGCTGGCCAACATGATGATCCACCTGATGACCGGCTACGTGATCGCGAACGCCCTGGTGCCCGAGGCCGAGGCCCGCGCCTGGGCGGACGAACAGCGCGCACTGGCCGAGGCGGGGCGGTTCTTTTTCACGATCACGCATTTCGTCACCGTGGCGACGCGGCCCTGAGGCGGCGCGCGGGCGCGGTGGGAACGGCGATTACCGGGCGCCGGGCGTTTCCACCGGGGATCGACTTGGCCTAGGGTCGACGAAAGCTGGCGCACGAGACGGGGGCCCGAGATGCAGTTCCACCTTGACGGCTTTCGCCCGGGCGACCCGAACCTGGCCGAGCCCGCGGTCGCCGCCGACGCGGGCGATGCCCTTCCGGCCGAGGTGCAGCGCTATTTCACCCGGCACCTGCGCTATACCGCGGGCACCACGATCCGCTACCGGCCTTCGGCGCTGACCGGCGGGACCGCGCACCAGCACCTGGCCGCGGGCTTCGGGATCGGCATGCGGTTCCACTCGGCGCCGGTGATCCGGCTCGCCGACGCCAGGCGCGTCGAGCCGGGCCACACGGTCAAGGCCGACGGCCGGTTCCGGCTGTTCGCTTCGCCGGCGCCGGCGATGCCGGCGGGCCCGGCGGTCCGGTGGCCGCGCTCTGCCGGTATCTCGCCGGCGATCCGGCCTCGCCGGTCCGCGTGCACACGCCCCGGGGCGACGACATCGACGCGGTCATCGACCTGCGCGCGGTGTTCCAGCAGGGCCACCGCGCGCTGTCGCTGGGCGGGATGCCGCCGCTGCTGCTGCCGGCGAAGGGGCGCTACAGCCTACACGACTATGAGAAAATCCTCTGCCCCGACCTGAAATCGGGCGCGGACATATTCGGGATGCGCGGCATCGACCGGGACCGGGGCGCGCTGGTCGTGGTGCGCCCCGACCAGCACGTCGCCCATGTCCTGCCGCTCGACGCCCGCGAGGCGCTGGCGGCATATTTCGCGGGCGTTCTGCTGCCGGCCGCCTGACCGGCCGCGCCGCGCGGCTCAGGCGCCGCGGCCCGGCCCCGGCGACAACAGGCGCACCTCGTCCAGCGCCACGAAGCCGTCGCCGTCGAGGTCGAACAGCATCAGGTCGCGCAGGTCGGCGGCGTTCTGTTCGCTGAGCACCCGGATCGCGTTGGCGTGCGCGCGGGCGCGCATCTCGGCGAAGCCGACCGTGCCGTCCTCGTCGAGATCGGCGGCGCGGAAATCGGTCAAGAGCCTTACCCGGTCGCCGGCATCTGCGGCGGCGACATGCGCGTCGCGCTCGGCGGCGCTGACGCTCAGGTCGTTGTCGAGATCGGCCTGCAGGAACTCGCGCATCTCGCGCGCCCTGAGGTCGGCGCGCTTGGTGCCGATGTAGCGCTCGATCCCGTCCGGGCCGATCCGGCCGCCGCTGCCGTAGCCCGCGATCAGCCGCGCGACGCCCTCGACCAGGCGGTCGGGCCCGTCCGCGGGGGCCATTGCCGCACGCGGGCCCGGCGCGGGCACCGCCGCCCGGCTCATCGAGGCGCCGGCGAGATCGACCGCCGCCTGTTCGGTCCATGCCGCCGAGGTGAAAACCAGCGTGGCCGCCGCCGCGGCGGTAAGAAGGAATCGTGTCATGGCGTCCTCCATCCAGTGACGCCACAATCGCACCAAATTGGTTAAGCGCGGGTTAAGCGCACGTTAAGCCCGGCCGGCCCGCCCGGCATCGAGCGCCTCGAGGCTGTCCGGCGGCGCCTCGTCGCGGTCGAACATGCCGTAGTCGCGGATCACCTGTGCCACCCGCAGCCGGTAGTCGCGGAACACGCCCTCGCGCCCGCGCTTCTGCATCGCGCGGTGCGCCGCCAGCCGGCGCCATTCCTCGACCGCCGCCTCGTCGCGCCAGATCGAGATCGACAGCATCTTCCCGGGATCGGTCAGGCTCTGGAACCGCTCGACCGAGATGAACCCGTCGATCTTCTCGGCCATCGGGCGCATCGCCGCGGCCAGGTCCAGGTATTCGTCCCTGCGGCCCTCTGCCGGCTCGACTTCGAAGATGATCGCGATCATGGGTGCCTCCGCTTTCCGGCAAGCCATGCGCAATTCGCGGCGAAATGCAAACCTGTTGCGAGAACGGGCCAAAAAGCGTCGCAAATGGCGGGCGCCCGCGGCAGGATACCTGCCAGAAGGCCGCCGATGCCGACAGGAGCCCCGCGATGTTCGTATCCGTCTTCGACATGTTCAAGGTGGGCGTCGGCCCGTCCTCGTCGCACACGATGGGGCCGATGGTGGCCGCGGCGCGGTTTCTCGACACGCTGCGCGCCTCGCCGTTCACGGCCCACGGCCTGCGCGCCTCGCTTCACGGCTCGCTCGCCTTCACCGGGGTGGGGCATGCCACCGACCGCGCCACGATCCTCGGGCTCGCCGGGTTCGAGCCCGCCAGCTATGACCGCGACAGCGCCGAGGCGGCGCTGGCGCGCATCGCCGCAACCTGCCAGGTCGAACCCCCGGGCCTGCCGCCGCTGGTCTTCGACCCCGCGCGGGACCTGGTCTTCGACTACGGCGCGCCGCTGCCGGGGCACGCCAACGGCATGATCCTGGCCGCCAAGGACGCCCAGGGCGACGTGATCCTGCAGGAGACGTATTACTCGATCGGCGGCGGCTTCGTGCTGACCGAGGCGGAACTTGCCGCCGGCAAGGACACCGACGAGGGGGCGCCGGTGCCCTACCCGTTCAAGACCGCCGCCGAGATGCTGGCGATGTGCGCGGCCGAGGCCGGTTCGGTGGCGGATCTGAAGCGCGCCAACGAGCTTACCCGCCGCAGCCACGCGGAACTGGACCGCGGGCTGACGCGGATCTGGGAAGTGATGCGCGAGTGCATGGACCGCGGGCTCGCCACACCGGGCACCCTGCCCGGCGGGCTGAACGTGCGCCGCCGCGCCAAGCCGATCCACGACGCGCTGCTGGCCGAGCGCGGCATGAACATCAACGCACCGCACACGATCAACGACTGGATGAGCGTCTACGCCATGGCGGTGAACGAAGAGAACGCCGCCGGCGGACAGGTCGTCACCGCGCCGACGAACGGCGCGGCCGGCGTGGTGCCCGCGGTGATCCGCTACTGGCTGGATCACGTGCCGGGCGCGGTGCCCTCCCGCGTGGGCGAGTTCCTTCTGACGGCGGCCGCGATCGGCGGGCTGGTCAAGCACAACGCCTCGATCAGCGGCGCGGAATGCGGCTGCCAGGCCGAGGTCGGCAGCGCCAGCGCCATGGCGGCCGCCGGCCTTGCCGCGGTGCTGGGCGGCACGCCGGAACAGGTGGAAAACGCCGCCGAAATCGCGCTCGAACATCACCTCGGCATGACCTGCGACCCGGTCCGGGGGCTGGTGCAGGTGCCCTGCATCGAACGCAATGGGCTTGGCGCGATCAAGGCGGTCAGCGCCGCCTCGCTCAGCCTGCGCGGCGACGGCACCCACCTGGTGCCGCTCGACGCCTGTATCGAGACCATGCGCCAGACCGGGCAGGACATGAGCGAGAAGTACAAGGAAACCTCGCTCGGCGGTCTCGCGGTCAACGTGCCGAACTGCTGAGGCAACCAGCGGCGGCCCGTCCGGCCGCGGCGCCCGGCCCCGGGGCACGGGTCCGCGGATTGTTCTCGTCGGAAATACGCCTGTCCCGACACCGCCCGGCGGCACCACGCCGGCCATGACGCGTCGCCTCTCGGCTTGCCGGAAAAGAGCGCGCGGAAGCGCTCAACATGGCAACGCCCGCGACCCGAAAGCCGTCGCAACGGGAACAGCCCGGCCTGCTGCGCGCGCCTAACCTCGCGGCCATGGCGTCGGACCGGCCCCTTCTCGGCATCCTCCTGATGATCGGCTTCACCATCGTGGCGCCGGGGATGGACGCGTTGGCCAAGCTGGCCGGCGAGGCGATCCCGGTGGGCCAGATCCTCGCGTTTCGCTTCGGCGTGCAGGCGCTTTTACTGTTGCCGCTGGCGGCCGTGCTCGGCCGGCTGGTCTGGCCCGGCCCGCCGGAGTTGCGCATCCACTTCGCGCGCGCGGGGCTGATCCTCGCCGCCACCGGCGCGTTCTTCGCCGCGCTGCGGGTGATGCCGATCGCCGATGCCATCGCGATCTTCTTCGTCGAGCCCTTCGTGCTGACGCTGCTCGGCGCGGCGTTTCTCGGCGAGGCCGTGGGCTGGCGCCGGCTGCTGGCCTGCGCCACCGGATTCGCCGGTGCGCTGCTGGTGATCCGGCCCAGCCTTGCCGCCTTCGGGCCGGTCGCGCTGCTGCCGCTGGTGACGGCGGTCTGTTTCGCGCTCTATATGATCCTCACCCGCCGCATGGCGCACAGCCTGCACCCGGTGGCGCTGCAGGCCTGGACGGCGCTTGCCGCCTCGGCCCTGATCCTGCCGCTGCTTCTGGCCTTCGACGGAAGCGCTGTCGCCCCGCTGGACCCGGTGCTGCCGGAGGGCCGGTACTGGGCCTTCCTCGCCGGCATCGGCGTCACGGCCAGCCTGTCGCACGTGATGATCTCGGCGGCGCTGCGCCATGCGCCGGCGGCCACGCTCGCCCCGCTGCAATATCTCGAAATCGTCGCCGCCACGGCGCTGGGCTACCTGGTCTTCGCCGATTTGCCCGACGCGCAGACCGGGCTCGGGATCGCGATCATCGTCGGCTCGGGGCTTTACGTAATCCTGCGCGAGCGCCGGCTCGCACGCCCGCCCCAGCCAAGCCCGCGCGCCGTCGCGCAAGCCCGCCCTGCCCCCTAGGGAAAGCAGCCCCTCGCCGAATGCGCGCCGTTGCCCCGGAAGCTCGCACCACGCCCCCGGGAAAACTCTCATGTCCCCGGCGATTCCATCGCGCGCCATCTTGCCCTAGCCTCGCGCCATGACCGCGGACCGGCCGCTTTTCGGCATCCTTTTGATGACCGGCTTCTGCATACTCGCGCCGATGGGCGACGCGGTGGCCAAGCTGCTTGGCGGCACGGTGCCGCTGGGCCAGCTGGTCGCGACCCGCTTTGCGGTGCAGGCGGCGATCCTGGTGCCGCTGGTCTGGGCCACCGGGCGCAGCTTGCGGATGGCGCCGGGGCATCTGTGGCTCGCCTTCCTGCGCACGCTTCTGCACATCACCGGCATCGGCGCGATGTTCCTCGCGCTGCAGTTCCTGCCGCTCGCCGATGCGATCGCCATCGCCTTCGTGATGCCGTTCATCATGCTGCTGCTCGGCAGGTACGTGCTGGGCGAGGAGGTCGGCGCGCGCCGGCTGGCGGCCTGCGCCGCGGGCTTCGCCGGCACGCTTCTGGTGGTGCAGCCGAGTTTCGCCGCGGTGGGCCCGCCGGCGCTGCTGCCGCTGCTGGTGGCGGTGGTCTTCGCGCTGTTCATGCTGGTCACGCGCCGGCTGGCCAAGGCCACCGGCGCGGTCGAGCTGCAGGCGGTGAGCGGGCTGATGGCCTGCGCGCTTCTCCTGCCGCCGATGCTCGCGGGCGAGGCGCTGGGCTGGCCCGCGCTCGACCCCGCGGCGCCTTCGGCGCGCATCTGGGGCCTTCTGGTGCTGCTGGGCGGGCTGGGCACGCTGGCGCATCTGCTGATGACCTGGTCGCTGCGCTTTGCGCCGGCGGCCACGCTGGCGCCGATGCAATACCTGGAGATTCCCTTTGCCACGCTGATCGGCTGGCTGGTGTTCCGCGACTTTCCCGACGGCCTGGCGCTGGCCGGCATCGCGCTGACCATGGCGGCGGGGCTTTACGTCATCGCGCGCGAGCGCGCCGTCACGCGGCTGCCAACGCCCGCGTCGCCGCCCTGAGCGCGGCGCGCGGCAGGATCGCCAGCATCCCCGGCGCCGCCGGCCGCAGCACCACGGGGCCGGTTTCCGCCAGGTTCGAAGTGCCGACCCGCGCCCAGGGCGCGAAAACCAGATCGTCGGTCGCCCAGCGCAACCCCTCGCTGGCACAGCGAATCTCGGCCATCGGAAACAGCGACACCCGGCAGCCGGGCTCCAGCGCCAGCCGCAGGACGGGCGGCGCGTGGAAACAGATATCCTCGGCGCCGACCACGATCACCCGTCGCGCGGCGTGGCGCACGAGCGCGTTGTAGACCGCAAGCTCGTGGTCCAGCCGCTGCCCGGTGAACCCCACCGCCAGCACCAGCGGCGCGGCGATGTGGCGCACCGCCTTGTCGAAATCGGTGCTGTCCTGTTCGGCGATCCGGTGCACCCGGCCCGCCGGCACCTGCGCCAGCACCCCCGGATCGGCGGAATCGAAGTCGCCGATCACCGCCACGGGCATGTGCCCGTTGGCCAGCGCCACACCGGCGCCACCATCTGCGGCTACAAGAACCGGAGCGAGCGCAAGCGATTCGGCCAGAACGTCCGGATCGGTGGCGGACGCCCCGACAAGCGTCACCATTTCGCGAGATTGGACAATCGGGTCATCCATGTGGATATTATTGGTGCATTCGGAAACAAGTCACAATCTGACCCAGAAAAAATACCGTGACCTACCCGGTTCTGTTCCGATTTCGGAACCACTGAGTGGTAAACCGGGCGGGCTGGATCGGGGGAGAAAGCGACTGTACGATGGTTAACGCGAACAAAATCCTGACAGTGTCCTACGGCACGTTCTCGTGCACGCTCGAGGGGTTCGACGATCCATTTTCCACGATGCGTTCGATTGCGGAGTATTTCCGCGATCTCGCGGCGGATGACCGCTATTTCGGTGCCGAACCGCCGACGCCCGATGCCGAGATGCTGCACCGCATCGCCGAGCGCGAGATCCAGCGCCGCGTCGAGGCGCGGGTTCAGGACAACGGCGTGATCCTGCGCCAGGTCGAGGACCAGACCGCGCCGGCGCCGAAGAAGACGGAAGAACCGCAGGCCGGGGCCGCCCCTGCCGCACCGCCTGCCGCGCCGCCTGCTCCGGCCGCGGCAGAGCCGGTCCCGCACGCCGACGAAAGCGTCGCCGCCAAGCTCGCGCGGATCCGCGCCGCGGTCGCCCGCGCCCGGAACGAGCCCGAGCCGCTGATGAACGCGGCCTTCGCCGAGGACGAGCATGCCGAGCCGATCTATGGTGCCGCCGGCATGGCCACCGCCTTTGCGCCCGAGCCCGCGCCCGCCCCGACGCCCGAGGCAGAGACCGCGGCCGAGCCCGCGATGCCCGAGGCCGAGGCCGAGCCCGAGCCTGCGATGCCCGAGGCAGAGGCGGAGGCAGAGGCCGAGGCATGGGCCGTGACGCCCGAGGCCGCAACCGAGGCCGAGGAAGAATACGAGGAGACCCCTGTCGAGGCCGCCGAGGACATCGACGTCGCCGCGGTGCTGGGCGAGGCCGCTGCCGGAACCGTGGAGGCCGAAGAGGCCGCCGCGGAGGCCGGCGAGGCCGTCGCAGAAATCACCGACGACGCCGAGGACATGGCCGCGACCGCCGCGGAGCCCGCGGTAGAGGCGGCCGCCGAAGAACCGGAAGCCGACGAGATCGACCTGTCCGGCCTGATGGCAGAAGCTTCCGCCGAGGTCGCAGAGGTCGCCGAGGACGAGGACGCGCTCGTCGCGCCCGAGGTCGCAGAGGACGACACCGCGCTGGATCTGCCCGATCTGACGGCCGAGGCAGAGGAAGAGTCCGCCGCCTTGGCCGCCGGCCCCGAGGACGACGCCGGGGACGAAGCGGCCGACATGGGCGACGCGGCGCTGCACGCCGAAGACCTGGAGATGGCCGGGGCCGCGATGCCCGGGGCCGCCGCGGACGAGGCGGAAGCCGACGAGCACGTCGCAGCCGCCGATGCCGAAGACGAAGGCCCCGTCGACCTGGCGGCGGTCCTCGGCGAGGATGCCGTGGCGCCCGAGACCGCGGAAGAGGTCGCGGAAGAGGTCGCCGAAGATATCGCTGAAGACATCTCCGAGGACATCGCCGAGGACGTCGCGGGACCCACCCTTCCCGACACGCGCCCCGAGACCGCCTTCGAAGAGGACGAGCCGGCCGATATCGACCTGTCGGGCATCCTCGACGCAACCGCCGCGGAAGAGCCCGAGGCCGAGCGTGAGGAAGCGGCCGCGCACCAGGCGGCACCCGAGAAACTGGTGCTGACCGAGGCCCAGCGCGCCGATCTCGCCCCCGCGGCGGATGCGACCGACGACGCCGCGGCAGAGGGCCCGCGCGTGCGGGTGATGAAGATGCGCCGCGACGAGTTCGACCGGATCATGGCCGAGGGCGGCATGGAGACCGAAGCCGAGGCAGAGGCAGAGGCCGAGGCCGAGGCGCCCGCCGAGGAACCCGCGGAAGCCGAAGCGGACGCCACCGAACCGACCGGCGCCGACGCGATCCGCAGGACGCTGGGCGAGACCGGGCTTTCCGAGGAAGACGAGGAAGACCTGATCGCCGAGCTTGCCGAGGTCGAGCGCGAAGGCGCCGAGACCGGGGCCGAGGACCACGCCGAAGCCGAGGACGAGGACGAAGCGGAAACCGCCGAGGCGGCGGCCGAAGCCGAGGACGAGCCGCGCGCCGACCGCCACCCGCCCGAGGCCGACGACGCCTCGGTCGAGAGGCTGCTGGCCCGCGCCGACAGCCACCTCGAAGAGCGCGGCACCTCGCGCCGCCGCTCGGCCATCGCGCATCTCAAGGCCGCCGTGGCCGCGGTGCGCGCCGATGGAACCAAGCTGCAGAAATCGGCCGAACAGGAAACCGAGCGCACGATGCACCGGTTCCGCGACGACCTGGCCAAGGCCGTGCGCCCCGAGCCGCCGCGTTCGTCGCGGATGCTCGACAAGGCGACCGAAGAGGCCGCCGCCGATCTCGCCGCCGCCGCCGAGGCCAAGGTGCGCCCCGCGCCGGTGCGCTCGTCGAAGATGCTCGACGTGTCCGGCGAAGGCCGTGAAGCGACGCCGCGCCCCGCGGACCGTCCGCGCCGGATGGCGCCGCTGATGCTGGTCTCGGAACAGCGCGTCGACACGCCCGAGGCCGGCGCGGCAGAGCCCTCTGCCCCCGTCCGCCCGCGCCGTGTGCAGGCCGACGGCATGGACGAAGTCGAGAACGACGTGATGGCGGCCATGTCCGCCGCCGAGGCCGCGACGACCCGGATCCTGCGCGAAGCCGAGAATTTCCAGACCTACGTCTACGAGACCGGCGCCGAGGGGCTGCAGGAAATCCTCGAAGCCTCGCTGGCCTTCGGGCTGTATGTCGAGGGCGCCGAGTTCAATTCGCGTCCGCAGATCATGCGGCGCATGCTGCGGCTCTATCCCGAGGGCAGCGTGTCCCGCGAGGACGGCCTGCGCGCCTTCGGCGTCTGCCTGCGCGAGGGCCGGATCATCCGGGTCAAGCGCGGCCAGTTCCTGCTGCCGGAAACCAGCCGCTTCGTGCCCCCCGACGAGGAACAGGCCGCCCGCTCGGCCGGTTGAGTTTCGTGTGCGCGCTTCTGGCGCGACCTGGGGCGGAGCGGCCTGGCGTCACTCCGCCCCCTTTTCGTCGTCGGGGTCGGCCCGGCCGATGCCGCAGAACACCGCGCGGAACGGCAGCGCCCAGACGATGCCGAGCACGACGTAGATCAGAAGCTCGACCACCAGTCCCGGCCGCTCGAACCAGTTCACAACCGTGATCGCCGCGACCACGTAGACCGGCAGGCCGATCAGAAGAATCACCAGCGACCAGCGGCGGCGGGCCTTGTAGCTGAGGGGCATGTCGCGTTCTCCTTGCCGGTGCCGCCCGAAGCGGTACGCCCGTGGCTCAATCCGCAAACGGGTCGGTGACCAGGATCGTATCGTCGCGCTCGGGCGAGGTCGACAACAGGGCCACCGGGCACTGGATCAGTTCCTCGATCCGGCGGACGTATTTCACCGCCTCGCCCGGCAGGTCCGCCCAGGACCGCGCGCTCTCGGTCGAGGCCGACCATCCCGGCATTTCCTCGTAGACCGGCACGCAGCGCGCCTGCGCGTCGGCCGCCGTGGGCAGGTGGTCCAGCCGCTCGCCGTCGAGATCGTAGCCGGTGCAGATCCTCAGCCGCTCGAACCCGTCCAGCACGTCGAGCTTGGTCAGCGCGATGCCGTTGACGCCCGAGGTCGCGCAGGTCTGGCGCACCAGGCAGGCGTCGAACCAGCCGCAGCGCCGCTTGCGCCCCGTCGTCGTGCCGAACTCGTGCCCGCGCTCGCCCAGCCGCTGCCCGTCGGCATCCTCCAGCTCGGTCGGGAACGGCCCCTCGCCCACCCGCGTCGTGTAGGCCTTGACGATGCCGAGCACGAAGTCGATCGCGCCTGGGCCGATCCCGGTGCCGGTGGCCGCCTGCCCGGCGATCACGTTCGACGAGGTGACGAAGGGGTAGGTGCCGAAGTCGATGTCCAGAAGCGCGCCCTGCGCGCCCTCGAACAGGATGCGCCTGCCCGCCTTGCGGTTCTCGTTCAGCACTTTCCAGACCGGCGCCGCGTATTCCAGCACCGAGGGCGCGATCGCGCGCAGCTCGGCCAGCAGCGCGTCGCGGTCCACCGGCTCGATGCCGAGGCCCCGGCGCAGCGGGTCGTGGTGCTGCAGCGCGCGGTCCACGCGGGCCACCAGCGTCGCCTCGTCGCCGAGATCGGCCATCCGCACCGAACGGCGGCCGACCTTGTCCTCGTAGGCCGGGCCGATGCCGCGCCCGGTGGTGCCGATCTTGGTGCCCTTCTGCGCGGCCTCTTCGCGGGCACGGTCCAGCTCGCCATGGAACGGCAGGATCAGGGCCGTGTTCTCGGCGATCATCAGCGTCCGAGGCGTGATCTCGACCCCCTGGCCGCGGATCGCCTCGATCTCGCGCACCAGGTGCCAGGGATCCAGCACCACGCCGTTGCCGATCACGGAAAGCTTGCCGCCCCGCACCACGCCCGAGGGCAGCGCGTGCAGCTTGTAGACCTCGCCGCCCACGACCAGCGTGTGCCCGGCATTGTGCCCGCCCTGGAAGCGGCAGATCACGTCCGCCCGCTCGCTCAGCCAGTCGACGATCTTGCCCTTACCCTCGTCGCCCCACTGGGCGCCCACGACGACGACATTGGCCATGTCCGATCCTCACCTGGCGACAAACGCGGGCCATATAGCCACGCTTGACCGCGCGGGAAACCGGAAATCTGCCGCAGGGCTGGACAGGGCGGGTGCAAATCGGCCAATCAGGGGAAAAAGAAAGAAGAACAGAGCGGAGATATCGGGAATGGGTTTCTTGCTGCGGTGGGCTTTCGCCTTCGTCCTCGTCGCCGCGACCTTCAACCCCACCGAATGGAACTATTTCCGCTGGGCGGGCGCGAACTGGGGCGAGCAATTGCCGCTGACGGTGCTGTTGGGGCTGGTGCTGGTGACCGGCTACGTGATCTATCTGCGCGCCACGCTGCGCTCGATCGGCCCCTTCGGGATGTTCCTGGTGCTGGCGCTGGTCGCCGCGCTGATCTGGGTGCTCTACGACACGGGGCTGTTGTCGCTGGAGAACACCAGCGCGATGGTCTGGCTCGGGATCTTCGCCCTGTCGATCGTGCTGGGCGTCGGGCTGAGCTGGAGCTTCATCCGCCGCGCGCTGTCGGGCCAGTACGACGTGGACGACGCCGACGCCTGAACGATCGCGGCCGGGGGGCGCGCCGACGGTGCCGCGCGGGGTTGCGGCGGGCCGCGCGAGGCTCTAGATACGGCGCGTTCCCGGGAAAGGTCGCGCCGCGATGGAAAATGTCATCCTCATCATCCTGCTGATCCTGGCGCTCGCGCTGATCGGGGTCGTGCTGTTGCAGCGGTCCGAGGGCGGCGGGCTGGGCATCGGCGGCGGCGGCGGCATCGTGTCGGGCCGTTCGGCGGCCACGGCGCTGGGCAAGCTGACCTGGATTCTCGGCGCCGCCTTCATGGCGATGAGCCTGATCATGACGATCCTCGCGGCGCAGAACTCGGCCGATACCTCGGTGATCGACCGCCTCGGCGCCCAGCCGCCTGCGGCGGAAGAGACCGCACCGGGGCTGCCGGCCGGCGGCGACCTGCTGCCGCCCGCGGCCGGCGATGCGCCGCTGACCCCGCCGCGCGCGGATTGAGCACCAAGCGTTGCGGCGCGCCCGCGTGCCGCCACTGCATCTTGTCGTCCGCTTGCGCGGTTTTCCGAACCCGGCTATAGCTTGAATCCCGTGGATGCGCGGATTCGGCGAGCCGAATCGCACGCGTTCCGCAGATCGAGCGGAGGCTTTCACGGGGGGGTCGCGGCCCAGATGGCGCGTTACATTTTCATCACCGGCGGCGTGGTTTCGTCCCTGGGCAAGGGCCTGGCCTCGGCCGCGCTCGGCGCGCTTCTGCAGGCGCGCGGCTTCACCGTCAGGCTCAGGAAGCTGGACCCCTATCTGAACGTCGACCCGGGCACGATGTCGCCCTTCGAGCATGGCGAGGTCTTCGTCACCGACGACGGCGCCGAAACGGACCTGGATCTCGGGCATTACGAGCGTTTCACCGGGGTGGCGGCGCGCGCGACCGACAGCGTCTCGTCGGGGCGGATCTATTCCAACGTGCTGGAGAAGGAGCGCCGGGGCGACTATCTGGGCAAGACGATCCAGGTGATCCCGCACGTCACCAACGAGATCAAGGAGTGGATCGCCATCGGCGAGGACGAGGTCGATTTCATGCTGTGCGAAATCGGCGGCACGGTGGGCGACATCGAGGGGCTGCCGTTCTTCGAGGCGATCCGGCAGTTCGCCCAGGACCGCCCGCGCGGACAATGCGTGTTCATGCACCTGACGCTGCTGCCCTATCTCGCCGCCTCGTCCGAACTGAAGACCAAGCCGACGCAGCACTCGGTGAAGGAATTGCGCTCGATCGGGCTGCAGCCGGATATCCTGGTCTGCCGCTCGGAACAGCCGATCCCGGACAAGGAACGCGACAAGATCGCGCTGTTTTGCAACGTGCGTCCCGAGGCGGTGATCCCGGCCTATGACCTGAAGTCGATCTACGAGGCGCCGATGGCCTATCACAAGGTGGGCCTCGACCAGGCGGTGCTGGACGCGTTCCAGATCAGCCCGGCACCGCGGCCCAACCTCGACCGCTGGATCGACGTCGAGGACCGGATCCACAATGCCGAGGGCGAGGTGCGCGTCGCCATCGTCGGCAAGTACACGCAGCTGGAAGACGCCTACAAGTCGATCGCCGAGGCGCTGACCCATGGCGGCATGGCGAACCGGGTCAAGGTGCGGTCCGACTGGATCGACGCCGAGATTTTCGAGCGCGAGGACCCGACGCCGCTGTTGGAGCCCTATCACGCGATCCTGGTCCCGGGCGGTTTCGGCGAGCGCGGCACCGAGGGCAAGATCAAGGCCGCCGAGTTCGCCCGCGTCCACAAGGTGCCCTACTTGGGCATCTGCCTGGGCATGCAGATGGCGGTGATCGAGGCGGCGCGGAACCTCGCCGGGATGGCCAGGGCGGGGTCCGAGGAGTTCGACCACGAGGCCGGCGAGAAGCGGTTCGAGCCGGTGGTCTATCACCTGAAGGAATGGGTGAAGGGCAACCAGAAGGTCAGCCGCAAGGTCAGCGACGCCAAGGGCGGAACGATGCGGCTGGGCGCCTACAACGCGACGCTGGCCGCCGGCAGCCGGGTGGCCGGCATCTACGGTAACCTCGCCATCGACGAGCGGCACCGCCACCGCTACGAGGTCGACATCAAGTACCGCAAGGCGCTGGAGGATCAGGGGCTGCGGTTTTCCGGCATGTCGCCGGACGGACGGCTGCCGGAAATCGTCGAGTGGGAGGACCATCCGTGGTTCATCGGCGTGCAGTTCCACCCCGAGCTGAAATCGAAACCCTTCGCGCCCCACCCGCTGTTCGCGGATTTCATCCGGGCGGCGAAGGAGGTGTCGCGGTTGGTCTGACCACAAAGGCTCTGGCAGAATCGGCCGGCCCGGCGCGGGGCCGGGCCGTTTTCTTTTCCCTGGCAGCGGGCGGAGGAGAGGAGAAATGCGTCTGTGCCCGCCTTGCCAATCCCGGGTCGCCACCTGCAGGGCGTCGGCGCGCATTGGCACGGCGCGCCAGGCCGGTGCTGCGGCGGACCGGGCCGCCGCGGGGCACCGGCTATTCGGCCGCGATGGCGTGGTTCATCGGCGCGATATCCATCTTCATCGCGGAATACTGCCGCCCGTCGCCCGGGTCGCGCCAGATCTCGCCGACGCGATCGACCGGATAGCCCACCTGCCTGAGCACCCACAGCATCGCCAGGGACGACATCGCGCGCAACTCGATGCAGCCATGGGCCTGGACGATGTCGATGCAGCCGTCGCAGACCATTTGCAGCGCGACGCGCCGGTCGGCGAAGTCCCGGATTCCGTCCGATACCACCAGCCGCGTCATCTCCCACACTTCGGGCGTGGCGATCCCCTGCTGCATCACGCCGCTCGGGATGTCGTCCAGACGGCCGTGGGAGGCATCGCCCATCATGTAGGTATGCTTGCCCCATTTCGCGCTCGTCGCCATGACGCGGGCGCCGCCCAGGACCTCGCCATCCTCGACGACCAGCGAATACCACGCCGTCGGATTGTCGTACTGGTCCATCTCGTAGTTGTCGTTGTGGGGCACGTCCCAGCCGAGCTGGTCCACGAAGAACCGCTTACGCAACTTGAGGTAGTCGAAGAACGCCGGGCCGTGCTCGTGCAGCGTCGACAAGTCAAAAGTGATGTTCCGCATTTCTCACTCTCCTTTACGCAGAGTGATTAAATGCATCTTTGGGCCGGTTGTTAATGATAATTCGCCGAATCTTAACGATTTCGGTCGATTTTTTCCGATTCAGGGACGGTCAGATGAGCCCGAACGTGGTCGCCATGGTCGCGGCGTGGGTGCTGGTCTTGGCCCTCAGCTTCATTTTGGCGTTTTTCAGCCTCTGCTTGACGGCGCCCTCGGACACGCCCAGGAGATTCGCAATCTCCTTCATCAGCAGGCCGTTCTTGACCATGCGCAGCGCTTCCAGCTCGGCCTTGGTCAGGTTTTTCGGCGGCACCATCTCGCGGTGCAGGCGCGACACGCAGTCGGCAAGTGCCGCGACTTCCGATTCGGTGAATTCGCGGTCGCCGCGCGCGAAGGACCCGAAACTGCGCTGCGTGCGCTCGCCGGGATCGGCGCAGCACACCGCCACGCCGTAGTTCAGGCCGTAAAGTTTGGCCTGTTCCAATACCTTATGCGGATCGGCCAGGCCAAGCTCGCTCCACCGTGCGGCGCCGACATTCTGGTACATCCAGTGCATCACCGGGTCGACCAGCACGTATCCGCGGGCCGAATAGCGGTCGATCCACTTCGGCGGGAGCGTTTTCTTTTCGAACACGGGGAAGACGAATCCCATCCGCAAAGCAAGGAAATATCCGCCCGGCGCCAGGCCGTCGAGCATCTCCGTTGCCGACTCGATGGTCATTTCAAATCCGTATCCCTACCTCGGGTGCTAACATCATGCTAACACCGCTTAAGAATCACTGCTTTCCCAAGAATAGGCATTCGGGTGCAGGTACGCAACTTTATAGAGAAATCGGGACGATTTCGTGGATAATCGAGCGAGTATCGCCGCTCTGCTTTCCGAGCTGGACGAAATGACCCCCGGGGGGTTCGCTTTCGGCATGCATTTGGGGTTTTCGGGCCCTGCGTTTCTCTTTCAGACCTTCCCGCCGGACTGGGTGGAATATTACCGCGAGCAGGGGTTGCAGCTGCGCGACCCCGCGGTGCACTGGGGCTTTCACAATACCGGCTTCATCCGCTGGCGCGACCTGGCCGACGACGATCCTGCCGACGTGATGGGCAAGGCGGCGCGCCACGGGCTGAATTATGGCACCACGATCTCGATTGTGGACAGCGATTCGCGCTCGATGGGTGGTTTCGGGCGCGCCGACCGCGACTATTTCGACGCCGAGATCGCGGACATCCAGAAATGCGTCCTGGCGCTGCACCGCGCCACGCTGGGGTTGTCGGTGCTCAGCCAGGCCGACATGGACGCGCTGAAGAAGATGTCGATTCGCCTGTCGCATACCTGATGCGGCGGCCCTTTCGCCGCGCGGCGTGGCGGATTATATCAGCCGGATGTTTGGCGACCTGATCAAACGGCTAACCCAGCCAGACCCGCCCCCCCTGCCCGACCCCGACGCCAGGCTTGCGCTGGCCGCGCTTCTGGTGCGCATCGCAAGGGCGGATGGCGACTATGCGGCGGAAGAGGCCGGGCGGATCGACCGCATCCTTGCCCTGCGCTACGGTCTCAGCCCGTTCGAGGCGCCGAAGCTGCGCACCGAGGCCGAGGCCCTGGAAGCCGAGGCGCCGGACACGGTGCGCTTCACCCGCGCGATCAAGGACGCGGTGCCCTACGAGGACCGCGAGGCGGTGATCGAGGCGCTGTGGGATGTGGTGCTGGCCGACGGCGTGCGCGACCACGAGGAGGACGCGCTGCTGCGGCTGGTCGCCAACCTGCTTGGCGTCAACGACCGCGACAGCGCGCTGGCGCGGCGCAGGGTGGAGGCGCGGCTGGGGTGATCGCGGCGCTGCCGATGTACGAGCGGGCCGAGACCGCCGCGGTGCATGACCGGTACTGGAGCCTGATCCGCGGCGCGCTGCAGGCGCGCGGCATCGCCGCACCGGCGCGGCTGACCCGCGGCGTCGATCCCTGGCAGGTCTGGCGCGCGCGGGACCTGGTGCTGGCGCAAACCTGCGGCCTGCCCTACCGCGCGCGGCTGCATGGCGCGGTCGCGCTGGTCGGCACGCCGGATTACGGCCTGCCGGACATGCCGCCCGGGTATTACCAGAGCGTGTTCTGCGCCCGCGCCGGCGACCCGCGCGACGGGCTCGGCGCCTTCGCCGGGGCGAGGCTCGCCTACAACGATCCGCTGTCGCAGTCGGGCTGGGCCGCGGCCCTGGCCGCGGGCGTCGCCTTTGGCGCGGCGATCCGCACCGGCGCGCACCGCGACAGCGCGCGCGCGGTCGCCGGGGGGCGCGCCGATCTGGCCGCCATCGACGCCGTCACCTGGCGCAACCTCGAGCGGTTCGAGCCCGGGCTGACCGACGGCCTGCGCGTCGTCGCGCGTTCGGCGCCGGTTCCGGGCCTGCCATACATCACCGCGAAGGGGCGCGACGCGGCGGCGCATGCGGCCGCGGTGGCCGACGCGATTGCCGCGCTCGCACCCGGGGACCGCGGGCTTCTGGGGATCACGGCGCTGGTGCCGATCCCGGCGGAGGCCTACCTGTCGCTGCCGGTCCCGCCGCCGCCCGAGGCGGCGCGCCCGGGCTGACGGGCGGATCGGCGGCGTCTGGCCACAAGTGGCGCCGACTCCTTGACGCGAAGCCGCGCGAGCGACCGGCCGCGGGTGGGCGCAGCAACGCTTGAGGTCTTCACTTTATAGTGTGGCCAAACCCCAGTGTCCGTGCGGATTGCGAAGCTGCAAAAGCGCCCGCCCGTGAGGGCGGTCGGGCGCTCGCGCGGCGGCCTTCGGCCGCTGTTCGCGCGGGGTGGTGTCCGCGGGCAGCGACCGGAGGAATCCAGAGGCCGACCAGCTTCCGCCAGGGCCGATCCGGCGCGAACCGCGCCCTGCTCTCCCCACGTCAATCGCGATTATCCGTTGCATTCACGGGCAAAATCCGCCCTACTCCGGTCTCGGGAAGAAACCCGGAGAAGCTGCCCAACCGTGTCCGACGCCACGCCACCGGTCATCGAGATCCGCGACCTGCACAAGAGCTTCGGCGCCCTCGAAGTGCTGAAGGGCGTCGACATGACGGCGCCGCGGGGTCACGTGATCTCGCTGATCGGCTCTTCGGGGTCGGGCAAGTCGACGCTTCTCAGATGCGCCAACCTCCTCGAGGACAGCCAGCAGGGCGAGATCCTGTTCGAGGGCGAGCCGATCAGGTGGAAGGGCCACGGCGCGCACCGCCACCCCGCCGATAGGGCGCAGGTCACGCGGATCCGCACCAACCTGTCCATGGTGTTCCAGCAGTTCAATCTCTGGGCCCACATGACGATCTTGCAGAACGTGATGGAGGCGCCGGTGACGGTGCTGAGGCGCGACCGCGCCGAGGTCGAGGAAACCGCCCGCGGCTATCTCGCCAAGGTCGGCATCGGCGACAAGTGCGACGTCTACCCCGCGCAGCTGTCCGGCGGCCAGCAGCAGCGCGCCGCGATCGCCCGGGCGCTTTGCATGGAGCCCCGCGCGCTTCTGTTCGACGAGCCGACCTCGGCGCTCGACCCCGAACTCGAGCAGGAGGTCGTCAAGGTCATCAAGTCGCTCGCCGAAGAGGGCCGCACGATGCTTCTGGTGACCCACGACATGGCGATGGCGCGCGACACGTCTGACCACGTGCTGTTCCTGCACCAGGGCCGGATCGAAGAGGAAGGCCCGCCGTCCGAGCTGTTCGGCGCCCCGAAGACCGACAGGTTGCGCCAGTTCCTCAGTCACGTGCAGGCGGCGTGAAATCACATCAAGAAAAGGGAGTAAAACTATGAAAAACCTGATCCTTTCCGCAACAGCGCTGGCGCTGTCCGCGGGGCTGGCCTATGCCGGAAGCCATTCGGTCGTGCGCATGGGGACCGAGGGCGCCTATCCTCCGTGGAACTTCATCAACGACGCGGGCCAGGTCGACGGCTTCGAACGCGAACTGGGCGACGAGTTGTGCAAGCGGGCGGAACTGACCTGTGAATGGGTGACGAACGAGTGGGATTCGATCATCCCCAACCTGGTCAGCGGCAACTACGACACGATCATCGCCGGGATGTCGATTACCGCCGAGCGTGACGAGGTGATCGACTTCACCCAGAACTACACCCTGCCCGACCCCTCGGCCTATCTGTCGATGTCGGCCGACCTCGACCCCGAGGGCGCGGTGATCGCCGCGCAGACCAACACCATCCAGGCCGGCTTCGTGGCCGAGAAGGGCTGGACGCTGGTCGAGTTCGCCACGCCCGAGGAAACCATCGCCGCGGTGAAGAACGGCGAGGCGGACGCGGTGCTGGCGGACAAGTCCTACCTGGTGCCGATCGAGGCCGAGGACCCCGACCTGGTGTTCCTGGCCAAGGAAGAGCTGATCGGCGGCGGCGTCGGCATGGGCGTGCGCGAAAGCGACGGCGAGCTGAAGGAGAAGTTCAACATGGCGATCCAGTCCATGAAGGACGACGGTTCGCTGAACGCGCTGATCACCAAGTGGGAGATCGGCGCCACGTTCTGATGGCCGGTTCCGATCGTCAGGGAAAGGGCCGCCCCCGCGCGGCCCTTTTGCCGTTTCCGGTGAGCGTTTGGGTCCACCTTGACCGATGCTGCAGGATCAACGGACTGGTGACATGCGTTCGAAAGCTGGCATGACTGCCGATGTGAACGGTCCTCGGACCGCCATCTCTTCATGCGTTGCAGCGTGTGGATGGTTTTCCCGATGAAAGGCACGGTCGAACTCGCCGGCGCGATCGGAAAAAGCTATGGATGATCTGCACCGTCTCTATCCGCGCGGTGCGTGCGTTCCGGCAAGGCGGCCGAAGACCGATCCATTGATAAGGCCCGTGCCGCCCGGATAGTTGAAGAAGAACACGCCACCGACCAGTTCGCCCGCTGCAAAGAGCCCGGGTATCGGTGCCAGGTCGTTGTCCAGCACCCGGGCGCTGTCGGGATCGATCCGCAGCCCGCCGAAGGTGAAGGTGACACCGCAGCCGACCTGATAGGCCTCGAACGGGCCTTCGTCGATCGTATTGGCCCAGTTCGATTTCGGCACGGCCAGACCTTTGGCGGCGCGCCCATCCTTGACGTTTGGATCAAATGGGGTGTGCGTATCGACAGCGGCGTTATACGCCTTGACCTCGCCCAGAAAACCCTTTGGATCCACACCTTCCAACTTCCGGGCAAGGTCTTCCAATGTCGGGGCCGTCACCTTGGTGACACGCTTGATACGGTATTCGTCGCGCAAGAGATGCGTGACCTTGGCGTCGAAAACCTGCCAGGCAAACTGATCCGGCTGGTCAAGGATCACCCGTCCGTATTTGGCGTAGGTATAGTTCCGGAAATCGGCCCCCTCGTCGACGAACCGCCGGCCGGTCGCGTTGACCATGATCCCCCAGGGGTAAGAGTGTTTCTGGAACCCGTCACCGACATCCAGATCGCCGAATTCCGGCGCGTTGTAGTCCCACCCCACGGCGTGGCACCCCGACCAGTTGCCACAGGTTGACGCGCCGATCTCGATGGCCATCCGGATGCCCTCGCCGGTGTTGAATCTTGATCCTCGCACGCGGGCCATTTCCCAGCCCGGGCCAAGGTAGCGCGTGCGCATCTCGGTGCTGGCCTGAAACCCGCCCGAGGCGAGCACGACCGAGCGGGCCTTCAGGTCAAACACCGCGCCCTTGTGACGCACCTTAACACCGGTCACGGAATGGCCGTCGGTGATCAGAGACAGCGCCCGCGTTTCATAGCGGATCTCGACACCTGCGGCACGGGCGATTTTCGTATGCGCATCGACCAGTCCCGGGCCGCCACCCCATGCCTCCAGCGTCAGACCGCCCCAGAACTTGAACCGCCCATCCACCTTGAACGCCTGCCGCCCATAGATCGGCATGAAACGGATCCCCATACCCCGCATCCAGAACATGGTCTCGCGCGAGGTGGTGACCAGCCGTTCGCAAAGCGCCGGATCGGTGCGGTAACGGGTGACGCGAAACATGTCGTCAAAGAACTGATCCGTCGTGTAGGTACCGAAATCGGTGATGGCGATCTGATCTTCGGAAAGGTCCGGGCAAAGCGCGCGGATATCGTCCACCCCGTCGTAGGCGAACCGGATCGCGCCGGCGGTGTAGCGCGAGTTGCCGCCGTTCTCGGCCTCGGGGGCGCATTCCAGCACGAGCACGCTCGCGCCGTTCTCGCGCGCCGCATGGGCCGCGCAGAAGGCTGCATTTCCCGCACCGACGATGATCGTGTCCCAGGTTGTCATGATCTCAATCGTCTTTCGCTGCTTTGAACAGATCCTTGCGCAGGGTCATCAGCGCGCCGGGATCGATCCTGCCCTGGATCACGGTGGTCAAGCCGCTGGCGATGGCTTCGGTCAGGGCCGGTCCCATCTCGCCGGGGCCATTCACCCAAATCCCCTTGCCGCCGCAAAGTTCGGCGAACTTGTCAAAGCGTGGCGACCGGATTTCCGCGCCCAACAGGCGCCCGCCGTAAAACTCCTTCTGATAGGCCTTCTCGGCCCCCCAGGCTTCATTGTCGAGAACGACGATCACGATGGGCAGTTTGTGGGAGATGGCGGTCTGAATCTCGATCATCGTATAGCCAATGGCGCCGTCGCCCATGATCGCCACCACCGGGCGGTCGGGTGCGGCGGCCTTGGCCCCGATGGCGGCTGCCAGCCCGAACCCGACCAGCCCGAAATCCAAGGGCGTGATCAGGGACATCGGCGCGTAATGCGCCAGGCGGTCGGCGGCCTGCAAACAGGTATTGCCGGTGTCCAGCGTGACGACGGCGTTTTCGGGCAGCACCTCGCGGATTTCCCCCAATGCCCGGCGCGGGTGCAGCGGCAGGGTGGCAATCCGCGCCTCCTCGGCCCGTTCCGCCGCAAGGCTGGTCATATCCGCCTTGAAGGCCGCGCGCCATTCATCGGCGTCCGGCTTCGACGCTGCCATGGTCAATGCTTCGGCGGTCAGGCGGGCATCCGCCTGCACCGCGATTTCTGCAGGGAAATACCGGCCGACGGCGGGGCCGTCGATGTCCACATGGGCAATACGGGTGTCGCCGCCCACATATTCGTTGCTGTGGAAGGTGGAGTTGAAGCCAAGCCGTGCGCCCAGCACCACCATCACGTCGGCCTCCTTGGTGAGACGGCTGGCCACCCGGTTGCCGCGCGGCCCCGCCTGCCCGGCAAACCAGGGGTGGCCGTGAGGCATGATGTCGGCATGGCCTGTCGAGGCAACCACGGGCACTTCCAGCGTATCGGCCAACGCGGTCAGGGCATCGCAGCCCTTGCCCCACTTGAAGCCGCCGCCCGCGAAGATGACGGGGCGCTTTGCCAGAGAGATCAGCCCGGCAATCGCTTTCACATCCCCAGGAGCCGCAGGTCCCGGGCGGGCGATGTTGACCGGTTTCGGATCGATGGCAGGCACCTCGGCAGCGAACAGGTCGCGCGGCACGTGCAGCACAACCGGCCCGCGGCGTCCCGAATTGGCGAGCCGGATGGCATCCTCCAGCATCGGGGCGAGCCGCGAAGGGTCCGTCACCATGACCGAGCGCTTGCAGACCGGCGCGAAGAGCGCAACCTGGTCGACCTCCTGGAAGGTATCCTTGGCCTGATCCGCCCGCGTGATCGCCCCGGCGATCACTACGAGCGGTGAAAAGGCCAGATGCGCCTCGGCCACGGCGGTGACGATGTTGACCACGCCCGGGCCAGCCTGCGCGCCCAACACCACACCGGGCTTGCCGGTCATCCGCGCCCAGGCATCGGCCATATGTCCTGCTGCCCGTTCGTCGCGCGCGCCGACATAGGCGATTTCGCCCCCTTGATACATGGCGTCGTACAGTTCGAGCATCGAGCCGCCCAGCAGCCCGAAAACCGTGTCGATGCTGTTGGCCTTAAGGACCCGATAGACGGCCTCGCCGCCATTGATCGTGGTCATGATCTACTCCTCGGATCGGGGCCGCAGGTTCTGCGGATCAAAGATGGCGTCGTGGTGGACGGTGACGGGAATGGCCCGGTTCAGGATCTGCACCGACAGCCCTGACTGAGGCGTACCTTTGCGAACGAAAAGCCAGCCCAGCGATTTGCCAACCGTATAGCCATAGCCGCCGGAAGTGGTCAGCCCAACCGGCGTGCCGTCCAGCAGCACCGGGTCGCCGCCGTGGATGTCCAAGTCGTCCGCGTGAATCTCGGCGTAGAGAAGCTCCCAGCCCGGTTCGCGGGCCAGAAGGGCGTCACGGCCAACGAAGTTCCGCCCCTCGGCGCGCACGAACCGCTCGAGCCCGACATCGAATGGCCCGACATCAGTGGTCAGCTCGCCGGAGGCGCGATAGGCCTTCTCCATCCGCATGCCGTTGAAAGCGTAGCTGCCAAGATCGGTGAGCCCATGTCTTCTTCCCGCAGCAAACAGTGCATCGTACAGCTCGCCGATACGGTTTAGCGGCGCGTGCAGCTCCCAGCCCAGCTCGCCCACAAAGGAGACCCGCAGCGCATAACAGCGGATGCCCGCCACGTCGATTTCCTGCCCTGACAGCCACGGAAAGGCGGCGTTGGACAAGTCGGCATCGGTCAGTTCGGACAGGATTATTCTGGAATTCGGGCCGGACATGGCCAGCATCCCCCAATCGGCAGACCGGTTGACCATCGTCGCGTCCTCACCAGGACGGATTTTCGACCTGATCCATTCAAAATCGGGTTTGGCACGGGCGATGGCCGAGCCGGTGAAATAGCGATCTTCGGCAATGCGCCAGATGGTGATCTCGGTCTCGAACCGGCCCTTGGGCGTTAGCAGGTGGTTGAGGCTCATCCGGCCGTCCCGGGCCGGGATCGCATTGGCCGACAGGCGATCCAATAGCCTGCCTGCGTCCCGGCCGGTGATTTCAAACTGCGCAAAGGCGCAAAGGTCGATGACTCCCGCCGCCGCACGGGTGGCCTTGGCCTCGCCCATGGCATTTTGATGCCATGCTTGACGACCCCAGCCGATCTGCTCGACTTCGCCGACCTCGCCGAAATAGCGCGGCCGTTCCCAGCCCGCGACCTCGCCGAAGACCGCGCCTTTGGCCGCCAAGCGATCATATAGCGGATGCCGGCTGAGCGGGCGCAGGCTGTGAAACTGTTTGCCGGGGCAAGGCGTGTCATGGCGGCGCATGAACTCGTCCTTCGTGCGCTCGATGATGAAGGTGTCGTTCGCGAAATTCCCGTAGCGGCGTGGGTCCACCCCACGCGTGTTGATCTCGGCTTGCCCGTGCACCATCCAGTCCGCCAACACCTTGCCCGCGCCACCACCCCAAGCGAGGCCAATGGACGACCCGCAGGACAGCCAGACATTCGGTGCGCCTGACGGGCCCACCAGCATGCCGCCATCGGGCGTGTGGGTGATGGCGCCACGCACCACGCGCTTGATGCCCAGCTCTGCCAGCACGGGCATCTTGCCCAATGCAACCATCAGGAATTCGCCGATGCTGTCGTAATCCGCCTCGAACAGTTCATTCTCGGCTTTCCAGGGGGCGCCTTGCGGCATTTCCCAGACGGTTGGACAGACATGCCCCTCATAGATGCCGATAAGCCCGGATTTCTGTTCCTGCCGGATGTAGCCGCCAAAGGCATTGTCGCGCATCACGGGAAGTTCGGGGCGGCCATCGAATTCGGGGACGGTGTCGGTCACGAGGTAATGGTGCAGGCAGGACACCGAAGGTATCTTCAGCCCGAACCATTCCCCCACCTGGTTGGCATAGGACCCCGCGGCGATCACCACATGTTCGGCCAGCACATCACCGCTTTCCGTGCGCAAGAGCCACCCGTCGCCCTTTCGGGATGCCCCGATCACCCGGTTGTGCCGCTCGATCCTTGCACCACGCGCACGGGTAGCAGTCGCCAGCGCCATGGTCACGCCCGATGGATCAATATGTCCGTCCTCAAAGGTCTGCACCGCCGCTTTGACGTTGTCGACCTTGTAGAACGGATTGCCCCTGGCAACCTCTTTAGGGCCGACCAGATCCATCGGCAGGTCCAGAAGCTTGCCGACCCCCATTATGGATTTCATCCAGTCCACCTCGTCATCGGTGGTGGCAATGCGAAAACCGCCGACCTCGTGCCAGCCGATGGATTGGGCGGTTTCCTTCTCGACCCGCTTGTAGGTTTCGATAGAGGTCTTGTTGATCCAGCCCGCGATGCGGCTGCCGACGGCATGGGCAATCTGCCCGGCCGCGTGCCAGGTGGACCCGCTGGTCAGTTCCGCCTTTTCGAAGAGGATCGTGTCGGTCCAGCCATTTTCCGCCAGCTGGAACTGGGCCGCGACGCCCATGATGCCACCGCCGATGATGGCAACCTGCGTGGTGCGGAGCGTGCCGGTCATTGGAACGCCTTCTTGGCGGGTTTCAAGGACGCGCTGGCCGCAAAGCGTGTGCAGGCGATTTCGACTTCGAAGCCACTTACAACTGCTTGCGCCGCCAGTTGCTTCAGCGGTGCGTTGACCATGGCCAATGCCACCGACCTTCCAAAGCGATAGCTCCACGCCGCCGAGGTGATCTGACCGACAACCTCGCCGTCAAAGAAGACCGGCTCGTCATGGATCGGGATCGCTTGCGCGTCATCGAACAGGAGCGATACGATCCGCCGCCTCGGTACATGGTCCCGCAGCGCCGCCTCGCCCACGAACCCGGTGCCAATGGCACAAAAAGCCCCCAAGCCGGCCTCGTGCGGGGTGGTGCCGGGGGTCAACTCGTGCCCGAAGGCCCGAAACCCGCTTTCGATGCGTAGACTGCCAGACGCATAGAGCCCCGCATGGCTGGCCCCCGCCGCGACCAGCGCCTCGTGGGCTGCCATGGCCATTTCCGCAGGGATGTATGCTTCGTACCCCTCTTCGCCGGTGAAGCTCAGCCGCCCCGCCCAACCGCGGGCGAGGCCGATTTCGACCGGGCCAAAGTGGAACCGCTTCAGGTTGGGCACGGGTGTGTTGGTGGTGGCCTGAAGCACGGCGCGGGCGTTTGCGCCGGCAAGGCCCAGAATCGCATAGCCACTGGTTACATCGGTGAATTCCACGCGGAAGGTCCCTTTGGTTTCCCGCATCCGTTTCAGGTCGCGCACCACTTCACCCGCGCCCACGATCATCAGATAGGTCTCGGGGCCGTGGCGCTGAACCGTGACATCGCTTTCGACACCGCCGCGGGCGTTCAGGATCTGGCCATAGGCGATGCGACCCGGGGCAATGTCCATCTGCGCCGCGCAAAGCCGGTTGAGAAAGGCCGTCGCGTCCGGCCCTGCGACCCAGATCTTGCCGAATGCGCTTTGATCCAGGATGGCGGCCCCGCCGCGGCAAGCCTCGACTTCGCGGCCGACCTGATCGCGCCACGCGGGCACACCGAAACTGAGCGGCAGATGCGCGGTGTCGCCACCGAAGTGCACCGCCCGTTCCCACCCGCCGCGGGCCTCGAAGCGAGCACCGGCCGCGACCAGCCCGGCATGGACGGGTGAACGCCGCTGCCCGCGCGCCGTTTCCATCGACCGGCCTGGAAACGGGTTATCGTAGTGGCGTCCCAACACCTCGGGAATCCGCGCCTCAAGCGCGGCCAGCACGTTCATCTCCGGGCTGAACCGGCGGATATCGGCCTCGTTCAGCTCCATTGTCGGCTCGCCGGCGATGATCCATTCGGCCATCGCGCGGCCCGCACCGCCCGCCAGCGCGATCCCGGTGGAATTCATGCCGCCCATCAGGAACAGCCCCGGCACCTCCGGGCTTTCGCCCAGCATGAACTGGCTGTCGAGCGTGAAGCTTTCGGGCCCGTTCAGCAGCATCCGCACCTTGGCCCGCTGCAGCGCCGGGATCCGGCGCAGGGCGCTTTCCATCATCGGCGCGAAATGGTCCCAGTCCTCGTCCAGCAGGTCGAACGAGAACCCGCGCGGCAGCTTGTCCAGCGGCAGCCCCTTGGCCCGCGGCTCGAAACAGCCCACCAGCAGCCCCTCGACGTCGTCGCGGGCATAAAGGAAATGGTCCTGGTCGTTCAGCGTCGGCAGATGCGCGCCCGGTCCCAGCGCCTGCACCTCGGGCAAGGGCTTGGTCAGCATGTAGAAATGCTCGCAGGCGTAAAGCGGCATATGGGCGCCGGCCAGCGCCGCCACCTCGCGCGACCACAGCCCGCAGGCGACCACCACCTCGTCGGCCGCGATCGCCTGGCTGCCCGCCTCGACCCCGGCAATGCGCCCGTCCTTCTTGCGCAGCCCGGTCACCGGCGTGTCCTCGAAGATGCGCACCCCGCGCGCCCGCGCGCCCTTGGACAGGGCCAGCGCCACGTCCGAGGGGTTCACCCGCCCGTCCGCGGGCGACCAGACCGCGCCGATCACATCGTCCGTCTCGATCAGCGGCCAAAGCTCGCGCGCCCGGGCGGCGTCGACCACATGCGCCTCCAGCCCGAAGGCGCGGCCAAGGCTGACCTGCCGCTTGATGTTGGTCAGCCGGTCGGGATTGGTCGCCAGGGTCAGGCTGCCGGTCTGCACCCAGCCCGTCGCCTGCCCCGTTTCCGCTTCAAGGTCGCGGTAGAGGTCAATGGAATAATTGATAAGTTTCGTCAGCGTCGCCGAGGGCCGCAGACGCCGCACCAGCCCCGCCGCGTGCCAGGTCGTGCCCGAGGTCAGTTTCGACCGTTCCAGCAGCACGATGTCTTTCCGCCCCGCGCGTGCTAGGTGATAGGCGACGGAACAGCCGATCACCCCGCCGCCGACGATCACCGTGCGGGCGTGGCCCGGCAGGCTCATACCAGCACCCCGTCGCGCACCAGATCGCCCAGCACCGCGTCGAAGGCCGCCAGCGCCTCGTCGATCAGCGCCGGCGTGTGCGCGGCCGAGGTGACGCAAGAGGTGTGCGACATCAGATCGACCCCCCGCCCCAGAAGCCCGCCGCGCAGGCCGGCCACCAACGCCGCCGGCACCGCGCGTATCTGCGCGGGGCTGAGCCGCGCGGGGTCGGCGGCGCCGAACAGCAGATGGCAGGTCGAGCTTTCGCCGTAGACCGCCCCGGTGATCCCGTGCCGGTCCAACAGCGCCTCCAGCCCGCCGCGCAGCCGCGCCGCCATCGCGTCGGCCTGCGCCTGCGGCTCGCCGGTTGCCAAGAGCGGCATCGCCGCGCAGGCCGCCGCAGCGACCAGGGGCGAGGCGTTGAAGGTGCCCTTGTGGCTGACCGGCGGCGACAGGCCCTCCCGCTCGGCGGCGTTGTTCATCAGTTCCATGATCTCGGCGCGCCCGCAGACCGCCCCGCCCGGCAGACCGCCGGTGACGATCTTGGCCAGGGTGGTCAGGTCGGGCACGATCCCGTCGCGCGCCTGCCGCCCGCCCGGGGCCCAGCGGAACCCGGTGATGATCTCGTCGAAGATCAGCACCACGCCGGCCTTGCGCGCCACCTCGGCCAGCGCCCGCAGCCGGTCGGTGGGCAGCGGGACCGAGCCGTAATTCGCCCCCGAGGCCTCGATGATCACCGTGCCGATGCGGTCGTCCTGCAGCGCGCTTTCCATCGCCTGCGGGTCTGCGGCGCAGACCTCGATCAGGTCGCTGACCGCCTGCGGCACCCCCAGCGACACCGGCCGCGCGCCGCCCGGCCTGGCGCCCTTGGACACGTGGTCGTGCCAGCCGTGGTAATGGCCGTCGATGCGCAGCACCCGGTCGCGGCCGGAATGGGCGCGGCCCAGCCGGATCGCCAGCATCGTCGCCTCGGTGCCCGAGGCGGTAAACCGGGTGCGCTCGGCAGAAGGGAATAGACGGTTCACCCACTCTGCCCAAAGGGTCTCGGCCTCGTGACAATCGGCGCTGAAGATCGAACGCTCTGCCTGTTTCCGCGCCGCTTCCACGATGGCCGGGTGGCAATGCCCCAGCATCTGGCTGGCGCTGCCCATCTTGAAGTCGACATAGCGCCGTCCCTCCACATCCCATTTCTCGGCCCCCTTGGCGCGGTCGATGAAGATCGGATGCGGTTCGCGGTAACGCAGTTCGTGGCTGACGCCACCGGGCAAGGCCGCGCGGGCGCGCAGGGATTGAGCTTCGTTGGTCATGGGTCCCTCCCGATCCGGGTGCGGCTCAGGCGGATGTCGAAACGCGCGCGCAGGGCACGATCGGTCTCGTCCGGAATATGGCTCGGAAAGTGGCTGGCCAGCAGGGCGCGCGCCTTGTCCCTGGCCACCTCTCCGATCGTTCGGGCGCCGGACTCCTGCCATTCGGCAGGCGAGCGTCTGTCGCCAATGTGGGGATAGAAGTAATCCGATTTCATCCGGTCGAATGTGTGGACCTCTCCGAGATAATGCCCCGGCCCCCGGCACACGTTCGCGATCACGTCCGCGGCAATGTTTTCCGGCGTCGCCTCGACCCCGCGGATTGTGCGCAGAATGTTGCCCAGAAGGTCGTTGTCGCTCACATAGCCTTCCAGAGACACAGCCAGAAGGCTGGCATGAATCCCCGCGGCCTGTGTCACGACATTCGACCCGGCATGGGCCGCCATGGCGACCGCCAGCGCCTTTTCGGCCCCGTATTGCGCGTCGAGTGTCTTGGCGTCGGTGATCCCGGCGATCGAACTGGTGGGCAGGCGGAAATGCCGCCCCATCTGCGCCGCCGCCGCCATCAGGATGGCCTGCTCGCCGCCGCCGCCGCACATCGAGCCGGTGCGCAGGTCCGCCACCAGCGGCTTGGGCGCGAAGATCGCGCGGGCGTCAGGATCCACCAGACGGGCAAAGACCAGCCCGGCCAGTGTTTCGGCCACCGCCTGCGCCAGGGACCCGGCGATGGTTGCCGGGCTGGTCGCCCCGGCCTGCCCGGCGCTGATCAGCTGTACCGGAAAGCCCGCCCGGATTGCCGCCTCCAGGACTTCGCAGGCCTCTTCGGCAAAGCGCATCGGCGGGACCACGTGGCAGACCATGACGGTCAGGAACGGGCGGGCGCGAAACGCCGCTTCGCCGCCTGCAATGGCGTAACACAGCGCGGCGATCTCGGGCACGTTTTCCGGCGCCGTGATCGAGATCGAGACGTGTTTGGACGTGCCCATCAGACAGGCATAGGCGGTGTTGATATCCATCACGGCGTTGTCCTCAACATCCCGCGCCACCACCGGGCGGCTGAAGTGATGGATATTCTCCATGACATCCACCAGCCGCGCGGCATCATAGAGGTCAGCCAGGGTGGAGGGGCGATAAGCGCCCGTATCGATGTCGAACACACCCGGCGCTGCACCGCCCGTCGACATATGCACCCGCGCGCCTTCAATCTGCAGATCGTGCGCAGGCGATTGTCCGCAAAGGGTGAAGTCACGCCGCGCTTCGGCAATCGTCCGTTGCACGAGGGTCCGCGGAAAGAGCAGCCGACCGTCGTCGTTCAGCGCCCCGCCCGCCGCGGTCACCTGTTCGATCATCGACGGAATCGCCTGGCTCAATCCGAGCGTTTCCAGAAGCGATAACGAGGCCTCCTCGACCAGGTGCACCTCGTCAGGTGAAAGCGGCTTCAGTCGCCCGCCAATCACCCCCGGCCAGACCGGCGGAGTTGCATCGGGTTCCTCGTTTTGCTTCAGGCGGTCCTTGCGACCGCGCCGCCGATTTTTCTGTGCCATCCATTCATGAGATCAGCTTCGCACGGTTTCAGCCTGAGCAGGCCAAAACCGAATTTACAAAGGTTATTTTCTCAGCGAATGATGAGGATAAGTTGACTGTGAGGCAAACGTGATCCCCTCGCTTCCCGCCTTGCGCGCCTTTGATGCCGCGGCGCAACAGGGCAGCTTCCGTGCCGCGGCCGAGAAGCTGTCTGTCACGCCGACAGCGATCAGCCACCATATCCGCGGTCTGGAAGACCAGCTTGGCGTCAAACTGTTTGAACGCGTCGGGCGTGACGTTGCGTTGACGGAAGACGGCAAGCGACTGGCCAAGGCGACAACGCAGGCTTTCGGGATGTTGGACGACGCCGTTCGTACATTGCGGCGCAGCTCTCGCAAGGTGGTGCGCCTGGCGGCGGGTCCGATATTCACCGCCCGCTGGCTGATGCCTCGGATCAGCGACTTCTGGGAGGCCAACCCGGATATCGAGCTTGAAGTCCTGCCCGCCTATAGGCCCAGTGCCCTCGATCGGAGAAAGGCCGATATCGTAATCCGTTGGGAGCGAATGGCCCAAATGCCCGGCGATGCCGTCAAACTGCTCGAACTCAGTCCGGTGGCCATTGTGTCCGAGGGTTTCCTCGCCAGGCACGGCCCCGTAGAGACCCCCGGGGACCTGTTGCGCCTGCCGTTGCTGCACCAGCGAAACCATTGGGGGTGGCTGGACTGGTTCACCGCAATGAACGTGCGCGTCAGCAGCCCCCTGCGCGGCCCTGTATTCGAGGATGCCAATGTGCTTTTGCGTGGCGCTTGTGAAGGCCAGGGGGCGATTGTTGGCTGGCTTCCGCTGATTGATCAGGATTTGGTGGAAGGTCGGGTCGTCCGCCTTTTTGACGAAGAAATCACGCCGACCCACGGCTATTTTGTGGAAGTCTGGAATGGCAGCCAATCACGCCGGGAAACGCGGGATGCAATGGAATGGCTGGCGGCCCAGAACAACCAGATCAATACTGGTCACCGCTGAATAACAGGCCGGATTTCCTTGCCGCGGTCAAACCAGCTTGTCCGGAGCGACGCAGCAAACGCCCGAAGGCTATGGAGCTTCCGGCAAAACGAGCCGAAACAAGCCTGGAGCGGGGATTCCTCCGATCTCGTGCCAATGATCAACGACAGGAAGCTGAACAGGGTGCCGAAACGGGGGAGCATCGAATGAAAGCTTGCGTGGTAGCTCAATCAGCGGTGTTTGACCGTAGCGGCTATCAGCCGTACGCAGACGGTTTTGAAGACTTCTTTTGCAAACATGCGGCAGGTTTGCCGTTTCATCGCGAAGCGGGACCTTGGTCGCCGAAGGCAAATGGAACCCGCCCAATACCGTTATCATGGAATTTCCCAACCGTTCTGCGGCGGAGGCTTGGACAAGCGATCCAGTCTATGTCGAGTTGGCGGAAGTCAGGCACAGAACAGCTTGCACAAACATGGTGATCGTTGACACGGCTCCGGATCAATACTTTGCGGCGCAAAAGTCCAGGCTCTCTGACGGTGAGTAAGGTTTCAATACATCAAGCGGAAGTAAAGTCCGCAAAGCTGCCGTAGCCAGCAGGAGTATCCGTACAAACCGGCCCTTCGTCGCGAGCTAGTAAAGGTTCTCTCCTGTGCGGCCAGCGGAAGACAATGCGATCATTACTCCGCCTCGTGGCAGGCGTTTGACGTGCTGGAGTCGAACCGGGAGAAGAGTGGAAAGCTCGTCGCGGCTGTTGGCAATTTGAACGAAACCGCCCGAGAGCGGCTCGCTAGTGGTTCGATTCTGACGATTTGAACCACCGGGTTCTTTCGTGTTGGATCAACTTATCAAGCTATTTGAATGGCTTACGGTATGAGCCTTCGCCGGGCTGAGGGATTCAAATGTCTCGGTCGATCCACTAGGAATGCTTCGCAGAGACACGCCATTCACACGGGATTCGGGTGTTTCGGAACCGCCTCTTGCTCCGATCTGTCGGGCGCGTCATCTTCCGGATCGACGAAATCGGCGGCCGCAATGCCAACTGGCCGCAGACGACCAGGATAGATACGATGGCAAAGGACACAAGGTCACCGATTGACGAACGGGGCCTCGCGGCCCTCGAGGCGCGGCTGAAGGAGGACCTCGACTTCTTGTGCTATCCCGGTAAGGACTGGGTTCCGCCGCGCGACGGCGTGACGGACGTCACGATCATCGGCGCCGGAATGTGCGGAATGGTTGCCTGGTTTGCGCTCAATTCCGGCGGCATACACCGCACCCGCATACTGGACCGCAGTCCCGCCGGCTTGGAGGGCCCCTGGGTCACCTATGCGCGGATGGAGACGCTGCGGTCTCCCAAGCAGCTGACCGGCCCGGCATATCGGCAGGGGCCGCTGACCTTTCAAGCCTGGTTCCGCGCCCAGTTCGGGACGCGGGCGTGGCAAGAGCTTGGAAAGATCGCGCGGCCGATGTGGATGGACTACTTGCGCTGGTACCGGAAAGTGCTGGATATCCCGGTCGAGAACGGGGTCTCGGTCGATCGGGTGGAGCCCGAGGGCGATTTGCTGCGGCTGCACCTATCGGGCAGCGAAAGCGACACGATGCTGACCCGCAAGCTGGTCTTCGCCACCGGCCGCGACGGCACGGGCGAGCCGAACATCCCGGGCTTCGTCAATGCGCTGCCCAAGAAATACTGGGCGCACAGCGCCGACGAAATCGACTTTGCCGCGCTGAAGGGCATGCGCGTGGCCGTGGTGGGTGTCGGCGCCTCGGCCGTGGATAATGCCGCCGAGGCCCTGGAACATGGCGCCGCCGAGGTGCGCCACCTGATCCGGCGCAAAGACATGCCGACGATCAACAAGATGATGGGCATCGGCAGTTTCGGATTCACCGCTGGATACGCCGAATTGCCCGACGAATGGCGCTGGCGCTTCATGCAGTATTCCTTCGCCACCCAGACACCGCCGCCGCACGGTTCCACGCTGCGGGTCAGCCGGCACGAGAACGCCCATTTCCACTTCGGAAAGGCCGTCACCTCGACCGAGGAGCGCAACGGCGCTGTGTGCGTGAGCTTCGCGGACGGCAAGAGCTATGTGACCGATTTCGTGATCCTCGGCACCGGCTTTACCGTCGATCCGCTTGCCCGGACCGAATTCGGCGAGACCGCGGGCAAGATACAGCTGTGGGAAGATGTCTACACCCCGCCCCCCGGCGAGGAATCCGCCGATCTTGGCCGCTTTCCCTATCTCGATCCCGACTTCAGCTTCCGCGAGAAGGTGCCCGGCACGGCGCCCTGGCTGAAGAACGTCTACTGCTTCAACTACGGCGCTTCGGCGAGTCTCGGAAAGGTCAGCGGCGACATTCCGGGCGTGTCGGAGGGCGCCGAGTGGCTGGCGCGCGCAGTGGCGGCGACGCTTTATTCCGAGGATGTCGAGAAGCACTGGCAGGGCATGCTGGACTACGACACGCCCGAACTCGACGGCAGCGAATGGGAACCGTCCGAACTGAAGGCGGCAACGCCCGCCGGAAAGGTTGCATGAAGCTCAGCGACACGACCGCGCTGGCAGCGGCGGGCACCGCGCCCGTCAGCGCGGCGGCGAGCGCCGCGGAAGCCCGCGCCAACATCTTTGAGATGACCCAGGCCGCCGAAGAGGCCGTGCTGCGCCCGCGCAATCCGGGCCGCTGGCCGCAACCGCTTCGCGCCGCGATGGCGGCGCGCATCGCACGGCAGAACGGCGAGGACGCTTTGGCCGATCAGCATCTGGAGGCCGCCGGCAGATTTGCGGCCTTGGCCGATCCCGAAGACGATGGGACCGAATCCGGCCTTGGCGCGGTGATATCCTTCATGGACAAGGTCGCGACAAGGACCAGGGACGTGCAGACCGCCGACATCGTGGCGCTGCAGGCCGGCGGCGTCACAGATGCCGATATCGTGCGGCTTGCGGAACTCAACGCCTTCCTTGCCTACCAGATCCGCGTGATCGCCGGGTTGCGCCTTATGGGTGCGGGCGGATGAGCCGGGTCGTGACCAAGTTCACGCGCAGTGTGCCGCAATGGCGCCCGCGGGTCGCTCCGGTGAAGCTGGAGGAGGCGACGGCGGAACAGCTCGACGCGCTGAAGGTCACGCCGTCCAACACCAAGGTCTCGGACTACGTCTTGACGCTGGCCCATGACGCGGAATCGCTGAAGATTCGCTCGCCGCTTTTCAACGCAATCATGTACGACCGGGGCGGCATGAGCCGGGCCGAGCGGGAACTGGGCGCCATCGGTGCGTCGATGGTCAACCACTGCATCTATTGTGCCGCGGTCCACGCCGACCGGCACGCGCAACTGGAAAAGAGCACCGAGGTCACCCACCGCCTGTTCCGCGACGGCGCGCAAGCGGAACTGGACCCGCGCGACCGGGCGATCTTCGATTTCGCCCAGGCGCTGTCGGAGTGCCCGTCGCGGGCGGACGCATCGCACATCGCGGCTTAGCGGGCCGCGGGCCTGACCGAGACCGAGATCCTCGACCTCGTCCTGTCGACGGCGCTGTTCGGCTGGGCCAACCGGCTGATGCATGTGCTGGGCGACCCAGTGCGCCCAGAGAACGGCGCCGGCTGACCGGGACTGGCGCGGGAACTGTTTGACGTGCAGGCGCCGACGCGATTTCATTGACCGCGGCACCGGGGGGTATTCGCGGTGAGCGAAGCAGCACATATCGGGATCGCGGGCGCCGGCGCCATCGCGTTCGGAACGGCGACGCTTCTGCATGAGAACGGGCATGCGCCGATGCTCTGGTCGCCCTCGGGCGCCGGCACTGAAGCCCTCGCCGCGGGGCAGCCGCTTGTCGCCACCGGCGCGCTGGAAAGCACCTTTGCCCCCCGCGTGGCGGCCTCCGCCGCCCAACTCGCGGAAGAGAACGACGCTCTGCTGATCGCCCTGCCCGCCTATGGCCACAAGGCGGTCATGGACGCGCTCGCACCGCACATCATGCCCCGGCACCATGTCATTGTGTCCTCGCACGCCTCGCTGGGCGCGCTCTACCTTGCCCGGAAACTGTCGGAGCGCGGCCTCGGCGTCCCGATCACCGCCTGGGGCACAACCGTCGTCACCGGCAGGCGGCAGTCGCCGACCGAAGTGCGGGTCAACACGGTCCGCAGCCTCGTCGACCTGTGCACGGTGCCCGACACCGTCTCGGAGGAAGAACTGGCGCTTTGCCGGCGGCTGTTCGGCGACCGGTTTCAGCCGCGCGACGGGCTGCTCGCCATATCGCTGTCGAACCTGAACCCGCAGGGCCACATGGGCATCGCGCTGGGCAACATGACCCGCATGGAACGCGGCGAAAGCTGGAGCCAGGGCCAGAACGTCACCCCCAACGTGGGCCGGCTGCTGGAGGCGCTGGACGTCGAGCGGCTGGCCATCGCCCGGGCGCTGGGGCTGAAGGTCCGCACGATCTTCGAACATTTCCACCTGTCCTTCCACGTCCCCGTCGCCTCGATATCCGAGATGAACCAGCAGATGCACGCGCAGGGTACCGGCGGCACCGGACCCGCGACCGCCGACAGCCGATACGTGACCGAGGACGTGCCCTATGGCCTGGTGCTGACTTCGGCGCTGGGCCAGATGTGCGGGCGTCCTGCGTCGCTGCACGAGGCGGGCATCCGCATATTCTCGGCCATGTACGGGAGGGACTTCATGGCCGAGAACGAGCTGCTGAACGCCATTGACCTAAAGAAATACACGCTCGACGATCTTCGAACGGCCGCCCGGACCGGCCGACTCGGCAACAGGGACGCAGCCAAGACGTCCTGAAAACGACCCTGAGACAACAATCCAGCAAGGAGAGACCCGATGACCAAGTTCCCCATGAACCGGCGCCGCTTTCTGGGCACCACCGCCGCCGGCGGCGCGGTGCTGGCCAGCCCCGCCTACATCCGGCGCGCCTCTGCCCAAGGCGGCGGCGAGGTGAACATCTGGACCTATAACCAGTTCGTCCCCGACGCCTTCAAGGAGCAGTTCGAGGCCGATACCGGCATCAAGGTGAACGTGCGTCTCGTCGATGACCAGGGCAAGCAGTTCAACCTGCTGGCCGCCGAATCGCCGAACCCGACCGTCGACATCGTCACCGTCGCCGGCCACCGCTTCCTGCAGTTCATCGACAGCGAGCTGCTGGCGCCGATGGATACCGGCCGCTTGTCGAACTGGGGAAACATCAACCCCACGTTCTCGGAAAGCGACTGGGCCACGATCAACGGCAACAAGTGGGGCGCGCCGATCCTGTCGGGGATGGAGGTGCTGTCCTACAACACCGACCACGTCACCGCCGAGGAAGCCCGGACCTGGGACACGCTGTTTTCGGAGAAATACGCGGGCCAGACCGCCTATATCATCCAGGACATGATGAGCATCGTGATGCTGATGATGGGCTACGACGGCAATATGGTGGCCTACATGAACGACCCCGAGAAAGCCGCGCAGATCGTCGAAGAGGCCAAGAATTTCCTGATCGAGAAGAAGCCGCTGGTGCGCAAGTACTACGACGGCGGCGCCGAGTTCCAGCAGATGATGGTGAACCAGGACATCGTGCTGGGCCATTCGTGGAACGGTCCCGCCGCGGCGCTGATCAATGACGGTTTCCCGCTGGCCATGTCGATACCGCAGGAAGGCTCCTACGGCTTCGTCTATACCTTAAACGTCGCCAACAACGCGCCGAACCCGGACAACGCCTACACCTTCCTCGACGCAATCCTTGCCTCGCCCGAGATCGGCGCCTCGATGACCAAGGCTTCGGGCTTCATCTCGACCTACAAGGACGCCTCGCAGCACTTGACCGAGCTGGAGAGGAAATCGACCTCGTTCCCCGAGGAGCAGGTGGCCAACCTGCAATTCTTCCGCGCAGAGGCCAACGAGATGAAGTACGGGCTGGTCGATCCGGCCGTCGAGGCCATCAAGGCCGCCTGAGCCACCCGAAGATCACTGTCCTCGCCCGTTCGCGGGCGGAGACAGGCCGCTACCGCCGAAAGGGATACCCATGTCGTCAGATGCCGCCTCAGCGCGGGAAGCCGGCGGAGCGAAAGGGGCGGATGCCGATGGCACATTCTGGGGCCGGCTGGCGCGCTGGGGGCCCTACAATGCTCTGGTGTCACTGATCTGCGCCACGCCCCGGCGGCAATTCGCGATCCTCGCCGCCTTTCCCATTCTGTGGGTTCTGACCCAGCACCTCGGCCCGATGTTGCAGATGCTGCGAGTCAGCCTGACCGACGCATATCCGGTGGCTCCCGGCGTCGAGACGCGCTTTACGCTGGACAATTATCTGCGGTTCTTCGGTGACCGGATTTTCTGGATACCGTTCTTCCGTACGCTGACCTTCGCCGCCACGTTCACGCTGGTGACGCTGATCATCACCTACCCGGTGGCGTATTTCCTCGCCCGCCACGTGAGCCGGAAGAACCAGTTGCTGATGCTGCTTTTGCTGCTGGTGCCTTTCTGGGTGGGCGAGATCGTCCGGACTTACGCGATCATGATCCTGCTCGGCAACAACGGGGCGGTGAACCTGCTGCTGAACACGCTAGGCCTGATCGACCGGCCGATCCCGTTCATGTACACCAGCTTTTCCATGGGCGTCGGCATCGTCTACCTGACCGCACTCTACATGCTCCTACCGCTCTATTCGGCGCTGGAGAAACTGCCGAAAAGCTACACCGAGGCTGCCGCCGACCTGGGCGCCGGCGCCTGGACCCGGTTCCGCCGCGTGACGCTGCCGCTGTCGCTCGAGGGCATCTCGTCGGGCTGCACGCTGGTGTTTCTCATCTCGACGGGCTTCTACGCTACGCCGGTGCTGCTGGGAGGTCCCTCGACCACGGTATTCGCCGAAACCATCGCCGGCTTCTTCCACGTGGCCGGCGACGAATGGCCCACCGGCGCGGCCTTTGCCACGATCATGTTCCTCGCCGCGCTCCTGCTGACCGGTATCTTCCAGAAACTCATGAACGTGCTCCGCAAGGGAGACACCAAATGACGCGCGCCACCCGCATCTTCCTGTCCTGCATCTACTGGGCCTTCGTGCTTTACGTCTTCGTGCCGCTGATCCTGATGGTTGTCATGGGCTTCAAGGATTCCAAGTTTATCGGGTTTCCGATCCGCTCATGGACACTCGACTGGTATCTCGGCGTGTTCGAGGATACCGAGGTGCTTTCGGTCTTCGGCTACTCGGTGGCCATTGCGGTGCTGTCGACACTGATCTCGGTGCTTGTGGGCACCTGGATCGCGGTCCTGCTTGAGGGGCGCAAGTTCTGGGGCCGAGCAGCAATATTCGGGCTGACAATTCTGCCGGCGCTGGTGCCCGGCATCATCTCGGCCATCGCCTTCCGCATCTACGCCCGCCTGCTGGGCGTGGAGCCCGGCATGTTCGCGATCATTTGGGCGCACGCGGTGCATAACGTGCCTTTCGTGGCCTTGGTGGTGATGGCGCGGCTGTCGACACTGCCGAAAAGCCAGACCGAGGCGGCGCGCGACCTCGGCGCCGACCCTCTGGTGACCTTTGTGCGTATCACGCTGCCCTACCTGGTGCCGGCAATCATGGGCGCCAGCATCTTCTGCCTGCTACTCAGCTTCGACGATTTCGTGCGGTCCTTCTTCCTCGGTAGCTACGAGCCGACCCTGCCGGTCCTGATCTTCGCTATGCTGCGCTCGGGCATGTCGCCCGAGATCAACGCCATCGCCACCGTCGCCCTGGTCCTCACGGCGGCGCTCGGCGTCTGGGCGGAACGCTACGTCCGGCGCATGAACAAGGAGACCGGCCGATGACCCGACGCGATCCCATCGTCCGCATCCAGGGGGTGTCGAAGACCTTCGGCCGCGATGTCGCGATCGAGCTTCTCGAACTCGACATCGCGCCCGGGGAATTCGTCACCTTCCTCGGCCCCTCGGGATGCGGCAAGTCGACGACGCTGCGCATCCTCGGCGGGTTCGAGACGCCCGACACCGGCCGGGTCATCCTCGACGGCCAGGACGTCACGGCGCTGCCGCCGAACCGGCGAAACGTGAACATGGTGTTCCAGGATTACGCCCTGTTCCCGCATATGACGGTCCGGCAGAACATGGCCTTCGGCCTTGAACTCAAGGGCCTGAGCCGCAGCCGGATCGACGCGCGGCTGAACGAGCTGATGTCGTTTCTCGAACTGACCCAGCTTGGTGACCGCTTCCCCGGCCAGTTGTCGGGCGGACAGCGCCAGCGCGTCGCGCTTGCCCGCGCGCTCGCGCCCGATCCGGCGCTTCTGCTGCTCGACGAACCGCTCGGCGCGCTCGATGCAAAGCTGCGCGGCCAGGTCCAGCAGGAGCTGAAATCGATCCAGCGGCGCACCGACAAGACCTTCTTCTTCGTCACCCACGACCAGGAGGAGGCGCTGACCATGTCGGACCGCATCGTGGTGATGAATGCCGGGCGGGTGGAGCAGGACGGCGCGCCGGAAGAGCTGTACTTCCACCCCGCCAACCGCTTCGTCGCCGAGTTCGTCGGCGACACCAATCTGATCTCGGGCGCCGTCCGGGGGCGCGACGGCGAGGACGTCCTGATCGACTGGTTCGGCGAGACCTTGCGTGGCCACACCCGCGCCGGGTCGCCGCATCCCGAAGGCCAGGTCACGGCCTCGGTCCGGCTGGAACGTTTGGGTCTGCACCTCGACAAGCCGTCGACGGCGAACGCGGTCCACGGCCGGATCATCGGCAAGACATTCCTGGGAAGCCGCATGGTGGTCGATCTGCGGATCGAGCAGGCCCACGGCGCGACGCTGAAGGCCTATGTGGACACGCTCACCGGCCAGGCCGTGGGGGACGCCGAGGCATGGGTCGGTTGGGACGCCGACAGTATGGCAGTACTGAGCGACTGAAGCCGGCGGAAATGGCTGGCCCGAAGCGCAGGTGACGGCATGCGCGCTTGATGCATATCGCCGATACCGTTTCCCGGCTCGGGCGGTCGTTACCGTCGTGGCTGCGAGATCTCACGAAATTGGACAAGCGGAACACGCTCTGGGCGCCGTGGCCAAGCGGCCGTTACTACAAGCCGCAGCGAGATCGTGACTGGCAAGGACCGACCTGCGGATAAGACAGACCATCATCTCTAGTGCAGCAATGGCAGCTTTTGGCAACAACCATGCAAGCGGAAGTCAGGATCGATGGTGTGGGCAACATCGTCCGCCGGCTTGCCCAGCTTCGTCGAGAACATCTACAACGCAACCCGCCTGCAGTCGGCGCTCGGATACCTGAGCGCCGACAAGTTCGAGGAGCGCAACGCCCCGGCGGGACCAAAGAAAGCCGCATGACCTGTCCACCCGCAGGGGCGCACCCCACCGACTGTGCTAACTTCAAACATGGATGGCTCGTCGTGTTGGGACAATGACATCCCATTATGGCGCATTGCGACGCCGGTTGGAGCAGGAGCCATCCACACCATCAATCGAACGCGTTTGCCAAGCTGAAGGCGCTGCTGTGCAAGGCCGCCGAACGGACACGCGACAGGCTCTGGGACGCCGTCGCCTGCGCCATCGACGCCTTCACCCCGCAGGAATGCGCCAACTACTTCACCGCACCAGGCTACGAGCCGGAATCGATGGATTCTGCTCCAGGGGTTTTGTAGGACCCATTGGGCGGGGATCGGAGCTGGTGGTCTTGCATCTGCACGCACTGAAATCGAACCACTGCTACGCTGTCCTTGACGGTAAGTCCGAGGTCGTTGCGGGCAGCAATACGGGAGTTTATTTGCACGACACCCGGCACCTGAGCGACTACAGATGGGATTTCGGCCCCTTGACGCTGCTGGCGAAAGCGGACGGGGCGGACTGGGCGTTCCGACACTGGGGGCTATTCGAAGATCGCGCGCAGCGGCTGTCGGTCACGCGCGAGTTCCGCCTGTTGCCCGATGGCTTCGAAGACGACCTTTGGATCGCCAACGAAAGCGACAGCAGCCGCGACATCCCTCTCTCTCTAGCCGTCGATGCCGACTTCCGCGACATTTTCGAAGCCCGGGGACGACGGCGCGTGACGATCGGTCGAAACGCCGTAGATAGGGCCGGTGCCCATTTCCGATATCTGACCCAGGATGGCGTGACGTGCGAGACGCGTTTAACCGCCGAAGGATTCGTGCCCGGCGATCCGATTGTCCTGAAGTCACGGGAAGTCCGTCGACTTCGCGTGATCGGCAGGTTCAGGTCTTCCCGCCACGGCGCGCAGCCTGCCGCGCCCGCCGCGCCCTGGACCGCGACGGCGCGCGCCTTGCGCCCGGCCCTGTCCGCTGCCAATCGACGCGCTTTCGACGACATCGACATGCTGATGGCGTCCTCGCCGCATGGCCCGGTGATCCTGACCGGCGTTCCGAACTACGTGAACGTCTTCGGCAGGGACAGCCTGATCGCGTCATGGTTCCTGCTGTCCGCCGCACCCGGAATCGGAGCGAACACGCTTCGCATCCTTGCGGCCAATCAGGGGACCAGCGACAATCCCCTCACGCTCGAGGCGCCGGGAAAGATCGCGCACGAGCTTCGGGACAGCGAATTGACCCGCACCGGCGACGTCCCATTCGGCCGCTATTTCGGGACCGCCGATGCCAGTGCACTCTACGTCCTCCTGATGCGAGACCATTGGAAGGCAACCGGGCAACGCGATCTCGTCGTCGAACTGGCCACCGCGTGGCGCGCCGCACTGGCCTGGTGCCGCCGAGCCCGGGGCGACGACGGGTTGCTCCGCTACTCCACCGAGCCACGCGGCCGTGGGCTGGTGAACAATTCCTGGAAGGACAGCAAAGACAGCATGTCCTATTCCGACGGACGCCTTGCGCGGGGCCGGCTCGCCGTGGTCGAGGTGCAGGGCTATGTTGCAGCGGCGCTCGACGCGGCGGCAGAGCTGGAGGAGGCGCTAGGCAACCAGGGAACCGAGGCAGCGACCCTGCGCCGTGAGGCCGCCGAGTTGCGCGATCTGATCGAGCGTTTGTTCTGGAACGACGACCTCGGCATCCACGCCATGGCCGTTGACGACGCCGGACGACAGTGCGACGTCGTCTCGTCCAACCCGGGACATCTCTTGTGGGCCGGTGCCCTGAGCCCCGAGCGCGCCGCCGCCGTCGCACGACGCCTGATGCAACCGGACATGTGGACCGGCTGGGGCGTGCGATGCCTGTCAAGCCAGGAAAAGCGCTATCAGCCGTTGTCCTATCACAACGGGTCGGTCTGGCCGCATGACAACGGACTCATCGCCGTGGGCGCCGAGCGATACGGCCTGACGAAAACGAGCGAGAAAATCTGGCAGGCCATGGCCGATGCAGCCGCAACCTTTGCCGATCTGCGCCTGCCAGAGCTGTTCGGCGGCTACGATCGGCATCCTGCCCGCCCGCCAATTCCTTACCCGGAAACCTGCTCTCCGCAGGCCTGGGCGGCTGCCGCTCTCGTTTACCGGTCTTTGAAAGAGCCGTCGTAGCGGTCAACGAGCTTGCCGGGGCGGTACAGCGCCGGAGGCAGAGCCTTGGGCGGACGCAAGCCGGGTGGTCCATGGCGTCCTTTGGGGCGGGCAAGGAGGCGCCCCGGTAGATCGGCTGCCGGGGCGCGCGTCGCTATCAGCGCTCGAGCACCACGTTCTCGACGAAGGCTTGCCGGATTTCCGTGTTGAACGGGTTGCCGGGCCAGATGGTCGAATACTGACGCATCGCGTTGGGCACCAGCGACTTGCTGTCGTCGGCCTCGGGGTGCATCGGCGCGGCGCCGAACACCTGGTTGAACGCGGTCTGCGTCTCGGCCGAGCTGATCCAGTTCAGGAACACCAGCGCTGCGGCCGGGTGCGGGGCGTTGGCGGGGATGATGTTGAAGTTCCCGCCGCCGTTCATGCCGAACTCCGGAATGTAGAACTTGATCCGGTCGTTGACTTCGCCCTTCACCTGCAGCCCGTAAAGGTGGTCTTCCCAGCCGGCAACCATGGTGAATTCGCCGCCCGAAAGGCGCTGCAGGCTGTCGGTGTTGGACGCCGTGATCACGTAGCCGTCGGTGTTTGCAAGGAACCAGTCCCAGGCGGGCTGAAGCGCCGCCATCCGTTCCTCGGTCACGGTGCCGTCGAGCCAGGCGTCCCAGTCCGCGCCGATGATGTTGCGCGAGACATTCTGGAAGAAGGACGGGCCGGATCCGCCGTTTTCGTAGTTGAACCCGAACTCGCCCGGGCGCTCTTTGAAGAAGGACTCGAAATCGGCGACGGTCTGCGGCAGGTCCGCATCCGTGATCTTGTCCGGGTCGTAGGCGATGCCGGTCTGGTTGCCCCAATAGCCGAAGGCATACCCCAACCCGTCATGCCCGCCCAGCTCGGAGCGCATGTTCGGGGCTTCTGGCAGCACGTCCGTCAGCGGACCGAGCGCCATCTCTGTGGGGTCGAACAGGTCGATGCGGTCGGTGCCCATGGCAAGCACGTCGATATCGCCGGTCTCGCGGTTCCGCTCGGCCAGGAATTTCTCGATGTTGCCCTCATGGGTGCCCTCCGGGATCACCACCTCGATCCCGTATTCCTCGGTGAAGGCCTTGGCGATCTCGCGATAGCGGGGCTGGAAATACCAGACGAACCAGCTGACCTGGCCCTCTTCCTTGGCCTGGGCGACGATGTCTTCCCAGCTTTTCGACAAGAGCTCAGAGTGGCTGCCGGCAAATGCGCCGGTGGCAAGGGCCGCCGTGGCGACCGTGGCGATGAAACTGCGTAGCATGTACTGGTCTCCCTGTTTTTTGGTTTCGGTTCGCGCATTCAGCCTTTGGCGCCGGCCTGGGCGGGGTTGGCAGATTTCAACAGCCGCTCCAGCCCGAGCATCAAAAGCACATTGGGGACGACGAGGATCAGCGACACCACCGCCGCGTTCGGGCGGATGAAATTGTAGCCGAGATAGGAATACAGGATCGACGGGATCGTTGTGAAATTCGGCGCGCCGACGATGAAGGCGATGGCGAATTCCTCGATCGACTGGATGAAGACGATGATCAGCGAGGCCAGGATGCCGGGCATGAGCGCCGGCATGTAGGCCGCGCGGAACACCGCGATTGGCGAGGCACCGAGATCGCGGGCGGCGTCGATCAGGTCCTGCCGCACCTGGCCGAAGGACACGGTCATGATGCGGATCGCATAGGGCAGGAACAGCACGCAATGCGCCATCAGGATCGACAGGAACCGCGAATAGATCCCCAGCGAGAAGATCAGCGAGGAAAAGAAGATCGCCAGAACGAAGCCGGGCACCACGAGCGGCAGCAGCGTCAGGACCTGCGCCAGGCCCTTTCCGGGAAAGTCGAAGCGGGCGAAGCAATAGGCCGTGGGCGAGGCGAGGATGAGCGTGATCACCGCCACGGTCGGCGCCAGCATGTAGGAATTGCCGATGGCCTGCGGCAGGGCGGTCGTCGTCCAGACCTCGGCCCAGCGCAGCAGCGTCAGGCTGGGCGGCAGCAGGTCGGGATGCTCCCACCCGGTTTCCGGATCGACGAGCGACCAGAGCACCGCCATGGTGAACGGCACGAAGAGCCAGACAAAGCAGACCGTCAGCAGCAGGATCATCAGAAAACGATTGAGCGCGCCCGCCTTGCGCCTGGGCTTCTTGCGGGTGGTCTCGACCACGTTTTCGGCGACGCTTACCATCTGTTGCCGCTCCGCAGGACAAAGCGCGCGACAATCGCCAGCAGCAGCGAACCGACCAGCGCCAATATCATCAGGCTGACCCCCACGACAGCGGCCTGGTTCCAGCGTCCGAAACTGTCCTTCAGGAAGACCATGTATTGCGCCATGGACTGCACGTTTGTCGGGCCAGCGGTGACCTGAAAGGCAAAGTCGCCTGCGGCGCCGATGAAGATGATGATCAGTGCCGCCTGCATCGCCTGGACCGTCAGCGGTGCGATGACCTTTCGGAACCGCGCGAAGCTGCCGGCCCCGAGGTCGCGCGCGGCATCCAGCACCTCGTCCGAAATCGACTGCACGGCGCCGGTCAGCAGCAGCAGCGCGAACGGCATGTTTTTCCAGAGCTGCAGGAACACCACGCCCCAGGCGCCGCGGTCGTTCTGCATTCGGATCGGCGCGTCGGTGAAGCCGACCCACATCAGGAACTGATTGACGATGCCGTGGAAGGCGATGACGTTGAGAAACAGGAACGAGGCCACCAGCCCCGGGACAAACAGCGGCGCCTTCAAAAGCGCGCTGATTACCAGCGAGCCGCGAAACGGCCGTCTGAGCCAGATCGCGATGGGATATGCCAGGATGACAGAGCCGATCGCGGCGACCACGGCGATATAGGCCGAATAGGAAAGGGCGCGGCTGAACTGCTTTGAATTCAGCACTTTCCGCCAGTGTTCCAGGGAAAAGCTGTCTTCGCCGACGAGGTTGTAGAAGCCGAAGGACTGCATCACCGCGACGTAGAAGACCGACCCGATCATCAGAAGGATCACGCCCAGCCCCGGCGCAAGAAGCGCAAGGATCAGAAGGGCGCGGCGCCAGGTCATGCAAGCTCTCCGCGCACGAAACGGATACGCTCGGGCGGCAGCCGGAACGAGATGCGCGCACCCACGCTGCCGGCCGTGCCGGGCCAGTGCAGACGCTGATCGGGGGCATTCGGCACCGAGACATGCAATTCGGTGTACGACCCCTGATAGGCGCGCGAACTGATGTCGGCCGAGATCACATTGTCGCCCTCGCCTGTGCCGAACTCCGCGTCTTCCGGCCGCCAGCAGAGATAGCGCGCCGCGTCGCCCGGGGGCGCGGCAACGGTGAGGCGCCCAAGCGCGGTGTCAACGCTGCCGTTTTCCGCGCTCTTGAACGGCAAAAGGTTTGCCGAACCGATGAAATCGGCGACGAACGCGGTTTCGGGCCTTTGGTACACCTCTTCGGGCGCGCCGATCTGTTCCACCTTGCCGCCGCTCATCACCACGACCCGGTCGGACATCGCAAGCGCTTCCGCCTGGTCGTGCGTGACGTAGATCGCGGTAAACCCGAATTCGCGCTGGAGCCCGCGGATCTCGCGCCGGACCTGCTCTCGCAGCTTGGCGTCGAGGTTTGACAACGGTTCGTCGAACAAGACCACCGAGGGCCGCATTGCCAGGGCCCGCGCCAGTGCCACGCGTTGCTGCTGACCGCCGGAAAGCTTGTTGGGCAGCTTGTCGCGGTGCCGTTCCAGATCGACCTGGCGCAACAGTTCATTGAGCCGTGTCAGCCGTTCGTCGCGGGCAACCCTGTTCTGTTTCGGCCCGAACTCGATGTTTTCGGCCACGGAAAGATGCGGAAAGAGCGCGTAGGACTGGAAACACATCGCAGTGTCGCGTTTTTCCGGCGGCGCATGGGTGACATCGGCGCCGTCTTGTTCGATGCGCCCGGTCGTTGGCGCATAGAACCCGGCGAAGATCTTCAGCAGCGTCGTCTTGCCGCAACCGGATGGCCCGAGCAGGGTCACGAACTCGCCCGGTTCGACGGACAGGTTTATGTCTGCAAGCGCGGTGAATCCGTCCTCGAAGACCTTGCTGACATCGATCGAACGCAAAGCTGTCATAGAGTTCTGCCCCCGGACGAAAAGCCGTTCTTCAAAGGCTGAAGTGCGGCTTTCGGCCTTCCATTCACAGCACGGCTGCGGCGAAAAATCAATGAAACGATTGCCTTGACTCCGCCCCAGGGGCTGCCAGCCTTGGTCGCGAGTGGCCGCAACATGCGTGTCGATCTGTGATAAGGCCGAAATGACAATCAGGAACAGATCGAACCCGGAGGGTCGGCACATGGGACAGGTGGAAAAGGTCGTGATCGTCGTGTTCGACGGCCTTCGGCCCGACATGATCGCGGGCCGCATGCCGGTGCTTGCGGGGTTTCTCGTCGACAATCTGTGGTTTCGCAACGCGCGCTCGGTGTTTCCGTCGCTTACCCGGGTCTGCACGACAAGCGTATCGACAGGGGCATGGCCCGGGCGCCATGGCATCGTGAACAATCATTTTCACCTCAACGGCGATCTGGGCGGTCCGGTGGTCGATACCGCGAAAATCGACCGCCTGGTCGAGCTGACCGCACGCGCCGGTGCCATCGTCACCGCCGACAGCCTCGGGCAGCGGCTTGCCGCCGCGGGACGCAGCATGATGGCGATACATTGCGGTTCGGCCGGATCGGGGCTGCTGATAAACCATGCGGTGCGTGAAAACGGGCACCGGACCTTTTCGGTGCACGGTGCCGCGGCCACCCTGACGCCAGAGATTGTGCCCGGGATTCTTGCGTCCTGCGGTCCGCTTCCCGGCCACGACGTGCCGAAACTGGATGTGGTGGCCTATACCGGCCGCGTGGCCACCGAAGTCGCCCTTGCGCAAAAGCAGGCGGACGTTACGCTGGTCTGGCTGCCCGAACCGGACACCTCGTACCACTATTGCGGCATCCATTCAGAGGGCACCGACAAGGCCATGCGCGCGGCGGATACCGTTCTTGCAGCTATCCTCGATGCTGTCGCGTCCGGTCCGTACCCGGACCGGACCGCGATCATCGCGATGTCGGATCACGGCCAGATCGCGACCAGCGCGCTGATCGACCTGGAAGGCGCCTTGCGCGCCGACGGGTTCCGCGCGGGCGAGACACCGGGCGAGGACACTGATATCCTGATGACGGGCGGCAACATGGGAGAGTTGCGTCCTCTGTCGCCCGATCCCGGCCTGATCGCCGATCTCGGCCGCTGGCTGATGCAGCGTGACGAGATCGGCATGGTCTTTGCCGACCCCGATCTCGTCACCGGCGCGCTGCCGCGGTCGGCGGTTCACCAATCGCACGCGCGCAGCGCCGAGCTGCTGTTCGTCATGCGCTCGGACCGGACGCCGGGACCCGGCGGCATACCGGGCATCGGCGTCTATACCGGCGGCGTGCCGCTTGGCGGCGGCATGCACGGCGGCCTCAACCCGCACGAGATGAACACCGTGCTGTGTTTGGCGGTGCCCGGCGGCCGTAACAAGGCAATCGACGATACGCCGGCGTCGCTGATCGACATCGCCCCGACCGTGCTGGATCTTCTTGGAATGAGCATCAAGGGCGACGGCCGGGTTCTGCCAATTCTCGAGCCCGAAAAAGAAGCCGCTGAGGTCGAGACTCTGACGGCGGGCGCGGGCGATTTCCGGCAGCGGCTGGTGCGTGCGGAGATTGCCGGCCGGAACTACCTGATCGAAGGCGGGCGTGTTCAGCAGGACACGCCATGACGCGTTGCGCCAGGCAATCTGTCGCGGTGTCGCAGGTCCGGCGCGGGCATTGCACATGCAACGAGAAAGCTGGCATTGGACTCGGACTGGCGAACTCTTTCGGCTTCTGCAAGCCTCTCGGAAAAAGGGATTATCATGGCACCCAGGCGCCCCGATGTCATCGAATACCTGACGGGACGACTATCCGGGACACCGCGCCCGCCGGGCATCGCCTTGCTGAACGGCGGCGGCAAGTTCACGCCCGACGGCGCAGTGCAGATATGGCCCGGCAACACCTTCATCTGCCATCTCGACCGCACCTCCGCCGCCTTCGAGGCGATCCGCGAGATGCAGGAAGAGGTCAAGAAGAGCGCGTTCAACCGCTTCTTCACCTTCCTGCCGCCGCCAAGCTTTCACATGACCGTCCTGCAAGGGGTCTCGCCAACCTCGGGGCCCGGAACCGGATGGCCGAAGGACGCGCCAGAGGTGATGACGCGGGATGAGCTGTCCAGATTCCTGGTCGCGAAGCTGGCCGGGCTGGGACTGCCGGCAAAGTACAGAATCAAGTTCGACGGGCTGTTCGGCGGATACAGCCTGACGGTGTCCGGTGCCGACGCGGAGCAGGAAGCTGCGTTGCGCCAGGCCCGGGTCGCCTTGCGCGACGCAACCGGAATCACGTTTCCCGATTTCGATGACTACGTGCATCACATAACCTTGGCCTATCTCATTGACTGGCTGTCTGAAAAAACCGCGAAGGAGCTTGCGGCCTTCAGCGCCGAGATAGGCAGTCAATTCAAGGAAGCGATCGGGATCATCGATCTGGGCAGGGTGGAATTCTGCGATTTCGACACGATGCATCATTTCGAGTTGATGCAGGCCCTCTAGAAAGCGGGTGCCGCTCTCTCCCGCGATGCTGACCTTCCGCATTTTCCTCACGGAATTCTGGAGCGCGCGTTTGATATGCGGAAATTGCCGGCGACATGTCACGCCTTCCAATGATCCACGTACTTCTGTCGGCTCTTTGCGCCATGCGGGCCTACGTGCATGCTGCGGCATTTTCACACTTTGGGCTCGTTGCCGCCATGCGGTGTCGCAGCGATCGGTGATTGTCTGGCATTCCGAGACTTGCCATTTGCTATAGATGCCGTGCCGGCTGCCAAGCCGTTCAAGACCTCACCAGATGCGGGAACAAACCCAGGGACGTGTGCCAATCCTTTCTCGCTGACGGTCAACCTCCTTCACGGTTCTCGTCGCGCGGGGCTAGGGCAACCGAACGACCTGTCCGCCGTCGAAGCCAATCGACTGGCCGGTCAGGAAATCAGCCGCCTTCGACGCCAAATATCGGACCAGCACGGAAACTTCGGAGAACTCGCCGAGCCGACCCGCGGGGATGCTGCCCACGGCGGAGGCGATCTGATCGGCGGAAAAGACCTCGCGGGCAAGCGGGCTGTTCAGGAACCCCAAATCGACGGCGTTGACCGTGATGTGTGGCCCCAGTTCGACTGCCAGCGCCCGGGTGAGCGCGTTCAAGCCACTCTTGGACGCACAGAAATTCGCGCCGTTCGCGCGGCCGGCCTGGCTGGTGATTGCCGAAATGTTGATGATCCTGCCGCCCGAATTCCTATCTGAAAGCATCAGACGCGCTGCCGCGCGGGAACACAGGAAGGGGCCCTTCAGGTTGGTCGCGATCACGGCATCCCAGTCGTCTTCGCTCATCTCCACAAACGGCGCGTCGCGGTTGATCCCGGCGTTATTGACAAGGATGTCGAGCCCGCCCAGCCGCGCCTCGATGTGATCGAACATGGCCTGCACGTCCTGACCAATGCTCACATCCGCACGGATCGCGAACGCTTTGCCGCCACCGGCCGTTATCCCGGACACGACCGCATCGGCCAGATCGGATGACCGCTGGAAATTTACCGCAACCCGTGCGTCCTCCGCGGCGAAATCCTGGGCGAGTTGCCGGCCAACGCCGCGCGATGCCCCTGTTATCAGCACTCGCTTTCCGGAGAATGGTTTTGCCATGACTTGCCCCCCTTGCTTCAATGTCTGTGATTCCGGAGCGAATTCACGCGGCCAGCAACGCTTTGCCGATCTTTTCAATGTGGACGAAGTCGGTGCCGCAGCAGCCTCCGAACACGTTCATCGTGGGAAACGCGGCCTTCAGGTCGCAATATTGCCCGGCGAGTTCGTCCGGGTCACCTTCTTCGAGATGCCCCAACTGGCAGAGCGTGCCGTGGTCAAGGGTGGAGGCATTGGCCCGCAGCCCGCGAATGCGGTCGGTCCAGGCGCCGGCGGTCAGGGCCGGCCCGAAATCCAGGGGATGCGAACAATTGATCATGTAGTAGGCCGGCGCGCTGTCGGTTGCGGCGTCGACCGTCTCGATGGCCTGCCGCAGCGTTTCGCCGCTGCGCAGCTTGCGGTCCTTCTCCAGCGTGAAGGAAATGACCGACGGCAAGCCGGCGTTTGCGGCGGCCCGGGCGATGCCGATGGCCTCGGCCGAGGTGTTTAGGGTCAGTGCGGTAACGATATCCGCACCGGCCTGCCGGAAGGTCGCGATCTGCTCGCCGTGATAAGCCTCGGCCGCTTCGGCGGTCAGATCTTCGTTCTTCTGGTACGCATCGCCCTTTGGCCCGACGCAGCCGCTGATCACGGTGCGCTCGGGCACCAGGCCCGCTTCGAAGGCGATCGCGCGGTAGAGCTCCAGGCATCTGTGGTTCATCTCGGCCAGGCCGGCGTCGGAATATCCCAACAGGCGGCCCCAATCCCGGCTGGCCCGATAGGTCAGGCTGTCGAAAATGAACCCGGTTCCTAACTGCACGGCGATGTCGGCAAAGGCGCGGTAATACTCGCGGATGGCGGCGGTGGCCTTGGTGTCGCCCAGCAGGTGAAAGGCGCTGAATTCCGGCAGATCGAACCCGCGCTTGTACAGCAGCCAGGTTTCCGTCCCGCCATCGGTGAGAAAAATACTTTCGGATTGATGCGGCAGAATTGGTGTTGCGCCTGGCATGCGAGCCTCCTGTCACTTGGCCTCCTGGTCCTGAGTCAAGGGTAGGTTTTGCTGGCCAACAGTGACAAACGATCATGATTTCAAGTATAGCTTAGAAAAACTAAGGTATGGATTTCATGGCCCGGCGCTTGCCGTCACTGAACCAATTGCGTGCCTTCGAGGCGGCGGCCCGGCATGAGAGCATCAAGCTTGGCGCAAGGGAGCTTTGCGTGACCCCGACGGCCGTGAGCCACCAGATCAAGGCGCTCGAGGAAGCACTGAACACGGCGCTTTTCCACCGAAAGACGCGAAAGATCGAATTGACCGATCGGGGACGCGCGCTGGCGGCGGTGGTCGGGCAGGCGCTTGACCAGTTCGAAGCGGCGGTTGAGGCTGCGCGGACTCCGGAATTGAGCGGCACAGTGAAAATCACGGTGGCACCGTTTTTCGGCAATCGCTGGCTCTTGCCGCGACTGCCGAAATTTCACGCCAAATACCCCGACATAACGATCAAACCGTTTCTGTCTTTTGATTATGTCGATCTGGAAAAGTCCGGGTTCGACGCGGCGGTCCGGTATGGGGCCGGTGATTGGGCCGGCCTGAGGTCCATTTTGATCTACCGCGATCTGATCCGGCCGGTTTGCGCCCCGCAACTCGTGAAGGGTGTCAAGTTGCCGATGACCGCCGATGACATTTTCGACCTGCCGCTGGCTTGCGCGCAGAATTGGCCCGAAGACTGGGGGGCATGGGCCAAGGCGGCGGGCGCCAGGAACCAGGACGGGGTTGTGGCCGTCACATACGAAAGCCGCGCATTCATGTTCGACGCCGCGCTGTCGGGTCAGGCCGTGGTCTTGGCGGACGCGCGGATGACGCAAGCGGATGAGCAGGCGGGACGGCTCGTTCATCTCAATCCACACACCGTGGAAAGACCGCACGGGATTTTCGTTGTCGCCAGAGAACGCAACTCGGACCCACGCCTTGATTTGTTCGTTGATTGGCTAAGGCAGGAGGCAACGAATGCCGCCAATTAGTGGTTGTTGGCTCTGTCCTGCGTCTCGACCGCAGCGAATGGGCGGTTTGAAATCTGCCAGGATCGACGCGGTCAAATGACCGAAATCACGAAAGCCGCTGCTTCGCCGAAACTCCGTTTCTGCACGTGCAAGCATCGCATTCGGCTTTCTGCACTTGCATCCGCTGTGATCGCATAAGTCCGGAAGGGGCGTAACCCTCCGGCGGACAGCTTGGGGGATGTTTGTCGGATCGGGTGCCTGGCGTTCACCGGTTCTTCTTGGCCAGCCGCGCCTTCGCAGCGTTTCGGCGGTTTGCGATGCGGGCGAGCGCGTATTTGATCGGCAGTTGGTCGACGATGTCGGGATCGTAGTCGTCCGCCCATTCCCTTGCGTCTGCGTGATCGGGCCAGCCGTCACCGAAGTCATAGAGGTAGCCGATCGTTGTTCTGCGCGATTTCAGAACGTCGCGCAGGCGCACTTTGGCCGCCTCCTTGCGAGGCTCGGTTCCCCAGTCCTCGTCCATCGCCAGGCCGTATCTCTGCGTGCCGATGGTGAACTCCCACAGATGATAGTCGAACCAGCCCATCACGTCCTGGATGACGTCGTGCAACACTTTCAGCGTGATCGAGATCGGCACTTCGGCCTCGCGCCAAATCAGGGGATCGGTGTCCCGCAATTCGATGCGGACGGTTGCAATCTCGTTGACGCTGTCGGACCCGGCGCTCTTTGGGGAAGGACTCATGCCGCCAATCTGGCAAATTGTGCCTTCCAGTTCCACGGTAGAAGGCCTGCAATTCGCGAGACCGGAGTGTTGGGCAGCCGGGCAAGGGTGTCGGCGAGCCATGCCTGGGGGTCGACGTCGTTCATCTTGGCGGTGACGGGGTGTACATGAAGGCCGCACGTTGGCCGCCGCGCTCGGAGCCGGCGAAGAGCCAGGACTTGCGGCCCAGGGCCAGGCCGCGCAGCGCAGCGCGCGCCCGGCGCGATTCTTGGTCAGGCAGACCCGCCCGTCCTCGAGGAACCGGGTGAAGGCGGGCCAGCGCTCCCCCTTCTCGAACAGGTAGTTGATGGCCTTGGCAACATGGTTGTGCCTGGACATCTGCGCCCGCTCGTGGCGCAGCCAATCGTGCAGGCTGGCGATCAGCGGAGCTGAGAGCCGCTGCCCGGCCTCCAGAAGAGCGGCGGCATCCAGCCCATCTGTCCCGCGCTCGATGTCGAAGAGGACGTCGATCCGCTTGACGGCTTCCAGCGCCTCCGGCGAGATCTGATGCGCGGGCTTGCCCTTGCGCACGTTGCCGGCGATGTCGGCCAGCTCGAAGAACTTCCGCCTCGCATCGGCCCAGCAGAGCGCGCTGGTGACCGGCCCCGGCTTGCGGTCCTCGCGATAGAGGTCGTTGTAGCCGCCATAGGCATCGGCTTGCCGCACGCCTTGCCATCCGGCCAGGTGCCGGTTCGGGTGCGTCCTGTTGCGATCCGGGGGGGAGCGGAACGGCGCAGCCGGCGGCGCGCGCCCTCCGAAGGGGCGGTCGTCGCGGACATAGGTCCACACATAGGTCCACAATCGGGCAGTCTTCGTCCCGCCACGGGCGAGCAGCGGCACGGTCGTGTCGTCGCCATGCAAGCGATCGGCGGCCATCACGTGCCGCTCGATCAGGGCGTGGATCGGCTGCAGCGCCACGGCGCGGGCGCCGACCTGGTCGGCAGGCGTGGATAGGCTGAGATCGACGCCTTCCCGGGCATAGCGCTCGGCCTACCGGTTCAGGGGCTGATGCTGGCCGAACTTCTCGAACAGGATAGTCGCCAGCAGGTTCGGTCCGGCCCAGCCCCGCGGGGTGGCATGGAACTGTGCCGGCGGCTGGCTGGTTCGGGCCATTCCCTCGAACCGGCGGCGGGAAGACCCTCACTCTCGCAGTCCCGGCAGGTGGGCTTGTCGCGCACCGTCTGGATCACCTTCCAGCGGCGCGGGAGTGAGCACCGGTCCGCCGAAGGCGGCAAACCGTCCGGGGGACGGTTTGAGGTGTGAACGGTCAGAGCCCCTCCAGCGTCTCGGTGACATCCTCGCCCATCTTCACGACGCGCGAAGACCCGCGAGCCGGGTGCAGTCGGCCGGCGCCTCCGGGTCCACATTCGCCGGCACCAAGACGCGGCGTCCGTTCCGCAGCGCAACCCCGATCCTGGGCTCCGGGTTCGAGGGCGGAGGCGCCGTCGACGCCGAGGGCGGTGTCTGGGCGGAAAACGTCAGCGGGATAAACGCCGGCGGCCGCCCGGCCCCAGGTTCGCCGTTCCGGTATTGCCGCCGCCGGACCGTCAGCAAGGAGCGCGAAATACCATGACGTCTCGCCGTGGCGCTGACTTGGCGATGCCCGACAAAGCTCTCCTCGACAATCCGGATCTTGTCGGCGTCGCTCCAGTGCCGGCGCCGCGTGCCATCCCCTGCAGACAGAACTTCAATCTCAGGTGCGAACGTAAGGTCGCCCATAGGGTTGGACCTATCACCACAGCCCAAACCCCGTCGGACGGCCCGCACCGGAGGCCTGCAAAACCCCGCATGATAGACATAGGCGTTGACAGTCTGCCGGTCTTGCCTTTGGGGTAGGCCCAGGGGGACAAGCACCAGATTGATGTTCAGCTTCTGCTCAGATCCCGCGTCCATCGACGGCGCCAAGTGGCTGGCCTGCTACCTGACCACGGGCAAGCATCTGGGCCTTTACTGGTCCTTCGTCACCGTGCTGGTCCTGCTGGCGATCACCGCGCCGGCGGCGCTGGTCTTCGGCTTCGGCGGCGCGGTGGCGGCGCGCAGCCACATCCCGCCGGTGGCGTGGCTCGGCAAGATCTACATCTCGATCGTGCGCGGCGTGCCGGACATCGCCTTCTTCCTGTTCTTCGTGATCGCGCTGGACCAGGCGTTCGAATTCTTGCGCCACCAGGTGCTCTGCCCGGACTGGACCGACGAGATCTGGCAGGGCAACGACTTCCGCGTCTGCCCGGCGGCCAAGCTGCCCTTGGGCAACGCGCCGCAATGGGTGCACGAGGTCTACGGCTTCTTTCTGGCCGTGCTGACCTTCGCCATCGTGTTCGGCGCGTTCGCCGCCAACGTGCTGTTCGGCGCGATGCGGGCCGTGCCGCGCGGGCAGATGGAAACGGCCGAGGCCTACGGCATGACCCGGCGCCAGGCGTTCCGGCGGGTGCTGGTGCCGCAGATGTGGGTCTATGCGCTGCCGGGGCTCTCGAACCTGTGGATGATCCTGATCAAGGCGACGCCCCTGCTGTTCCTGCTGGGCGTCGAGGACATCGTGTACTGGGCGCGCGAACTCGGCGGCACCGCGAACCCGCGGTTCACCGACTATCCGCACGGCGACTGGCGGCTCTGGTACTTCCTGGGGCTTCTGGTGTTCTACCTCGGCTTCACCAGGGTGTCGGAATGGGCGCTGGAGCGCCTGTCGCGCCGGCTGAGCCGCGGCCAGGCCACGATCGGGGCGCGGGCATGAGCCCGGCGCAGGCCGGGCCCGCTGCGTCGACGCAGC
>JBFKQC010000012.1:0-63516 GCA_041627895.1 Rhodobacter sp.
CCAATTCCGAAATCGCACGCGACAACACGGTCGTGGCGTCGAGGTGAGCGAACGAGGTGGCCGGCGCAGGGTCGGTCAGGTCGTCCGCAGGCACATAGACGGCCTGCACCGAAGTGATCGAGCCCGCCTTGGTCGAGGTGATGCGTTCCTGCATCGCGCCCATGTCGGTCGCCAGCGTCGGCTGATAGCCCACGGCCGAAGGAATCCGGCCCAGCAGCGCTGAGCACTCCGAACCCGCCTGCGTGAAGCGGAAGATGTTGTCGACGAAGAACAGAACGTCCGTTCCCGACTGATCCCGGAACTGTTCGGCCAAAGTCAGGCCGGTCAGGGCGACGCGCATCCGCGCGCCCGGCGGCTCGTTCATCTGGCCGTAGACCAGCGCCACCTGGCTCTCGGAAAGGTTGTCCGGCTTGATGACGTTGGATTCGATCATCTCGTGATACAGGTCGTTGCCTTCGCGGGTCCGTTCGCCGACGCCGGCGAACACCGAAAAGCCCGAGTGCACCTTGGCGATGTTGTTGATCAGTTCCATGATCAGAACCGTCTTGCCCACGCCGGCGCCGCCAAACAGGCCGATCTTGCCGCCCTTAGCATAGGGCGCCAGCAGGTCCACAACCTTGATGCCGGTCACGAGGATTTCCGATTCCGTCGACTGCTCGACGAATTCCGGCGCGGGCTGGTGGATCGGGCGGCGCTCTTGCGCCTCGACCGGGCCGCCTTCATCGACCGGCTCGCCGACCACGTTGATGATCCGGCCCAGCGTCGCGTTGCCCACGGGCACGGTGATCGGGCCGCCGGTGTCGGTCACTTCCTGGCCGCGGCGCAGGCCTTCGGACGAGTCCATCGCGATCGTGCGGACGGTGTTCTCGCCGAGGTGCTGGGCGACCTCGAGGACCAGCCGGTTGCCGTGGTTGTCGGTTTCCAGCGCGTTCAGGATCTCGGGCAGGTGGTCGTCGAACTTCACGTCGACAACGGCGCCCATCACCTGGGTCACGATGCCTTTTGCGTTTGCCATGCTTAGTCTCCGGTTCCGTTAGAGCGCCTCGGCGCCCGAGATAATTTCAATCAACTCGTTGGTGATGACCGCCTGACGCGAGCAGTTGAACTCGATGGTCAGCCGCTCGATCATGTCGCCCGCGTTGCGCGTGGCGTTGTCCATGGCGCTCATCCGGGCACCCTGTTCCGAGGCGCCGTTCTCCAGAAGGCCCGAGAAGACCGTCGTTGCGACCCCGCGCGGCAACAATGCGTTCAGGATTGCGTCTTCGTCCGGTTCGTAGTCGTAGAACGGCGCGGGTTCCGCCGACTCCTCGGTCTCGAACTTCGCCGGGATCACCTGCACCTCGGTCGGCACCTGCGCGATCACCGACTGGAAGGTGTTGAAAAAGACCGTGGCGACGTCGAACTCGCCGGCCTCGAAACGGTCGAGCACCTGTTTGGCGATGTCCTGCGCGTTGGCGTAGCCCACGCGCTTGACGTCCGACAGGTCGACATGCGCGACGAAGTGGTCGGCGTAGTCGCGGCGCAGCTGCTCGCGGCCCTTCTTGCCGACGGTCAGGATCTTCACCGTCTTGCCGTCGGCCAGCAGCGCCTGGATGCGCGACTTGGCAAGCCGCACGATCGACGAGTTGAAGCCGCCGCAAAGCCCGCGCTCTGCGGTCATCACCACCAGAAGGTGGGTTTGCTCGCTGCCCGTGCCAATCAGCAGCTTCGGCCCCTGGCCCGCCGCCTTGGCACTGGCCGAGAGCCCGGCCATCACCGCGTTGAAGCGCTCGGCATAGGGGCGCGCGGCCTCGGCGGCCTCCTGCGCACGGCGCAGCTTGGCCGCGGCGACCATCTGCATCGCCTTGGTGATCTTGCGGGTCGACTTGACCGAATCGATCCGGTTCTTGAGGTCCTTCAGGCTTGGCATCTATCCGATCCTACCTTCGGCCAGCTCAGTTGAAGTCGGCGGCGTATGCGTCGATCGCGGCCCTGATCTTGGCTTCCAGATCGCCCTCGACCTTGCGGTCGTTCTTGGTGATGTCGTCCAGAAGTTCCTGATGTTTGGACCTTAGGTGCTGAACCAGCCCGCGTTCGAACCGGCCGACCTCGCGGACGCCGATCTTGTCGAGATAGCCCTTGATGCCGGCATAGATCACGCAGACGATTTCGGCGTTGGTCAGCGGCGAGTACTGCGGCTGCTTCATCAGTTCGGTCAGGCGCGCGCCGCGGTTCAGCAGGCGCTGGGTCGCGGCGTCGAGGTCGGACCCGAACTGGGCGAAGGCCGCCATCTCGCGGTACTGCGCCAGTTCCAGCTTGACCGAACCGGCGACCGATTTCATCGCCTTGGTCTGCGCCGACGAGCCCACGCGGCTGACCGAAAGGCCGGTGTTCACGGCGGGACGGATGCCCTGATAGAACAGCTCGGTTTCCAGGAAGATCTGGCCGTCGGTGATCGAGATCACGTTGGTCGGGATGAACGCCGACACGTCGCCGCCCTGGGTTTCGATGATCGGCAGCGCGGTCAGCGAGCCGGCGCCGTTGTCCTCGTTCAGTTTCGCCGAGCGCTCCAAGAGCCGCGAGTGCAGGTAGAACACGTCGCCCGGATAGGCCTCGCGCCCCGGCGGACGGCGCAGCAAGAGCGACATCTGGCGGTAGGACACGGCCTGCTTGGAGAGGTCATCGTAGATGATCAGCGCATGACGGCCGTTGTCGCGGAAATACTCCGCCATCGCGGTCGCCGAATAGGGGGCGAGGAACTGCATCGGCGCCGGGTCCGACGCGGTCGCCGCGACGATGATGGAATATTCCATCGCGCCGGTTTCCTCGAGCTTCTTCACCAGCTGCGCCACGGTCGAACGCTTCTGGCCCACCGCGACGTAGACGCAGTACAGCTTCTTCGACTCGTCGTCGCCTGCGGCCTCGTTATAGACCTTCTGGTTGAGGATCGTGTCCAGCGCCACCGCGGTCTTGCCGGTCTGGCGGTCGCCGATGATCAGTTCGCGCTGGCCGCGGCCGATCGGGATCATCGCGTCCACCGATTTCAGCCCGGTCGCCATCGGCTCGTGCACCGACTTGCGCGGGATGATGCCGGGGGCCTTCACGTCGGCAACGCGGCGCTCGGCCGCCTTGATCTCGCCCTTGCCGTCGATCGGGTTGCCCAGCGCGTCGACCACGCGGCCCAGCAGGGCGTCGCCCGCCGGGACGTCCACGATGGCGTTGGTGCGCTTGACCGTGTCGCCTTCCTTGATGTCCCGGTCCGAGCCGAAGATCACGATCCCGACGTTGTCGCTTTCGAGGTTCAGCGCCATCCCCATGATGCCGCCGGGAAACTCGACCATCTCGCCGGCCTGCACGTTGTCGAGGCCATAGACCCGGGCGATACCGTCACCGACGCTGAGAACGCGGCCGACTTCGTCGACTTCGGCTTCCTGGCCGAAGTTCTTGATCTGCTCCTTCAGGATCGCAGAGATTTCCGCAGCTTGGATCGCCATTTATCCGACCTCTTTCATTGCATTCTGGAGGTTTCTGAGCTTCGAGGCGATCGTGGTGTCGATCATCTTCGAGCCCACCTTGACTACGAGGCCGCCGATGAGCCTTTCATCGACGGCCGCCCTTATCTTCACATCCTTGCCGACCTGCGCCTTCAGCGTCTTGGCCAGCTTGTCCGACTGCGCCTCGGTCAGTTCGCGGGCCGACGTGACCTCGGCCGTGACCTCGCCCTTTTCCTCGGCGATCAGGTCGCGCAGCGCCCGGATAAGCTGCGGCAGCACGAACAGCCGGCGCTTCGAGGCCATCAGCCCCAGCAGATTCGTCAGGTTGGCCGAAAGGCCCATCTTCCCGGCGATGGCGGTGACCGCGGCCTGCTGCTCCTTGCGGGGGTAGATCGGCGACGAGATCAGGTTGCGGAAATCCGCGCTGTCGTCCAGCGCGGCGGCCAGCGCGTCGACGTCTTTCTCAATCGCGTCGAGGCCCTTGTCTTCCCTGGCCAGTTGAAAGATCGCTGTTGCGTAGCGGGCGGCGATGCCGGTGGAAATCGAAGCTGTCTCGGACACGTCCGTCCTTCCGATATTTGGGACCCGGTTACGACCGCGAGAGGCACGGTCAGGGCAGCGGGAACGGCGTGCCGCACGGTCACCCCGTCAAAATCGGGCATCGTCTAGCAGACGCGCATTCAGCCCGCAACCGCCTTGGCGCAGATGGCGTTTTGACGGAGTCTTTCAATTTCAATGACTTGCCCCGGGTGCGACCGATTGCGCTGGATTTTTCACCGCGACGCCCCCGGCGAAGGCGACGATAAGCCGAGTCAGGCATGAATATTTCGCCTTGCGGCATCCCGAAACCGTTGATGCGCAGGCGCGAAACCTATACCGGCTTGGCCTCGGGGCCGGCGATACCCTCGAGCACCCGAAGCGGGCGCTTCACGGCCTCTGCCAGCCCGCGCGGGCGGGCATACACCTCTTTCGAGGCCTCCACCAGCAGCACGCCGCCCGCATAGCCCGCCGACAGCCTGCGGCCGATCTTTTCCCACATCGGCCCGGTCTTCAGCCAGAACCGGCGCTCCGAAGGCGGCTGGAACAGGGCCGCGATGTGGCGCTCGGGCATAAAGGCATGGTGCTTGAGTTGCGCCTCGAGCTGCCCCAGGCTGTAGGGCCGGCCGAATCCGAACGGTGTCTTGTCGCGCCGCGACCACATGCCGGTGCGGTTCGGCACGATGAACAGCGCCCGCCCGCTCGGCGCCAGCACCCGGCTGCATTCCTCCAGCAACTTCGATGGATTTTCGCTGGTTTCCAGGCCGTGCAGCAGCACCAGCTTGTCGGCCTGTCCGTTCTGCAGGGGCCAGAGCGTTTCCTCGCACAGCACGCTGACATTGGGCTGCCCGGCGGGCCAGGGCATCACGCCCTGCGGCCCCGGCATCAGGCAGATCACCCGCCGCGCGTTGCCGAGATAGGGCCGCAGCATCGGCGCGGCGAATCCGAACCCCACCACGGTTTCGCCCTTGGCGCTGGGCCAAAGCCGCGTGACCTGGTCGCGCACCGCCTTCTGCGCCGCGCGTCCCAGCCCGGTGCGATAGTAGAAATTCCTCAGATCCAGAACGTCGAGATGCATTGAAGACCGCACGGGGATCGGCAAGGGTTGGGGGCGAGCATACTGAAGCCAGGAGGAAACGCCATGCCCCTTCAGATCGTCACCGTTCCCTGCCTCAGCGACAATTATGCCTTTCTGATCCACGCCGACGAGACCGGCGAAACCGCCCTGGTCGACGCACCCGAGGCCGCCGCGATCGAGGCCGCGCTGGCCGGGCGGGGCTGGCGGCTGACGCATATCCTGCTGACCCACCACCATTCCGACCACGTCGACGGCGTCGGGGCGCTGCGCGCGGCGCATGGCGCACGGGTGATCGGAAACGGCGCCGACGCCGCCCGGCTGCCGCGGCTCGATCAGGCGGTCGGCGACGGCGAGAGCTTCGATTTCGCGGGGCACGAGGTGCGGGTCATGGACGTCTCGGGCCACACCATCGGCCACGTCGCCTTCTACATCCCGGACGCCGGCGCCGCCTTTACTGCCGACAGCCTGATGGCGCTGGGATGCGGGCGGGTCTTCGAGGGCACCATGCCGCAAATGTGGGCGAGCCTGTCGAAACTTGCCGCGCTGCCGCGGGAAACCGTGATCCATTCGGGCCACGAATACACCGCCGCCAACGCCCGTTTCGCCTTGACCATCGAGCCGGGCAATGCGGCGTTGCAGGCCCGTGCCAAGGCCGTCGATACCGCCCGGGCAAGGGGCGAGCCGACCGTGCCGTCGACCCTGGCCGAGGAACTCGACACCAACCCCTTCCTGCGCGCCTCGCTGCCGGGGGTGAAACAGGGCCTTGGCATGGCCGGCGCCGACGATGCGGCGGTCTTTGCCGAGATACGCACCCGCAAGGACCGATTCTGATCGGGCTTCGATCCGGCGCCGACGCGTTGCGCATCTGCCGAAAAACCGGTCCGAAAAAGATTTTGTGACCGGCGGTTACAAGAAAAACCTTGAAGCGGGCCAAAGAAAACCGAACTTTAAGCTTAAGAGGTCACGGTGGGTTCGGGGCTTCGGTCCCCCCAGCCCAAGCATGAGGAGCACGCAAAGTGCCGTCATTTTCGAATACACTCGAGCAGGCGATCCATTCCGCGCTGGCGCTGGCCAATGCGCGCCGGCACGAGCTTGCGACGCTGGAACATCTGCTGCTGGCGCTGATCGACGAACCCGATGCGGCCAAGGTGATGAAGGCCTGCAGCGTCGATCTGGACGCGCTGCGCAAGACGCTGGTGGATTTCATCGACGACGACCTGTCGACGCTGGTGACCGATGTGGACGGCTCCGAAGCGGTGCCGACGGCCGCCTTTCAGCGCGTGATCCAGCGCGCCGCGATCCATGTGCAGTCGTCCGGCCGCACCGAAGTGACCGGCGCCAACGTGCTGGTCGCGATCTTCGCCGAGCGGGAATCGAACGCCGCGTTCTTCCTGCAGGAACAGGACATGACCCGGTATGACGCGGTCAATTTCATCGCCCATGGCGTCGCCAAGGACCCGTCCTTCGGCGAAACCCGCCCCGTTCAAGGCGCCCAGGATGTCGAGGAAGAGGCGCAGGCGGTCGACGACGACGGCAAGGAATCGGCGCTGGCCAAGTACTGCGTCGACCTTAACGCCAAGTCCAAGAAGGGCGATGTCGACCCGCTGATCGGCCGCGAGCACGAGGTCGAGCGCTGCATTCAGGTGCTCTGCCGCCGGCGCAAGAACAACCCGCTGCTGGTGGGCGATCCCGGTGTTGGCAAGACCGCCATCGCCGAAGGCCTGGCGCGCAAGATCGTCGACCGCGAAACGCCCGAGGTCCTGGCCGGCGCCACGATTTTCGCGCTCGACATGGGTGCGCTCTTGGCTGGTACCCGCTATCGCGGCGATTTCGAGGAACGGCTGAAGGCCGTGGTCTCGGAGCTCGAAGAGCACCCCGACGCGATCCTGTTCATCGACGAGATCCACACGGTGATCGGCGCCGGCGCCACCTCGGGCGGCGCAATGGATGCCAGCAACCTGCTGAAGCCTGCGCTCCAGGGCGGCAAGCTGCGCTGCATGGGGTCCACGACCTACAAGGAGTTCCGCCAGCATTTCGAGAAGGACCGCGCGCTTTCGCGCCGGTTCCAGAAGATCGACGTGAACGAGCCGACGGTCGATGACTCGATCAAGATCCTCAAGGGGCTGAAGCCCTACTTCGAGAAGCATCACGACATCAAGTACACATCGGACGCCATCAAGTCCGCGGTGGAGCTGTCGGCGCGCTACATCCACGACCGCAAGCTGCCCGACAAGGCGATCGACGTGATCGACGAGGCCGGCGCCGCGCAGCATCTGGTGGTGGAATCCAAGCGCCGCAAGACCATCGGCGCAAAGGAGATCGAGGCCGTGGTGGCCAAGATCGCGCGGATTCCGCCCAAGAACGTCTCGAAGGACGACGCCGAGGTGCTGAAGGACCTCCAGGCAAACCTGAAACGCGTCGTCTTCGGCCAGGACCCGGCGATCGATGCGCTGTCCTCGGCGATCAAGCTGGCGCGCGCCGGGCTCAGAGAGCCCGAAAAGCCGATCGGCAACTACCTGTTCGCGGGCCCCACAGGCGTCGGCAAGACCGAGGTCGCGCGGCAACTGGCGGACACGCTGGGCGTCGAGCTTCTGCGCTTCGACATGTCGGATTACATGGAGAAGCACGCGGTCAGCCGCCTGATCGGCGCGCCGCCGGGCTATGTCGGCTTCGACCAGGGCGGCATGCTGACCGACGGCGTCGACCAGCACCCGCATTGCGTGCTGCTTCTGGACGAGATTGAAAAGGCGCACCCGGACGTCTACAACATCCTTCTGCAGGTGATGGACCACGGCAAGCTGACGGATCACAACGGCCGGCAGGTGGATTTCCGCAACGTGATCCTGATCATGACCACCAACGCCGGCGCCGCCGAGCAGGCCAAGGAGGCCATCGGTTTCGGCCGCGACCGGCGCGAGGGCGAGGATGCAGCCGCCATCGAGCGCATGTTCACGCCGGAATTCCGCAACCGGCTGGACGCGGTCATCAGCTTCGCGCCGCTCGGCATGGAGATCATCCTGCAGGTCGTCGAGAAATTCGTCGTCCAGCTCGAGGCGCAGCTTATGGATCGCAACGTCACCATCGAGCTGACCCGCCCGGCCGCCGAGTGGATCGCCGACAAGGGCTATGACGACAAGATGGGCGCCCGCCCGCTCGGCCGCGTGATCCAGGAGCATATCAAGAAGCCGCTGGCCGAAGAGCTGCTGTTCGGCAAGCTCGCCAAAGGCGGCGTCGTGAAGGTCGGCGTCCGCGACGGCAAGCTGGATCTGCGGATCGAAGAGGCCCAGGCTCCGCGCCTTGCCTCGAAGAAGCCGCCGCTCTTGACGGCCGATTGATCCGGCCGGCGGCAGCGCTGCTGATCCTCACGGTGACCGCGGCCGCGGCCGATGCGCCGCGGCTCGCCTTTCCGGTCGACTGCACGCTCAGGCAGGACTGCTTTATCCAGAACCATGTCGACCGCGACCCGGGCCCCAGGCACGCCGATTTCGGCTGCGGCGCGCTCAGCTATGATGGCCACGACGGCACCGACATCGCGCTTGTCGACCTTCACGCCATGGCCGCCGGCGTCGCCGTCCGCGCCGCCGCGCCCGGGACCGTGCGCGCAACCCGCGACGGGATGCCCGACATCCTCGCCACCGACCCGGAGGCGCCGGATCTTGCCAACCGCGCTTGCGGAAATGCGGTGATCGTCGATCATGGCGGCGGTTGGGAGACCCGCTATTGCCACCTGAAACGCGGCAGCGTCGCGGTTGCCACGGGCGACCGCGTCGGCACCGCGACCGTGCTGGGCGAGGTCGGCCTAAGCGGCCGCACCGAATTCCCGCATGTCCATGTCGCACTGGTACGGGACGGCGCCACGGTCGACCCGTTCCAGCCCGAACCCGGCGCCGCCTGCGGCGACACGGCCGGCGCGCTCTGGACCGACGACATTCCCTATGCGCCGGGCGCGCTGATCTCGGCCGGCTTCGCCGCTGACGTGCCCGCATTCGGGACGGTCAAGGCCGGCGATGCCCATGCCGCCAGCCTGGCACCCGATGCCCCTGCCCTGGTGATGTGGGCGCAGCTTTTCGGCGCGCAGGCGGGCGACGAACTGGCCTTTGTCATCGAGGGCCCGAACCGGCAGTTTCTCGACCAGACCGTCACGCTCGACCGCACCCAGGCCCGCGCCTTCCGCGCGGTGGGCCGCAACCTGCGGGCCCGCGGCTGGGCACCCGGCACCTACACCGGCACTGTCCGATACCTGCGCGGCGGCACGGAGATCGGTCGCCTGACGGCCACGACCGTCGTCACGCGTTAGGGCGCAATTTCGCGACGCTTCGCCGCATCGGCCTCGCTGGAAATTGCCTTAGCGCTCGGTCAGCTTCAGCTCGATCCGCCGGTTCTGCGCCCGCGCTTCGGGCGTGGTACCGGCGGCCACCGGGTGGTACTCGCCGAAACCGGCCGCCACCAGCCGGTCCGGCGGAAAGCCCAGCGCCTCGGTCATGTAGCGCACGACCGACAGCGCGCGGCCCTGGCTGAGTTCCCAGTTGTCGGAATACTTGCCCGAGCTCAGGATCGGCTGATCGTCGGTATGCCCGTCGATCCGCACCACCCAGTCGATTTCGGGCGGAATCTCGTCGGCCACATCCTGCAATATCCCCGCGACCCGGGCGATCTGCGACCGGCCCTCGGCGGACAGTTCCACCGCGCCGACCTCGAACAGCACCTCGGACGAAAAGGCAAAGCGGTCGCCGACGATCCGCACGCCCTCGCGATCGGCCAGCACCTCGCGCAGCTTGCCGAAGAATTCCGACCGGTAGGCGGCAAGCTGCCTGGCCTCTTCCTCGAGCCGCCGCGCTTCTTCCGCCAGCAGCCTGGACTGCTCTTCCAGCAGCTTGCGCCGCTCTGCCTCAAGCGCCGCGCGCTTGCGTTCCTCGGCGGCGACGCGCGCCAGCGCCACGTTCAGCTGGCTGCCCAGAGCCTCGATCTGCACCCGCGCGGCATCGTCGGCCTCGGCGGCCGCGTCCAGAAGCCCCTGCAGGCTGGACAACTGGCTGCGCAGCGCGGCCACCTGCTGGTTCAGCACCGCGATCTCGCGCAGGCTTTCGGCGGATCTCGCCTCTTCCTCGCCCAGCCGGTCATTGGCGGCGGCGAGCAGCAGCGCCTGCCGCTCGGCCTCGGCCAGCGCATCCACGGCGCCCTGCTCGGCCTCGAGCTTGGCGGCCAGCGCGGCGGCGAGCCGCTGGCGCAATTCCTCTTCGCTGGCCGCTGCATCGCGCAGCGAATCCGCCTCGGCGATGGCGTTTCGCAGGGCCGCCTGGGTGTCGGTCAGCGCGGTCTCGACATCGGCCTTGGCCAGCAACGCGGCGGCAAGTCTCTGGGTCAGGTCATCCTCGGCCGCCTGCGCCGCCGCCAGCAGCGTCAGCGTGTCTTCGGCCTTCTTGCGCTGTTCCTCCAGCGCCAGCGACATCGCGGTCAGTTCGGCATCCGCCGAGGCCAGCCTTTCGCGCAGCGCCTCGGCCGCGGCGGCGTCGGCCAAACGCTGCGCCTCTTCCTCGGTCAGGCTCTGTTCGGCCGCGGCGAGCCGTCGGCGCAATTCCTCTGCCGCCGCGCGTTCCGCCAGCAGCGCGGCCTCGGCCTCGCTCATCTCGGTTTCCAGGCCGGCCAGCCGCTCGCGCAGCGCCTCGGCCGCCGCGGCCTCGGCGAGCCGCAGCGCCTCTTCGTCGCTCAAGTCCTGCTCGACCGCCACAAGCCGCCGGCGCAACTCTTCCAGCGCGGCACGTTCGGCCAGCGCCGCGGCCTGTTCCTCGTTCAACTGCGTTTCCAGCGCCGCCAGCCGCTGGCGCAGGTCCTCGGCGGCAGCCAGCTGTGCCAGACGCTCGGCATCCGTCTCGGTCAGCGCGGTCTCGACATCCGCCAGGCGGCGGCGCAGTGCCTCGGCGGCAGCGCGTTCGGCAAGCTTGTCGGCCTCTTCCGCACTCAGCGCCGCCTGCGCGGCCTCGAGTTCCTTCTGCAAGGCCGCGAGCGCCGCCGCCTCGGCGATCCGCGCGGCCTCCTGGTCTCTCAGCGACGCCTCTGCCGCCGCAAGTTCGGCGCGCAGCGTCTCCAGTGCCGCAGCCTCGGCCAGCCGTGCCGCCTCGGCGTCGGACAGCGCCGTCTCGGTTTCCGCAAGCCGCGCCTCGAGCGCCGCGATCAGCGCCTCGCGTTCCAGCCGCGCCGCCTGTTCGTCGCCAAGTTCGGCAGCGGTATCGGCCGCCTGCGCCTCGAGCGCCTCGATCCGGGCCTGTTCCGAGCTTAGCGCCGCCTCGAGCCGTTGCAACGCGGTGCGCAGGGTCTCGGTCGTGATGCGCTCGCCTTCGCGCGCCGCGCGCTCGGATTCCAGCACCGTCTCGGCGGTCCGAAGCTGCGCCCTCAGCGCCGCCTCCAGGGCCTCCTGCGCGCTCAGCGTCCCTTCCTGCTGCGCCACCAGCAGCCGCAGCGCCTCGGCCGCGGCGGAGGTCTCGGCAAGTTCGGCCCGGGTCGCTTCGAAATCCGCCAGCGACGCCTCGAGCCGTGCCAGCCGTTCCAGCAGCGTGTCGCGTTCGGCGGCGGCCTCGGCCTGCTGCCGTGCGGCGGTGTCCAGCGCGGCATCCCGCGCCGCCAGCACGTCGCGCAACTCGGCTAGGCGCGCCATCACGTCTTCGCGGGCGCTGGTCTCTTCCGACAGCGAGGCCTGCAAGGCGAGAACCTGCGCCCGCAATTCCTGCCCCTCGGTCAGCGCGACCTGCCGCGCCGCGGTCTCGTCGTCCAGCGACGCCTGCATCCGTGCCAGCCGTTCGTTCAGCGCGACGTTCTCGCTCGCCGAACCTTCGAGCCGCGCCAGCGCATCCGCCAGCGAGGCGTCGCGGTCGGCGACCCTGCCGCGCAGGTCGGCGATCAGGGCATCCAGCGCCTCGCGCCGCGCCGCCGCCAGCCGCGCAGCCTCGGTCGCCTCGTCGATCTCGGTTCGCGCCTGCGCAAGCGCCAGTCGCAGCGCCTCCTGTTCCGTGATCAGTTCGGCATTTTCGCCGCGCAGCGCCTCGAGGTCGGCGCTCAGCGCCACGCCCTCGGCCCGCGCCGCGTCGCGCTGGGCCAGAAGCGAGGCGACCTGTTGCTCGAAACTGGCGATCCGCGCACCCTGCGCCGCCAGCGCCTCGGCCTGTTCCGCGGTCTCGGCCTGCAGCGACGCGATCAGCGCCGCCTGCGCGGTCTCGGTCGCGCGCGCATCGTCCAGCGTCGCGGTCAGCGCGCCGACGCGCTCTTCCAGCGTGAAGGATCGGCGCTGTTCCAGCCCCAGCGCCTCGGCCAGCGCGTTGATTTCGGCCGAAAGCTGATCCAGCTCGCTTTCCTGCCCCGAAATCGTCTCGCGCAGCACGAACTGGACGACCATGAAGATCGTCAGCACGAACATCAGCACCAGCAGCAGCCCGGTCATCGCGTCGACGAAGCCGGGCCAGATGTTGCCCGATACGCGGTTGACGGCTCGGCGGGACAGGGCCATGGCCTAGCCCCTGCGGCCTTGCATCGGTGTCGGCTCTCCGGGCAGGCGGGTCAGCTGCCGCACCGCCTTTGTCAGCGCCGCGATGTCGCCGCGCAGGTCGGCCGTGGTCTCTTGCCGGCCGGCTGCCATCTCCTCGAGAATCCGCAGAAGCTGCACGTCGATCGACCTGAGCCGCATCCTGCTTTCGGCATCGACATGCCCGCCGCCCTCGGCAAGCTGCTTTTCCAGCAGCGAGACCAGCTGCGCCTGCCCATTGGCGACATGCTGCAAGGCGGCGGCGCCGGCATCCTCGCGATCCATCCGTAGGGTCATCCGCTCGATCGAGTCCGCCAACGCGCCCAGCCGCTCGTCGACCATGGCGCGGCTGACATCGGACTGGGTGAACAGCGTCTGCATCGCCTCCATCTGCTCGGCCATGTGGTCGAGCACGGTGATCACCGTGTCCTGCCCGCCGGCCGCCTCGCCGTCACCCGACGAGAACCCGAGCCGAGTGATCGTCGACAGCCATTCCTCCAGCTCGCGGTAGAACCGGTTCTGCCCATGGCTCGCGAACAGTTCCAGAAGCCCGACCACCAGCGACCCGGCAAGCCCGAGAAGCGACGAGGAAAACGCCACGCCCATGCCGCCAAGCTGCGCCTCGAGCCCGGTCATCAGCCGGTTGAACACGGCGAGCCCCTCTTCGCCCTCCTGCGGGGCGAGCGAGCGGATCGTGTCGACAACCGCCGGCACCGTCGTGGCGAGGCCGAAGAACGTGCCGAGAAGGCCGAGGAAGATCAGAAGGTTGACGATATAGCGCGTGATGTCCCGCAACTCGTCGATCCGCGTCGCGACGCTGTCGAGGATCGACCGGGCCGAGGTCGAGCCGATCTGCATCCGCGCCCCGCGCGAGCGCAACAGCGCCGCCAGCGGCGCCAGCAGGCGCGGTGGCGTGACATGCTCCGTGCCCGCCCGGTCGGCGACGTAGCTCTTGATCCAGTTCGCCGAGGCGGAGATCTGGAACACCTGCCAGAAGCAGGCCAGCACCCCGAACACGAAGACCAGCGCGATGAAACCGTTGAGATAGGGGTTCGCCAGAAACACCGGCGCGACCCGCGGAAACGCCACATAGGCGCCGAAGCCCACCAGCGCCAGAACGATCGTCATCAGCATGAACTGACGAACGGGCTGTGAGAAGAACGGCTCGGCCTCGCGATCCGGCTGGTCCATACGGGACGTGTCCTGACCTTATCGGGTGTGGATAACATACGGGGCCCGCAGGCCCCTGCCAACTCCCGTCATTTCCCTGGTTTACTTCGCCAGCGTGCGTACCTTTTCTGCCAGCCAGGTCAAGTCCGAGTCCTCGATTCCCAGCTCGGACAGATGGTCGGTGGTGTTGTAAAGATACTCGGTGTTCGGCCCGCGTCCGCCCGCTGCGCAGGCGATGATGCGGGCCTGTTCCTCCAGCGGCAGGCCGCCGCAATACTGTACGTGCGCGGTGTCGACCACGTAAGTCACCGCGTCGATCCGTCTTCCGTCGTGCAACTCGACATGCAGCACCTTTTCCAGATAGGCCGAAGAGATCAGTTCGCGCTCGCGCAGCACCGCCAGCGTCTCGTCCCTGGCCGCGTCGGTCACGCGGAACGCGATGCCCTGGCAATGCGCCTCGTCGTGGGCATCGAGCGCCAGCACCAGGCCGGGGTCTTCCGGTGTGCCGCGGTGGTGGATCGAGCGCATGCAGAAGGTCCGGGCATAGCCCGGCAGCGTCGCCAGCACCCGCTCGGCAAACGGAAAGCCGGGGTTCCAGATCAGCGAGCCGTAGCCGAACACCCAAAGCGGCGCGTCATTCATCGGACTGGTCCTTGCCATTGGCGCCCTATAAACACGTGCCGGGCAAGGTTAAAGGGGCTCCGATGCGCCTGCTACTCCTGATCGTCGCCGGACTGGCGCTCGCCTGGTCGGGCTATTGGATGGCCGGCGCGCGCGGGGTCGAGCGCGGGCTGACCGGCTGGCTCGACGACCGGGCGGCCGCGGGCTGGGTCGCGAATTACGCCGGCGTCGAGACCCGCGGCTATCCGAACCGCTTCGACACCACGGTGACGGCGCTGGAACTGGCCGATCCGGCGACCGGCGTCGCCTGGTCGGCGCCGTTCTTCCAGATCCTGCGGCTGAGCTACGAGCCGTACCACTTGATCGCCGTCTGGCCCGAGACCCAGACAATCGCCTCGCCGCACCAGCGCGTCACCGTCGGAACCGGAAGGGCGCGGGCGAGCCTGGTTTTCGTGCCGGGGACCGATCATGCGCTCGACCGCCTGACCGCGGTGTTCGAGGATGTGGCGCTCGCCTCCAACGCCGGCTGGACGGCGACGCTGGACGAGGCGCGCCTCGCCACGCGGCAGACGGCGGCTGTCCGGAACAGCGTCGACGTCGGATTCGAGGCGATCGCGCTGGAACCCGGCGGCACGACGCTTGCCCGCCTCGCCGACGCGGGGCTGCTGCCCGGGACCTTCGAGCGGCTGAAGATCGACGCGCGGCTCGACTTCGACGCGCCCTGGGACGCCCGCGCGGTCGAGGCGCGGCGCCCCGCGATCACGGCGATCGAACTGGAGCTGTTGCAGGCGAAATGGGGCAAGCTCGACCTCTGGATGGCCGGCGAGGTGACGCTTGACGCCGAGGGCCGCGCCACCGGAAGCATCACCGTGAAGGCCCGGAACTGGCGCGAGATGCTGGCGCTCGGCGTGGCCGCGGGCTGGATACCCGAAAGCATCGCGCCGACGCTGGAAAGCGGGCTGGAAATACTGGCCTCGCTCTCGGGCTCGCCCAGGACGCTGGACGCGCCGCTCGACTTCGACCGGGGCAAGGTGTCTTTCGGCCCGATTCCGCTGGGCGAGGCACCTCGTATCCGGCTGCGATAGATCTCCGCCAGCGCGAGGAAACTCCAGCGAAGCCTACCGAAATTGCGCATTGCCGGCAGGACAGGGCGCCTTTCGCGATCCGAAGACGCGGCAAGCGCATCAACGGCAGTAGGCCCCGCCCCTGTGCCGTGCGGTGTCGAGGTGGAAGTGGTCCTGGTGGAAGCGGTCCGCGTTCGGCCCAAGCACGGTGCCGAACCGGCCGCAGGCGCCGCGGTGCATCGCCTTCAGTATCTTGCCCTGCACGTTGTCGCGCCAGCCCTTCAGCACGGTGATCGAAACGCCGTTCTTCAGGTTGATCGCGGAGATGTCGATGGCTCTGCCGCGCCCATGCTCGGATATCTTCGCGCCCGGCTGGCTGTTCCGCGTCCGGCAGGAATAATGCGCCGCCACGCGCAGCGAGACCACCCCGCCGCCGAGCCGTCCGACCGATGGCTTCACTGCGTTATGCACCCAGCCTTTCAGCGCCTTCGCGGTGGTGCAGTCCATCGTCGCCGGCTGGGTCAGCGCCACGCCGTCGACCGAGGTCACGCGGACCGGCGCCTCGACGCCGCAGCCCTTCAACCGCCCGGCGATCGGCGACAGGGTCTGTCCCCGGATCGCGTTGTCGCCGCAGACCGCGCCGCGCGGCCCGGCGATCACCGGCGGCGCCGGTACCCGCACGCCGGCGGCGCGCACCACGCTGCGGCGGTGCAGGTTCGGCGGCCGGATGTCGGGCCGCGGCGAGATGCGCACCGCCGCCCCGCTCGAGGCCAGCACCACCCGCACCTTGGGCTTTGGCGGAGCATTGGCCACCGCGGGCCGGGCCACAGCGGCGGGTCGCTCCTGCGCCGGCGCCGTCCCCGGCCGCGGCCTCGGCCGCAGCGAGGCGCGCAGCCCCGGCACCGACGGCGCCACCACCGCCGACGCCATCGCGACCGAGACCGCCCTTGTCGTCGCGCCCGGCCGCGCCTCGGGGCGCTGCGAAACCGCCGGCGCATCCGCCGCGCCCGCCCGGACCGAGGCCAGCATCAGCGCGGCGACCAGCGTCAGCAGCCGAAATCTCATTGCTTCTTCGTCCCTCGCCCGAAATCCGGGGCATCGGTGTCCTGCCCCGCCTCGATGATCCCGCGTCGGATTGCGCGGGTGCGGGTAAAATAGTCGAAAAGGTGCTGCCCGTCACCCAGCCGTATCGCGCGCTGCAGCGCGAAAAGCTCCTCGGTGAAGCGGCCGAGGATTTCCAGCGTCGCCTCCTTGTTGGTCAGGAACACGTCGCGCCACATGGTCGGGTCGCTGGCCGCGATCCGGGTGAAGTCGCGGAACCCCGCGGCGGAATAGTTGATCACCTCGGTATCCGTGACCCGGCGCAGGTGGTCGGCGACGCCGACCATCGTGTATGCGATCAGGTGCGGTGCGTGGCTGGTCACGGCCAGCACCAGGTCGTGGTGATCCGCGTCCATCGTGTCGACATTGGCACCCATCGCCGCCCAGAACAGCCCGAGCCGGGCCAGCGCGTCGGGGTCGGTGTCCTCGCCCGGGATCAGCAGGCACCAGCGGTTCTCGAACAGCGAGGCAAAGCCCGACCGCGGGCCGGAATGCTCGGTGCCGGCCAGCGGGTGGCCGGGGATGAAATGCACGCCCTCGGGAATGTGCGGCCCCACCGCGTCGACCACGTGGCGCTTGACAGAACCCACGTCGGTGACGGTCGCGCCGGGTTTCAGCCGCGGTCCGACCTCTGCCATCACCCCGGCCATCGCGCCCACCGGCACCGCCAGCACCACAAGATCGGCGCCTTCGACTGCCTCGGTCGCGGTCGCGACCACCCGGTCGCACAGGCCGATCTCTTCCGCCACCGCCCGCGTCTCGGCCGAGCGCGCAGTGCCGACGATCTCTCGCGCCAGACCGCCGCGCCGCATCGCGTGTGCCATCGACGACGCGATCAGGCCCAGCCCGATCAACGCCACACGGTCGTAGATCGGGCTCATGCCCGCGCGTCCTTGAACCCGCGCACGGCATGCGCCACGCGGCGGCACGAGGCTTCGTCGCCCACCGTGATCCGCAGGCAGTGCGGCAGCTTGTAGCTCGCCACCTGCCGCACGATGATGCCGGCCTCCTTCAGCCAGGCGTCGCAGGCCGTGGCCTCGGCCTCGTCGGCAAAGCGGGCGAGGATGAAGTTGGCGCAGGACGTATCCGACGGCACCCCCGTTTCGGCCAGTGCATCGGCCAGCCAGGCGCGCATCCGCCGGTTCTCGGCCAGGCACTTCTCGGCATAGTTGCGGTCGCGCATCGCCGCCTCCGCGGCGTCGAGCTGGCCCCGGCTCAGGTTGAACGGCCCGCGCACCCGGTTCAGCACGTCGACGATCTCGCGCGGGCCATAGCCCCAGCCGATGCGCAGCCCGCCAAGCCCGTAGAGCTTGGAAAAGGTGCGCGTCATGAAGACGTTGCCGCGGCGCCCGATCAGCGACACGCCACCGTCATAGCCGTCGACGAACTCGGCATAGGCCCCGTCGAGCACCAGAAGCGCGCCATCGGGCAGCCCGTCGGCCAGCCGTGCCAATTCGTTGCCGCCGATCATCGTGCCGGTGGGGTTGTTCGGGTTGGCGACGTAGACAATGCGCGTCCGGTCCGTCGCCGCGGCCAGCAGCGCGTCGACATCCGTCACCCGCTCGCGCTCTTTCACCTCGACCGGGGTGGCGCCGGCGGCATGGGCGACGATCCGGTAGATGCCGAAACCATGCTCGGTGAACATCACTTCGTCGCCCGGACCCGCATAACACTGCGCCAGCAGGTGCAGGATTTCGTCCGATCCGACCCCGCAGATGATCCGGTCGGGGTCGAGCCCGTGCACCTCGCCGATCGCCGCACGCAGGCGCGCGTGGTCGGTCGGTGGATAGCGGTGCAACTGATGCGCCGCCCGCTGATAGGCCTCGACGGCCCTAGGCGAGGGGCCGAACGGGTTTTCGTTGGAACTGAGCTTGACCACGTCGTCCCGCCCGGGCAGCGCCGACTGCCCGCCCACGTAGGGCGCGATCTCCAGGATGCCGGGCTGCGGCGCGATTGTGGCGGTCATGGGCAGGGTCCGTTCCGTTTCCGGCCCCTAATAACGACCGGCCCGGCCAGTGACCAGACCGGGTGTCGACGCCTCACCTGCCGCGCGCCGGCCGCCGGTCCGTCAGCGCCATCGGCCCGCCCGGCACCACGAAGACCAGGCGGATGGCCTGGACCGAGGCGATCCCGGGGAAACACTTCCCCGGCAACCGAAAAGGCCCGCCGCGGTAATCCGTCGACGGGCCTTCGTGCAGAAGCGGGGAGTGAGACCGCTTATCTCTCGGCTTAGTTCTTGGCGTAGTATTCCACGACCAGGTTCGGCTCCATCATCACCGGATAGGGCACGTCACCCAGGCCGGGCGTGCGCACGAAGGTCGCGGTCATCTTCGAGTGATCAACGTCCAGGTAATCCGGCACGTCGCGCTCGGCCAGTTGCACGGCTTCCAGCACAACGGCGAGCTGCTTCGAGCGGTCGCGCACCTCGATCACGTCGCCTTCCTTGACGCGGTAGCTGGGGATGTTGACCCGGCGGCCGTTCACACGCACGTGGCCGTGGTTCACGAACTGGCGCGCGGCAAAGACGGTGGGCACGAACTTGGCGCGGTAGACCACCGCGTCCAGGCGGCGCTCGAGCAGGCCGATCAGGTTCTCGCCGGTATCGCCCTTCACACGGGCAGCCTCGGCATAGATGCGCTTGAACTGCTTCTCGGTCATGTCACCGTAATAGCCCTTCAGCTTCTGCTTGGCGCGAAGCTGCAGGCCGAAATCCGACATCTTGCCCTTGCGGCGCTGGCCGTGCTGGCCGGGACCGTATTCGCGGCGGTTGACCGGGGATTTCGGGCGACCCCAGATGTTTTCGCCCATCCGGCGGTCGATCTTGTACTTGGCAGAGGTGCGTTTGGTCACCGTCTGATCTCCTTCCTGTGCGCCGCCTGGCGGCGGCTATGAAGGGCGTTGTCCTCTGGCCTGGTCCGGTCGTCCGGGGCCCGACAGGCATCCCCTTGCGGGGGCCACCAACACCAAATGAATGACCCGGCCTCATCGACCGGGTCGGACGCGCTTATACAGCGCGAGCGGACCGAGTCAATGGGCCCAAGCCGGTGTGACCCGGGTCAATGAAGCCCGCCGCCGCGATATTGCAGGATCGCCGCCTCTGCTGTGCTCAGAAGCCGCCGGCTGAACGCGCCATAGACGCTGGCATCGCGGTCGAGACCGGGCACCCGCTCCAGCAGGCTACCGCGCTGGTCCGGGTCGACCGCTTCCAGCGAGGTGCTGGCCGGGTGGAAGCTTTCGCATTCGACCCCGTTGGCAAACACGATCTGGTGCCGGTCCAGCAGCAGGTGCACGTAGGTGACGTGCACCGAACGGCGGTCCACCGTTACCGAGCGGTCGTTGACCAGGTCCTTCGCCGCGACCAGAACCTCGGGTGTGCCGAACAGCGCATCCGCCAGCGCACCCGTCAGCAGCACCCGGTGGCGCGGCGAAACCAGCAGGTCGCCATCCGGCATGTCCGCGCCCAGCGCGCCCGCCCGGATCCGGACCGGCCTGAGTTCCGGCATCGCGAACAGCCGCGCACCCGACATCCGGCGCCAGCCGATCCAGCGCACCGGCTGCGGCCCGTCATCCTTGGTCAGAATCACGTCGTCCTCGCGCAACTCGTGCACGGGTTTCGCGCCGTCCGGCGTCGCGATCCGGGTCTCGGGGGTGAAACAGATCACTTCGGGCGCGGCGTCGCCCGAGCGGTTCGCCTGGATCGTGCGGCCGGTGACATGCGTCACCCACAGGTCGCGGTCCGGCAACGGCACCTCGTCAAGAAACATCACCAGCGGCTGCGCCAGCCGCGGCAGTTCGATCAGCGTCGCCGTGTAGGACCGCAGCCCGTCGGTCACCGCAAATCCGCTTTCCAGCACCGGGTCGTCGGCGTCGCGAACGCGGCCCGCCCGATCCTCGTCGATCGCCCTGTGAACCAGCCGCCGCACCATGCGTGCGGCATGCCGCCTGATGCGCACCGTCTCCTCTGCCTGGCCGAGAACCAGGATGTCGCCGGGGCCGTCGACCCGCGTCGCGCGTCCGTGCCAGCGCCAGACCGCGCCCGGCTCGATCGCGCCGACCTGCGCTGCCGCCAGCCCGTCCAGTTCCGTCTGCGACCAAGAGATGACAAACGTGCCACGATAGCCCGTCATCATGCCTGTATGCCTGCCGTTTTGTTCTTTTATTAAGAAACAGTTAACACGGCAGGCGCGGATTGAGAAGAGTCTGTGGATAATTCCTGCCGCCACGGCAACCGGGCGTGGCGCGGCCGCACCGCAGGCCGGGGTGTGAATGGTCAGTGCGTCGTCCAGCGATTCCGGGTGCTTGCAGCGACGCGGCCAGACATTTTGCGCCGCGGCGCGCAGTCCGCCCTGTGGCCGGTCAGCCGCACTTGGAATAGCCGCAATTCAGGCAGGTCATGCAGCCTTCGATCATCTGCATCTCGAAGCTGCCGCAGGATGCGCAGGACGCCCCGCGCGGGCCGCCCAGGTTCACCACCTCGGCGCGCGGGTCGGATTTCAGCCCCATCCCCTCGCCGTCGATGAACCCGATCGCGATCAGGTGCCGCTCGATCACCCCGCCGATCGCGGCGAGGATCGAGGGCACGTACTTGCCCTGCATCCAGGCGCCGCCGCGCGGGTCGAACACCGCCTTCAGCTCCTCGACGACGAAACTCACGTCGCCGCCGCGCCGGAACACCGCCGAGATCATCCGCGTCAGCGCCACGGTCCAGGCGAAATGCTCCATGTTCTTCGAGTTGATGAACACCTCGAACGGACGCCGCCGCCCGCCGACGACGATGTCGTTGATGGTGATGTAGATCGCGTGCTCGCTGTCGGGCCATTTCAGCTTGTAGGTGTTGCCCTCCAGCGCCTGCGGCCGGTCCAGCGGCTCGGAGATGTAGACGACGTCGGCGCCGCGGTCGGCCTGCGGTTCGGCCTCGCTTTTCTCGGAGACGCTAAGAACCGACCCCGTCACCTCGTTCGGCCGGTACGTCGTGCAGCCCTTGCAGCCGGTCTCGTAGGCTTGCGCATAGACGTCCTTGAACGCCTCGAACGAGATGTCCTCGGGCACGTTGATCGTCTTCGAGATCGAGCTGTCGATCCATGTCTGCGCCGCCGCCTGCATCCTGACGTGATCCAGCGGCGCCAGCGTCTGGGCGTTGACGAAGTACTCCGGCAAGTCCTTGTCGCCGAATTGCTCGCGCCACTGGGCGACCGCATAGTCCACGACCTCTTCCTCGGTCTTGGTGCCGTCCTTCTGCAACACCTTGCGGGTGTAGCCGTAGGCAAAGACCGGCTCGATCCCGGAACTGACGTTGCCGGCATAGAGGCTGATCGTCCCGGTGGGCGCGATCGAGGTCAGAAGCGCGTTGCGGATGCCATGCTTCGCGATCGCCTTGCGGACGTCGGCATCCATGTGCCGCAGCGAACCGCTGGCCAGGAACTTTTCGGTGTCGAACAACGGGAAGGCACCCTTTTCCCCGGCAATCCTCGCCGACGCCAGATAGGCGGCGCGGGCGATCGCGTGCAGCCATTGCTCGGTCTGACGCGCCGCCTCCTCCGAGCCGTAGGTCAGCCCGCACATGATCAGCGCATCCGCCAGCCCGGTCACGCCCAGCCCGATCCGCCGCTTGGTGCGCGCCTCTTCGGCCTGCTGCGGCAGCGGAAAGCGCGATGCGTCGATGACGTTGTCCATCATCCGCACCGCCGTGGCCACCAGATCGGCCAGCGCCGCCTCGTCGATGCCGGCGCCCTCGTCGAACGGCCGCTCCACCAGCCGCGCCAGGTTGATGGACCCCAGAAGGCAGGCGCCGTAGGGCGGCAACGGCTGCTCGCCGCAGGGATTGGTCGCGCTGATCGTCTCGGCATAGGCGAGGTTGTTCATCGCGTTGATCCGGTCGATGAAGATCACGCCCGGTTCCGCATAATCGTAGGTCGCGCGCATGATCCGGTTCCAGAGATCGCGCGCCTGCACCGTGTGATAGACCCGGCCCCCGAACACCAGATCCCACGAACCGTCCGCCTTCACCGCCTCCATGAAGGCATCCGTGACCAGCACCGAGACGTTGAAGTTGCGCAGCCTTGCGGGGTCGGACTTCGCCGAGATGAACGCCTCGATATCCGGGTGATCGCAGCGCATCGTGGCCATCATCGCGCCGCGGCGGCTGCCGGCGGACATGATCGTGCGGCACATCGCGTCCCAGACATCCATGAAGGAAAGCGGGCCGCTGGCATCCGCCGCCACACCGCTGACCGCCGCGCCCTTGGGCCGGATCGTCGAAAAGTCATAGCCGATGCCGCCGCCCTGCTGCATGGTCAGCGCGGCCTCTTTCAGCGCGTCGAAGATGCCGCCCATCGAATCGGGGATCGTGCCCATCACGAAGCAGTTGAACAGGGTCACCGAGCGGTCGGTGCCCGCCCCGGCGGTGATCCGGCCGGCGGGCAGGAACCGGAAATTCTCGAGCGCGGCATAGAATTCGTGCTCCCAGGCCGCGGGATCGTCCTCGACCGCGGCCATCGCCCGCGCGATCCGGCGCCAGGTATCCTCGACCGTGGCATCGACCGGCGTGCCGTCGGCCTGTTTCAGGCGGTATTTCATGTCCCAGATCTGTTCGGCGATCGGCGCGGAGAAACGGGTCATGGTCACCTTTCCGGATCGGGCCAGAGAGCTATCATAGCTAGTCTGAGCGCACGGGACGGTCAAAGCCAATCACCGGCGGGGCGGAACTTCGCCGCAGGCTGTGGCAGAATCGTCCGAAGGTGTGTAGTCTACTATATGTGGGGCGAAAAAGTCGAGATCATGCTGCATCTGGTCAAACTCAGTGTCGGAACCGAAAGCGTCGACAGCCTAGAGCGCTGGCAGAGGACCGCTGCGGCCAAGGGCCCCGACGGGTTGCCGCGGCACGTCACCCGGATGTGGCCGAAGCGCGAGGCCGAGGTGCTGGCGGGGGGCAGTATCTATTGGGTGATCAGGGGCGTGACGCTTTGCCGCCAGCGGATCGTGCGACTGGACGAGGTGACCGGACGCGACGGCATCCGCCGCTGCGCCATCGTGCTGGAGCCGAAGCTGGTGCGCGTCGCCGCAACACCGCGGCGGCCGTTCCAGGGCTGGCGCTATCTCGACCCGGCCGACGCCCCGCGCGACCTGCGCGAGCGCCGCGCGGACGAGGACGCGCTGCCGCCGGGGCTAAGCACGGCGCTTGCCGAGATTGGCGTGCTGTAGCGCCCGGCGGGCGTCGAACTCACACCGGACCGTTAATGGAAGGCTAACTGAGTGTGGAAGATTTCGCATTTTATTTCAATGCACTACCGGCAATCCGGATATCCGGATAACCGGATTACCGTTCTCCGCAACCGGGCGGGCGAGGTCTGGCGAATCCCCTCCGGCGATTTGCGACGACCCGCAGGACCGGCGGCGCTATCCGGCCAGCTTCGCCCGCAACGTCTCGAACGCGCTTGTCTGCGCCGCACCCCAGTCGGCCTTCAGCGACCGGAACAGCGTCGCCTGGCTTCGATGGATCAGCCCGTCGGACAGGATCTTCAGGTGGTTCGCCGTCAGCGTCGCGCCGGTCGTGGTGATGTCGGCGATGGCCTCGGCGGTTTCGTTCTTCACCGTGCCCTCGGTCGCGCCCTGGCTGTCGACCAGCACGTAATCGGCTACCTCGTGCTGGCGCAGGAATTCGCGCACCAGCCGGTGGTACTTGGTGGCGACCCGCAGGCGATGTCCGTGCGCGCGCCGGAACGCGGCCGCCGCCGCGTCCAGATCGTCCAGCGTGTCGACGTCGACCCAGCATTTCGGCACCGCGATCACCAGATCGGCCCGGCCGAAGCCGAGTTGTGCCAGTTCCGCCACGTCCTGATCCCAATGCGCCAGCCGCTCGCGCACCAGATCCGAGCCGGTGACGCCCAGATGGATGCGCCCAGCCTGCAGCTCTCTCGGAATCTCGCCGGCAGACAGCAGCACCAGTTCGACGCCGTCGGCACCCTCGACCTGGCCGGCATATTCGCGGTCGGACCCCGCCAGCGACAAGCCGACGCCGCGGGCGCCGAACCAGTCGAAGGTCATCTGCATCAGCCGGCCCTTGGACGGCACGCCCAGCTTCAGCATCGCGCAAGTTCCAGCGTCAGGGCTGGGCGCACCACCGCGCCGACCGCGGGCACCGCGCCCGTCCCGCCCAGCGCGCGGGTCAGCGCGTCGTATCGCCCGCCGGTGGCGACGGGCGGCAACTCGGGCCGGGTCTCGGCATAGAAGCCGAATACGAAGCCGTCGTAATATTCCATTGTGGTGCGCCCGTAGCTGCCCTCGAAATCCAGCGCCTCGGCATCGACGCCGCGCGCGGCCAGCGCGTCGAGCCGCGCGGCGAGCCGGTCGACGGCGGGCGCGATGGCGGGCAGTCCGGCCTCGGCCTCGCGCAGGCGGGCGACGGCGGCGGGCGCCTTGACGCGCAGCGACAGGATATCGTTCAGCAGCGCGGCCTCTTCGGCCGCGATCGGCGAGTCGGCGGCGTCGGCGGCCAGCGCCTCGATGCGGGCGCGGATCTCGGCGGCGCCGCGCAGGCCGATTTGCGGGGCAGCGCTTGCCAGCACATCCTCGCCCGCCGCGAAACGCCCGAGCAGCGCCAGCCGCTCGGGCGGCTCGGGCCGGTGCCCGCCGAACCGGTCTAGCAGCGCGCGAAACCGGCGCGGGCGCCAGATGTGACGGGTCAGCGCCGCCTTGCGCCGCTCGTCGGTCGAAAGCCCCGCGACGGCGGCCATCAGGATACCAATGTCGCCGGTCGCCGCGCGCAGCGGCAGCCCGGACAGCACGTCCGCGACCAGCGCGAAAACCTCGGCATCCGCCGCCGCCGGATCGCGGCCGTCAAAAACCTCGAACCCCACCTGGTCGTATTCCGAAGGCCTGTCGTCGCCCAATTCCTGGGTGCGGAACACCTTGCCGGAATAGGCATAGCGCGCCACCGCGGCCCCGCCGGCGATATGCAACTGCACCACCGGGACGGTGAAATCCGGGCGCAGCATCAACTCGCCGGTCAGCGGGTCGCGCGTCGTATAGGCACGGGCGCGGATGTCCTCGCCGTAGAGATCCAGCAGCGTCTCGGCGGGTTGCAGCACCGGCGGATCGACCACCTGCGCCCCGGCCGCCGCAAAACGGTCGAGGATGCGCTGCTGCTCGGCGTCCAGCGCCGGGTTGGCGGGGCTGGTCATTCGCCTGCCAGCTTGCGCCGGACATAGGCCACCAGATTGCCGCGCGGCACGTCCTCCTGCGCGGGCTGCGCCTTCCATTCCTCGTTCGATTCGATCTCTGCCGCGAGCCGCTTGCCCAGCGCCAGGTCCTTGACCGTGACGACGCCGCGCGCCTTCTCGTCCGAACCCTCGATCACCGCCAGCGGGCAGCCGCGTTTGTCGGCGTATTTCAGCTGGTTGCCAAAGTTCTTCGGGTTGCCGAGAAAGACCTCGGCGCGGATGCCGGCGGCGCGCAATTCGGCCGCCATGGTCTGATAATCCGACATCCGGTCGCGGTCCATCACGGTCACCAGAACCGGGCCCGCCTCGGCGCCATCCAGCCGGCCCTTGGCGCGCAGCGCCGCCAGCAGCCGGTCGACCCCGATCGAGATGCCGGTGGCCGGCACTTCCTGCCCGGTGAAGCGCTTGACCAGATCGTCATAGCGCCCGCCGCCCGCGACCGAGCCGAACTGGCGCGGCCGGCCCTTGTCGTCGGTGATCTCGAAGGTCAGTTCCGCCTCGAAGACCGGGCCGGTGTAATAGCCGAGGCCACGCACGACCGAGGGGTCGATCACGATGCGGTCGGGGCCGTAGCCCTGGGCGATCAGCAGCGCTTCGATGGTCCCGAGTTCCTCCACTCCACGCGCCCCGGTCTGCGAGTCCGCAACCAGTTCCATCAACCGTGCGACAGTGGCCGGGCCGTCGTCGCCCTTGGCGTTGATGAAATCCATGATGGTGTCCGCCTGCGCCGCCGAGAGCCCCGCACCCTCGGTGAAATCGCCGCTCTCGTCCTTGCGGCCCTTGCCCAAAAGCGCGCGCACGCCCTCCGGCCCCAGCCGGTCGAGCTTGTCGATGGCGCGCAAGACGATGCCGCGCTCGTGGGCGTGTTTTTCGGGGTCGGCGGGGTCGAGGATGCCCGCGACCTCCATCACCCCGTTCAGGACCTTGCGGTTGTTCACCCGCACCACGTAGTCGCCGCGGGGGATGCCGACGGCCTCCAGCGTGTCCGCCAGCATCGCGCAGATCTCCGCATCCGCCGCCACAGTGGGCGTACCCACCGTATCCGCATCGCATTGATAGAACTGCCGGAATCTCCCCGGCCCCGGCTTCTCGTTGCGCCAGACCGGGCCCATCGCGTAGCGCCGGTAGGGCGTCGGCAGGTCGTTCCGGTGCTGGGCATAGACACGGGCCAAGGGTGCTGTCAGGTCATAGCGCAGCGCCAGCCAGTCGCCGTCGTCCTCTTCCTGCCAGGCGAAGACGCCGGCATGGGGCCGATCCACGTCGGGCAGGTATTTCCCAAGCGCTTCAACGGTTTCCACGGCGGATGACTCGAGCGGGTCGAAGCCGTAGCGATGGTAGACCTCGGCGATTGTCGCCAGCATGGCATTGCGTTCGGCGACTTCCGCGCCGAAATAGTCGCGAAAGCCCTTCGGCGTTTCCGCCTTGGGTCGCGGCGCTTTCTTGGGCTTGGCCATCGGGTGCATTTCCGCCTGAAACCGGTTCGCGGCGCGGTCTAGCGGATGGCAGTGCGGTGGGCAAGGACGGGCGGGCGCGGTGCGCCGGAATGATGTCGGTGCGACGGGAGGGAATGCGATGCCCAGGCAGGTGGAGACGCTGGAAGAGAAGATCGCGCATCTCGAGCGCGCCAATGACGAATTGTCCGACATCGTCGCGCGCCACGAGCGCGAAATCGTGCGGCAAGGGCGTCTGCTCGAATTGCTTCTGACGCGCGAGGCCGAGCGCGAATCCGATGCCGGCGGCACCCTGCCCGTCGCCGACGCCAAACCGCCGCATTGGTAAGGCACCGCACCGCCGCGGCGCCGCGATTGACCGTGCGCCGCGTTGCTGCCTAGGCTTCCGCATGGCGAACGGGGGGACAGCATGACGGACTTTTCACAGGATCAGGCCGCCAAACGCGCGGAAATTCTGAAGGGCGCGACGATCTGGGGCACGGTTGCCGGGGTCGTTGCGGGGCTGTTGGCGCTGTGGCTGCTTGGCGGGCAGGGCGGGGCCGTGCGCTATGGCGGTGCCGTGGTCCTGGCGGCAGTGGTCGGCTATCTCGTCCACCGCGCCAGTTTCAACTCGGGTGCCAGGACGGCGAAATGCACGAAATGCGGCGCGGCGTTCAGCCGCTCGCGCACCGATCGCGCCGAAACCCTGGCCGGAAGCGAGGCGAAAGAAGAACGCGAGACGCAGCCCGACAGCTCCGTCGAGGTGACGACCTGGACCGAAGAGACATATGACTTGGTCGACACCTATGCCTGCGCGAAATGCGGCGACGTCACGACGAAGCAGTATTCCACCACCCGCCGCCGCGACGCAAAGACCGAAACGGTGCGGGCGGACCCCCCGAAACCTGCCGGCAAGTCCGCCAAGGCCGCGGCGGCGTCGTCCAGGGGCGGCAAGACGGGCGGCAAGACAGGTGGCAAGACGGGCGGCACCCGGTCGCGCGAAGGCAGCCGGCGAAGGGGCTAGCGCGGAACGCCCGCAGGCCGGACCCGGCCCGTGGCCGGGGCAGCGTTCCGCACTCAGCGCGTGCGCGTCTCGGAGCTGACCAGATCGCCCTTGTAAAGGAACATCTCCAGCGACAGCGCGGTGTCGCCGAAACCGCGATAGACGCTGACGAACGCCGCGTCGCGTTCCAGCCGGGCGGCGCGACGGTCCGGGCAGGGCTGGCCGCGGCCGACGCGGCAGATACGGGCCTTGACGCTCTCATAGGCCTCGTCGGTCGCCGAATATGGGCTCTGGTTCAGCGGGTTGTAACGCGTGGCCTCGTGCACGGCGGCCGAGCCGAAAAGCGCGAGCGAGGCGGTGAACCGGCGCGCACAGCCGTCGCGGAATCCGGTCAGATACTGGGTCCGCGGCTCGACGCTGTTGGGCGAGCTGTCGAAAAGCCGGTAGGTGCCGCGGCCCGGCGAGCGGGCGACCTCGGTGCCCATGTTGCGGCGCGCGAGGCCGCAGACCCGGGCGACGTCGCCGAAGGGCAATGCGCCCGTGGCGTCGTCCGGCGGCGCGGCGGCGCGCCCGCCGCCGAACAGCCGGACACCGGCGGCAGGGGGCGGAACTTCCGGCGCGGCCCGGGCGGTGCCGGTGGGCGGTGCGGCGCGCGGGGCGCGGACGTCGCCGGGGACGCGCCTGAACAGCCCGCCGAAAAGCCGCGGGCGGCGCGAGGGCTCCGCAAAGCCGGTGGCCCCGGCGCCCGCGGCGGCGATTTCCTCGTCGGTCATCGAGGGTCCGGCGCCCGGCGCCGCCTCTACTTCGCCGGTGTCGGGGGCGGCCGCCCCTGACGGCGCACCGGCCAGATCCGCGGGGGCTGGATCGGGCCTGCGCAGGAAGCCGAGAAAGCCGCGCCCGGACGGCGCATTGGCCGCGGAAGCTTCGGCCAGGCGGCCGCCCGGGTCCTCTGGCGGCGGTGGCCGCGTCGCCGCGCAGGCCGACACCAGCAGGATCGCCGCGCACAGCACGGCCGCGCGCCGGCCTGGCCAATGCCCCGTCATGTCGAACCCCATGGTCCATGATGTCCGCCGGACCGCCCTTGCGCAACGCGGCCGTGCCGCGCCGCCCGGGATCGGCGGAAATCACGCATCCTCGACCGTCACCACGCCGCCGAGCGACTTGATGGCGCCCTTGATCTGCGGGTTGACGTGGAAGAGGTCGCCCAGGGCGATCTCGACCTCGCCGGGCAGGTCCGGCGCCATCAGGCACAGTTGCACCGTTCCGCGGGCGCGGGACTTCGCCTCTGCCGTCGCGCGTTCCAGCAATGCCGCAACCGCCGCCACGGCGCCGGCGTCGTCGACGAAGACCCGCAGGCCCATGGTGCCGGCCTCTGCCGCCACGCTGTCGATCGGCGCCACCGAACGGGCCAGCAGCTTCAGCTGGTCGGCCTCCATCGTCGCCTCGACGCCCAGCACCACGTTCGATCCCGCCTCCAGGTGGTCGCGCGCGGCCTCCAGCGTGTCCGAGAACACCGTGACCTCGTAAAGCCCGGTCGGGTCGGACAGCTGGACGAAGGCGAAACGGTTGCCGCGGGCCGACTTGCGCTCTTGCCGGCCTGCGACGGCGCCTGCGATCTTTGCCACCAGCGGCGCGCGTTCGGCCTGCGCCGTCACATCGGCCAGCGTCATCACGCCCTTGCGCTTCAGCGGCCCCATGTAGTCGTCCAGCGGATGGCCCGAGAGGTAAAAGCCGATGGCGATATGTTCCTCGGCCAGCCGCTCGTTCGGCAGCCAGTCCTCGACGGGCGAAAGCCGCGGTTCCGGCAGGTCGTCGCCGGCCTCGCCAAAGAGCGATACCTGGTTCGAATTCTTCTGGTCGTGGACGGCGGCGGAATAGGCGACCAGCGCGTCGAGGCTGTCGAACACGCGACGGCGGTTCGGGTCGAGCTGGTCGAAGGCGCCGGCACGCGCGAGCATCTCCATCGGTCGCTTGCCGATGCGTTTCAAATCGACCCGGCGGGCCACGTCGAACAGGTTGACGAAAGGCTTTTCACCGCGCGCCTCGGTGATCAGCCGCATCGCCTCGACGCCGACGTTCTTCAGCGCGCCGAGCGCGTAGACGACCTTGCCGTCGGCAACGCTGAACGTCGCCCCGGAGCGGTTCACGCAGGGCGGGACGATCTCGATCTTCAGGTTGCGGCGCACTTCCTCGGCATAGACCGCCAGCTTGTCGGTCAGGTGCAGATCGCAGTTCATCACGCCGGCCATGAACTCGACCGGGTAATTCGCCTTCAGCCACGCCGTCTGGTAGCTGACCACGGCATAGGCCGCGGCATGGGACTTGTTGAAGCCGTAGTTGGCGAACTTGTCGAGCAGGTCCCAGACCTCGGTTGCCTTTTTCCTGTCGACCCCGTGCTCGGCCGCGCCGGCCAGGAACTTGGGCTTTTCGGCGTCCATCGCTTCCTGGATCTTCTTGCCCATCGCACGGCGCAGCAGGTCGGCGCCGCCGAGCGAATAGCCTGCCATCTGCCGGGCGATCTCCATCACCTGCTCCTGGTAGACGATGATGCCCTGTGTCTCGTCCAGGATATGGTCGATCGAAGGGTGCAGGTGGTCGCGCTCCGACAGCCCGTTCTTGACCTCGCAATACTTGGGGATGTTCTCCATCGGCCCCGGACGGTAAAGCGCCACCAGCGCGATGATGTCCTCGATGCAGGTGGGCTTCATCCGCCGCAGCGCGTCCATCATGCCCGAGCTTTCCACCTGGAACACCGCGACGGTCTTGGCCGAGCTGTACAGCGCATAGGTCTTTTCGTCATCCAGCGGGATCGCACCGGGGTCGATCTCGATTCCGCGCTGGCGCAACAGGTCGACAGCGTTCTGGATCACGGTCAGCGTCTTCAGCCCGAGGAAGTCGTATTTCACCAGCCCCGCCTGCTCGACCCATTTCATGTTGAACTGGGTGGCGGGCATGTCCGACCGGGGGTCCTGGTACAGCGGCACCAGCTCGTCCAGCGGCCGGTCGCCGATCACCACGCCGGCGGCGTGGGTCGACGCGTTCCTGAGCAGTCCCTCGATCTGCTGGCCGTATCTCAACAGACGGTCGACGACCTCTTCGGCCCTGGCCTCCTCGCGCAGGCGCGGCTCGTCCGCCAGCGCCTTCTCGATGCTGACCGGCTTGACGCCCTCGACCGGGATCATCTTCGACAGCCGGTCGACCTGGCCGTAGGGCATCTGCAGCACGCGGCCCACGTCGCGCACGGCGGCCTTCGACAGCAGCGCGCCGAAGGTGATGATCTGGCCCACCTTCTCGCGCCCGTACTTCTCCTGCACGTAGCGGATCACCTCTTCGCGGCGGTCCATGCAGAAGTCGATGTCGAAATCCGGCATCGAAATGCGCTCGGGGTTCAGGAAGCGCTCGAACAGCAGGCCATAGCGCAGGGGGTCGAGGTCGGTGATGGTCAGCGCATAGGCCACCAGCGAACCGGCACCGGAACCGCGGCCGGGGCCGACCGGAATGTCGTGGTCCTTGGCCCACTTGATGAAGTCGGCGACGATCAGGAAATAGCCGGGAAACCCCATCTTCTCGATGATGCCCAGCTCGAAATCGAGCCGTTCCCCGTAATCCTCGACCGGTGCGGCGGGCTCGATCGCGGCGAGCCGCTCGGCCAGCCCCTCGCGCGCCTGGCGGCGCAGTTCCTCGACCTCGTCGTCGGCGAATCTCGGCAGGATCGGCGCGCGTTTCTCGGCCTTGAAGGCGCAGCGCCGCGCGATCTCGACGGTGTTCTCCAGCGCTTCGGGCAGGTCGGCGAACAGCGTGGCCATCTCGGCCGGGGTCTTGAAATAATGCTGCGGGGTCAGGCGGCGGCGCGGCGCCTGCTGGTCGACATAGGCGCCCTCGGCGATGCAGATCAGCGCGTCGTGCGCCTCGTACATGTCCGATTTCGGGAAATACACGTCGTTGGTGGCCACCAGCGGCAATCCAAGCTCATAGGCGGTCTCGACGAACCAGCGTTCGGTCAGCCGCTCTGCCTCGGTCAGGCCGCGGCCTTCGCCCGGGTGGCGCTGCAACTCGACGTAAAGCCGGTGCGGGAAGGCTTCGGCGCAGCGGCTGAGAAGCGCCAGCGCCTTGTCGCCCTGGCTCTCGCGGATCAGCCGGCCAAGCGGGCCGTCGGGCCCGCCCGTAAGGCAGATCAGCCCGCCGGAATGGGCGCAAAGCTCGTCGACGGTGATCTGCGGCAGCTCGCCCCCGGCGTCGAGATAGGCGCAGGAATTGAGCTTCATCAGGTTCAGGTAGCCCGAGTCGTCCTGCGCCAGCAGGACCACCGGCGCGGGGCGGCGCGGCTTGTCGCCGGGCTTCGGCGGGTCGTAGGCCAGGTCGATCTGGCAGCCGATGATCGGCTGGATGCCCTGCGCCGCCGCCGTCGCCGAAAACTCGAGCGCGGCGAACATGTTGTTGGTATCCGTCACCGCAACCGCGGGCATCGCCGCCGCAGCGCAGAGGCCGGGCAGCTTCTTGACCGGCACGGCGCCTTCGAGAAGCGAGTATTCGGTGTGCAGGCGAAGATGGACGAAGGTCGGCTGGCTGCTCATTTGCGGCCAAGCTAGCCGAGGCCGCTGCGAAGGGAAATCGGGAATTTCCGCGCGGCGGCGGCCGGCTGCGGCGGGTTTCGGCGCGACGGGCCGGGCCGTCGACTTTGGCGGCATTTCAACGAATGTGGGCGATTTTTCGGAAGTTTTTGAAGGAGTTTCGGTCCGTGGCAGCACCGAAACCCTTGCCAAGACCCCCATTCGCCGCTTTTGTTGGAGGTCGACAGGGAGCATCCGGCTTTACGCCGCATCGGGCCGGATGAATGGCGGGAAAACCGCCCGAACAGAAAGCGGCATCGGACATATCATGCGCGATATCGCGTTTCTCCTGAACGGAGAGCCCGTAAGGATTGCGGGCGTGTCTGCGACACAAACCCTGCTTGACTGGCTGCGCGAAGAGCGCGGCCTGACCGGCACGAAGGAAGGCTGCAACGAGGGCGACTGCGGCGCCTGCACCGTGATGGTGACTGACGCGTCCGGCAGCCGTGCGCTGAACGCCTGCATCCTGTTGCTGCCGCAGTTGCACGGCCGGGCGGTGCGCACGGTCGAGGGGATTGCCGGCCCGGGCGGCGAGATGCATCCCGTGCAGGCGGCGATGGTCGAGCATCACGGCTCGCAATGCGGCTTCTGCACGCCGGGTTTCATCGTTTCCATGGCGACCGCCCACAAGAACGGCCGGCGCGATTTCGACGATCAGCTGGCGGGCAACCTCTGCCGCTGCACCGGGTACGCGCCGATCGTGCGTGCCGCCGAGGCGGCGGCGGGCCAGCCGGTGCCGGCGTGGATGGCAGAGGACCTTGGCAAGGTCGAGGGGGCGATGGGCGAACCCGCCGAAGAACCGCGGCCCCACCCGTCCTGCGTTCTGCCGAAAACATCGGACGAACTGGCGGCGTGGTATGCCGAGCATCCCGGCGCGACGCTGGTCGCCGGCGCGACCGATGTCGGGCTGTGGGTCACGAAGGCGTTGCGCGACCTGCCCGAGGTCGCGTTCCTCGGCGGCGTCGAGGACCTGAAGGCCATCGAGGTCGGCGACGAGACCGTGCGGATCGGGGCCATGGCCTCGCTGACCGACGTCGGCGCGGCGCTGGCCGATCTGCACCCGGATTTCGCCGAGATGATCAGGCGCTACGGCTCGGTGCAGGTCCGAAACGCCGCGACGATCGGCGGAAACATCGCCAACGGCTCGCCGATCGGCGACAGCCCGCCGGCGCTGATCGCGCTGGGGGCGGTGCTGCACCTGAGAAGGGGCGACGCGCGGCGCGACCTGCCGCTGGAGGATTTCTTTCTGGACTACGGCAAGCAGGACCGCGCGCCCGGCGAATTCGTCGAGGCCGTCAGCTTTGCGCGCCGGCCCGACCGGCTGAAATGCTACAAGCTGTCGAAGCGGTTCGATCAGGACATATCCGCCGTCTGCGGCTGTTTCTCGATCCGCGTCGAAGCCGGCAAGGTCGCCGAGGCGCGAATCGCCTTCGGCGGCATGGCCGGCATCCCGAAACGCGCGACCCATGTCGAGGCGGCGCTGACCGGCAAGCCCTGGAACGAGGATACCGTGGGCGGCGCCTGGAGCGCCTGGGCCAAGGATTTCACGCCGATGACCGACATGCGCGCCTCGGCGGAATACCGGCTGGAAGCGGCGCGCAACATGCTGACCCGGTACTATCTCGAGGATTCGGGCGCCGCAGTGCGGGTGCTGGAGGTGGCGCCATGACCGTCGCAAGGCCGCTTCCGCACGACGCCGCGCCGCTGCACGTCACCGGCCAGGCGCGCTACGTCGACGACATCCCCGTTCCCGCCGGGACGCTGTCGCTGGCCTTCGGGATGAGCGAGATTGCCCGCGGGCGGATCCTCTCGATGAAGCTTGATGCGGTTCGTGCCGCGCCCGGCGTGGTGGCGGTGCTGACGGCGCGCGACCTGCCCTTTGCCAACGACGTCTCGCCCTCGGTGCACGACGAGCCGTTGCTGGCGGACGGTGAGGTGTTCTATCTCGGCCAGCCGCTTTATCTGGTGGTGGCCGAAAGCCACCTTGCCGCGCGCAAGGCGGCGCGGCTCGGCATAGTCGAGTACGAAGCGATGCCGGCGATCCTGACCATCGAACAGGCGATGCAAGCCGACAGCCGGTTCGAGGAAGGCCCGCGGGTCTATGCCAAGGGCGACGTCGACAAGGCGCTGAAGGCCGCCGCGCACGTGATCGAGGGCGTTCTGGACCTCGGCGGGCAGGAACATTTCTACCTCGAGGGCCAGGCCGCGCTGGCGCTGCCGCAGGAAGGCGGCGACATGGTGGTGCATTCCTCCAGCCAGCACCCGACCGAGATCCAGCACAAGGTGGCCGAGGCTCTGGGCCTGACGATGAACGCGGTCCGCGTCGAGGTGCGCCGGATGGGCGGCGGGTTCGGCGGCAAGGAAAGCCAGGGCAACGCGCTCGCCGTGGCCTGCGCGGTCGCCGCGCGCCTGACCGGCAAGCCCTGCAAGATGCGCTATGACCGCGACGACGACATGGTCATCACCGGCAAGCGCCACGACTTCCGCATCGAGTATCGCGCCGGTTTCGACGACCGGGGCCGGCTGGCGGGCGTGGACTTTACCCAGTATTGCCGCTGCGGCTGGGCACAGGACCTGTCGCTTCCGGTCGCCGACCGGGCGATGCTGCATGCCGACAACGCCTATCTCTTGCCCGCCGCGCGGATCACCTCGCACCGGCTGAAGACCCACACCCAGTCGGCGACCGCGTTCCGCGGCTTCGGCGGGCCGCAGGGCATGGTCGGGATCGAGCGGGTGATGGATCACGTGGCCCACGCGCTGGGGCTCGACCCGCTGGAGGTGCGCAAGCGGAATTTCTATGCCCCCGCCGGCGCGGCCGGCCAGCCGCAGACAACGCCCTATCACATGGCGGTCGAGGATTTCGTGCTGCACGAGATGCTCGCCGAGTTGGAGGCCTCGTCGGACTATGCCGCGCGGCGCGACAAGGTGCGGGCCTGGAACGCCGGAAACCCGGTTCTGAAGAAGGGTATCGCGCTGACGCCGGTGAAGTTCGGCATCTCGTTCACGCTGACGCATCTCAATCAGGCGGGCGCCCTGGTGCATGTCTACCAGGACGGCTCGATCCACATGAACCACGGCGGCACCGAGATGGGACAGGGCCTGTTCCAGAAGGTGGCGCAGGTGGCGGCCGAGGCCTTCGGCGTGCCGCCGGAATGCGTCAAGATCACCGCGACCGACACCGGCAAGGTGCCGAACACCTCGGCCACGGCCGCGTCCAGCGGGTCCGACCTGAACGGCATGGCGGTAAAGGCCGCCTGCGACGAGATCAGGGGCCGGATGGCCGAAGTGATCGCCGAAAAGCACCAGGCCGACGCGGCAGAAGTCCGCTTCGAGGGCGGCGACGTGCATGTCGCGGGTGCCAGCTATCCCTTCGCCGAGGTTGCGCAGAAGGCCTATCAGGCGCGGGTCAGCCTGTCGGCGACCGGGTTCTACAAGACGCCGAAAGTGGCCTGGGACCGGATCAAGGGCGAGGGCCGGCCGTTCTTCTACTTCGCCTATGGCGCGGCGGTGACCGAGGTCGTGCTCGACACGCTGACCGGCGAGAACCGCATTCTGCGCGCCGACATCCTGCACGACGCCGGCACCTCGCTGAACCCGGCGCTGGATATCGGCCAGGTCGAAGGCGGCTATTTGCAGGGCGCGGGCTGGCTGACGATGGAAGAACTGGTCTGGGACCAGAAGGGCCGGCTGATGACGCATGCGCCCTCGACCTACAAGATCCCGGCCTGTTCCGACCGGCCGGCGGTGTTCAACGTCGCGCTCTGGTCCGGCGGGCGCAACCGAGAGGACACGATCTATCGCTCGAAGGCGGTGGGCGAGCCACCGTTCATGCTGGGCATCTCGGCCTTCCTGGCGCTTTCCGACGCGGTGGCGTCCTGCGGCGACGGCTATCCGTCACTCGACGCGCCCGCGACGCCGGAGCGGCTGCTGACGACCTTGAACCGGGTGCGGGGCGGATGAGCTTCGACCTGGGCAACTTGCGCGCTGCCGTCAAGCGGCATGGCCAGGTCGCGCGTGTCGTGGTGGCGGCGGTCGAGGGCTCGGCCCCGCGCGAGCCCGGCGCGGCGATGCTGGTCTGGCTGGGCGGGCAGTCGGGCACCATCGGCGGCGGCGCGCTGGAATTCGAGGCCGCGGCCGAGGCGCTGGATGCGCTGGCGGCGGGACACGACCGGGTTGCGCGGCGCCCGCTGGGCCCTGCCCTGGGGCAATGCTGCGGCGGCGCGGTGGTGCTGGTCACCGAGGTCTGGAATGCGGAACGGGCGGCGGCGCTGGACGGCGCCGCGATCCTGCGGCGGGTCGCGGGCGACGCCGAGGCCCCGCTGGCGCTAAGGCGGATGGCGACGGGTGCGCGGAACGCCGGCGTCGAGGTCGCGACCACGTTCCAGGCCGGCTGGCTGCTGGAGCCGGTTTCGTGTGCCGATCGGCAGATCTGGGTCTGGGGGGCCGGGCATGTGGGCCGGGCGCTGGTCGGCGTTCTTGCGCCCTTGCCGGAGGTCGCGATCACCTGGGCCGACACCGCGCCGTCGCGGTTCCCCGATGACATCCCCGACGGCGTCGAGCGGCTGATCGCGGAACACCCGACTGACCTGGTGCGCTATGCGCCGGCAGAGGCCGAGCACCTGGTCCTGACCTATTCCCACGCGCTCGATCTGGAGATCTGCCACCGCCTGCTCGGCCACGGCTTCCGCGGGGCAGGGCTGATCGGATCGGCGACGAAATGGGCGCGGTTCCGGTCGCGGCTGGCCGCCCTGGGACACGCGCCGGAACAGATCGCGCGCATCCGCTGCCCGATCGGCGACCCGGCGCTCGGCAAGCATCCGCAGGCCATCGCGGTGGGCGTGGCCGCAGCGCTGCTGGCAGCGCGCGCGACGGAGACGAACAGGGACAGGGAGGCGAGCGCATGAGCGAGGCGCTGTTGAGCATCCGGGGGCTGACCAAGGTCTATCCCGGGGTCGTGGCGAATGACGACGTGTCGTTCGAAATCCAGCCCGGCGAGGTCCACGCGCTGTTGGGCGAGAACGGCGCGGGCAAGTCGACGCTGGTCAAGATGATCTACGGCCTGGTGCGGCCCGACGGCGGGTCGATGGCGATGAACGGCAAGCCCTACGAGCCGGCGACACCGCACGCCGCGCGCGGCTCGGGCGTGGCGATGGTGTTCCAGCACTTCTCGCTCTTCGAGGCGCTGAGCGTGGCCGAGAACGTCGCGCTCGGCATGGAGGACCCGCCGAAACCGCGCCAGTTGGCGCGGCGCATCCGCGAGGTCAGCGAGACCTACGGCCTGCCGCTGGACCCGGGCCGCCTGGTCGGCGACCTGAGCGCGGGCGAGCGCCAGCGGGTCGAGATCATCCGCTGCCTGTTGCAGGACCCGAAGCTTCTGATCATGGACGAGCCCACCAGCGTGCTGACCCCGCAAGAGGTGGATATCCTTTTCGAGACGCTCCGAAAGCTGCAGGCCGAGGGCACCTCGATCCTCTACATCAGCCACAAGCTGGAAGAGATCCGCACGCTTTGCGACGCGGCGACGATCCTGCGGCTGGGCAAGGTGGTGGGCGCCTGCGACCCCAAGGCGACCTCGGCCCGCGACATGGCCGAGATGATGGTGGGCGCCACGCTGCACGTGCCCTCGCGCGAGGCGAAGGAGCCGGGCGAGGTGGTGCTGGATCTCGCCGCGCTTTCGGTGAAGTCGGCCAATCAGTTCGGCACCAGCCTGAAGGCGGTGCACATGGAAGTGCGCTCGGGCGAGATCCTCGGGATCGGCGGCGTCGCGGGCAACGGGCAGGACGAATTGCTGGCCGCGCTGTCGGGCGAGATCCTCGCCCCGGCGGAGGCGGTCAAGTTCTGCGGCCGGGAAATCGGCCAGCTGGGACCGAACGCGCGGCGGCGGCTGGGGCTGCTGGCGGCGCCCGAGGAACGGCTGGGCCATGCCGCGGCGCCGGACATGTCGCTGACCGAGAACGCGCTGCTGACCGGCGCGATCCGCGAGGAACTGGTCGCGAACGGGTTCCTGAAATGGCCGAAGACGCAGTCCTTCGCCGAGAAGATCATCAAGGCCTTCGATGTGCGCACGCCCGGCCCCGGCAACGCGGCGCGGTCGCTCTCGGGCGGCAACCTGCAGAAATTCGTGATCGGGCGCGAGATATTGCAGCGCCCGGCCTGCCTGGTGGTGAACCAGCCGACCTGGGGTGTCGACGCCTCGGCCGCGGCGGCGATCCGGCAGGCGCTTCTGGACCTCGCCGCCGAGGGCGCCGCGGTGATCGTGATCAGCCAGGACCTGGACGAACTGATGGAAATCTCCGACCGCTTCGCCGCGCTGAACGAGGGCCGGCTGAGCGCGCCGAAGCCCGCCAAGGGGCTGACGGTGGAAGAGATCGGCCTGATGATGGGCGGGGCGCACGACATGGAGGTGGCGCATGTGGCGTGAGGAGTTGCGCCGCGCGTTGCGCGTCGCGGTGGGTGGCGGGACGTTGTCCCCCCACACCCCCCTGAAGAATCCCGGCCGAGATAAAGAAGGAGCGGCGCGATGATCAGGCTCGAGAAAAGGCCGCAGCCGTCGCGGTCCGTGGCGGCGGTGACGCCGGTGATCGCGGTGCTTCTGACGATGGTCGCGGGCGGCATCCTGTTCGCGATCCTCGGCAAGGATCCGGTGCTGGCGATCAAGACGATCTTCTATGACCCGCTGCTGGGCGAGTTCGCCTGGTATTACCGCGGCCAGCTTCTGGTCAAGGCAGGCCCGCTGATCCTGATCGCGATCGGGCTGTCGCTCGGGTTCCGGGCCGGCATCTGGAACATCGGCGCCGAGGGCCAGTACATCATGGGCGCGATCTGCGGCGCGGGCGTGGGGCTGGCCTTCTACCCGGCGGACGCCTTCTACATCTTTCCGCTGATGGTGATCGCCGGCGCACTGGGCGGCTTCGTCTGGGCGATGATCCCGGCGATCCTGAAGACCCGCTTCAACACCAACGAAATCCTGGTCTCGCTCCTGCTCGTCTACGTGGCCGAGCAGTTCCTGGCCTCGGTCTCGCTGGGACTGCTTCGGAACCCCGAGGGCGCGGGCTTTCCCGGCAGCCGCAACCTGCAGCAATACGAGGCCGCCTCGAACCCGGACCTGATCGCCGGGACCGGCATGCACTGGGGCGTGGTCGCGGCGTTCCTGGCGGTGATCGGAGCCTACGTGCTGCTCAATCGGCACATGCTGGGCTTCCAGATCCGGCTGACCGGGCAATCGCCGCGGGCGGCGCGGTTCGCGGGCGTCCGGCCAAGGCTGCTGATCGTGTTCTGCCTCGGCGCCTCGGGGGCGCTGGCGGGGCTGGCGGGGCTGTTCGAGGTCGCCGGGCCCGCGGGCCAGATCAGCATCGACTTCAACTCGGGCTACGGGTTCACCGCGATCATCGTGGCGTTCCTCGGGCGGCTCAATCCGGTCGGCATCCTGCTGGCGGGGCTTCTGTTGGCGCTGACCTTCATCGGCGGCGAGGCGGCGCAGGGCACGATGGGCCTGCCCGCAAGCGCGATCCAGGCGTTCCAGGGGATGCTCCTGTTCTTCCTGCTGGCCGTCGACGTCCTGTCGAACTACCGCATCCGTTTCGGAACCAAGCTGGAGGCCGCGTGATGGATTTCTCGGCAATCAACCCCGCGATCCTGATCGCCTCGCTGATGGTGGCGGCGACGCCGATCCTGCTGGCGGCGGTCGGCGAACTGGTGGCGGAGAAATCGGGGGTCCTGAACCTCGGCGTCGAGGGCATGATGATCACCGGCGCGGTTTGCGGCTATGCGGTGGCGGTGAACACCGGCTCGCCCTGGCTCGGCTTTCTTGGCGCGGCGCTGGGCGGTGCGGCGCTCAGCATGGTCTTCGGGCTGCTGACGCAATACCTGCTGTCGAACCAGGTCGCGACCGGGCTGGCGCTGACGCTGTTCGGCCTGGGGCTAAGCGCGCTGATCGGGCAAAGCTATCTCGAGGTACGCCCGCCCTCGGTCGGCAAGCTGGATTTCGGCCCTGTCTCGGACATTCCGGGCCTCGGGCGGATGCTGTTCCAGCATGACGCCGTGGTCTATTTTTCGCTGCTCCTCGTGGCCGGGGTCTGGGCGTTCCTGAAATTCACCCGCGCCGGGCTGATTTTGCGCGCTGTCGGCGAAAGCCACGAAGCGGCGCATGCGCTGGGCTACAAGGTGGTGCATGTCCGGCTGATGGCGATCGCCTTCGGCGGCGCCTGCGCGGGGCTGGGCGGGGCGTACCTGTCGCTGATCCGGGTGCCGCAATGGACCGAGGGCATGACCGCGGGCGCCGGCTGGATCGCGCTGGCGATCGTGGTCTTCGCCTCGTGGAAGCCGGTATGGGTTCTGGTCGGCGCCTACCTGTTCGGCGGCGTCACCGTGCTGCAGCTGAACCTGCAGGCAGCCGGGCTGGCGGTGCCGGTCGAGTACTTGTCGATGTCGCCCTATCTGATAACCATCCTCGTGCTGGTCATCATGTCCTCGGGACGCGGGCGCGCGGCACTCAACGCGCCGGCCGATCTGGGACGCAGTTTTCACGCCTCGAGCTAGGGGCAACCGTTTGCGGGCCGCCAAGGGCCCGCCACCAATGGGGAGAAATGGAATGCGAATGAGAACACTTCTGACGGGCGCCGCGCTGGCGCTCGGTCTTGCGGGCGCGGCAAGCGCCGGCATGCACGGCGACGGGCCGGTCAAGGCGGGCTTCATCTATGTCGGCCCGGTGGGCGACCTCGGCTGGAGCTACGAGCACGACCAGGGCCGCCGGGCGGTCGAGGAAGCCTATGGCGACAAGGTCGAGACCGTGTTCCAGGAAAGCGTGCCGGAAGGCGCCGACGCCGAACGCGCGATCACCCAGATGGCGCTGCAGGGCGCGGACATCATCTTTACAACCTCGTTCGGCTACATGGACCCGACGATCAACGTCGCCGCCAAGTTCCCGAACGTGAAGTTCGAGCACGCCACCGGCTTCAAGCGTGCGCCGAACGTCTCGACCTACTCGGCCCGGTTCTACGAGGGCCGCGCGGTGATCGGCCACATCGCCGGCAAGATGACCAGGTCGAACAAGATCGGCTACATCGCCTCGTTCCCGATCCCCGAGGTCGTGCGCGGCATCAACTCGGCCTATATCCACGCCAAGAAGGCGAACCCGGATGTCGAGTTCTCGGTGGTCTGGGTCTACACATGGTTCGATCCGGCCAAGGAAGGCGACGCCGCCAAGGCGCTGATCGACCAGGGCATCGACGTGATCATGCAGCACACCGACTCGACCGCGCCGCAGGCGGTCGCGAAAGAGGCCGGCAACGTCTATACCTTCGGCCAGGCCTCGGACATGGCGGCCTACGCGCCGATGCCCCGAATCTCGTCGATCATCGACAACTGGGCGCCCTACTACGTCGCCCGCGTCGGCGCGGTGATGGACGGCACCTGGGAATCGGTCGACACCTGGGACGGGATCGCGCCCGGCATGGTGGAGATCGGCGAGATGTCCGAGGCGATTCCGGCCGAGGTGCGCGACGAGGCGCAGGCGCTTGCGGATTCCATCGCGGCGGGCGAGTACCACCCCTTCACCGGCCCGCTGAACCGGCAGGATGGCTCTGCCTGGCTGGCCGAGGGCGAGACCGCCGATGACGGCACGCTTCTGGGCATGAACTTCTACGTCGAAGGTCTGACCGGCAGCGTTCCGAACTGAGCCTTCCTGACGGTTGCGACATCAGAGGGGCTCGCCTGATCCGGCGGGCCCCTTTTGCATGCCCGTCATGCGCGGTCCGCCAGGCGGCTGCACATCGTCGCCGCGGCCGGCCGTCGGGACTTGTCTGGCACCAGCAGATCCGCCCGCGGCCGGCAGCCGGCCACGCCGCAATTCCGCCTGTCCCAGCGGCGCTGTCGTCAGCCTGCCGCGCGCACTTCGAACGGCGCCGCGCTACTTGTCGTCCTGCTTGCCTTCGTCCTGCTGCCCGTCGCCCTCGCCGTTGCCGTTCTCGCCGCCCATCGCCTTGCGGGCCTGGGCATCCAGCAGGTTCGGCACCAACTGCTCGCTGAACCCCGCCAACACGCAGACGAAAGCCAGCCAGTAGATGTTCAGCGGCTGCGACAAGGTCTGCGGCGCGTCCCACGAGGCGCCGTAGCCGCCGGTGACCGGCTGCAGGATGCCGTTGACCACACCGGACCGGAAGCCCAGGTAGAGGATCAGTGCGGCAAGTGCGCCGACCAGCACCCTGAGCCCGCCATAGACAACGTGCATCCCCACCCCGGCCGCCGGATCGACATCCATCGACCGAAGCCGGACCGAAGTCGAGAACAGCGCGCCCAGGCTGCCCATCATCACCGCGATCGTCATCTCATGCAGAAGGAAGCCGAAAATCGCGTCTGTCAGCTTGTAGGCCACCGCGATCCCGGCCGCCACGAACAACGTGGTCAGGATCAGGCTGACGAAGAGATGGAAGATGCGCCCCCGGTTGCCGGACTGCACGGCAAGCCGCTGCTTCAGCTGCGCCAGCGAGGTCTTGGCCAGATCGACCTCGCCGCTCAGCGCCGAAGCGATACAGCGCGACAACTCGCGCTCGTAATGCTCGCGGCTGCGGCGCATTGCGGGCGTGGTTGGCAATTCGCGCTTCGAGAACGGAACCGGCAGCGGGCGCATCGTCTCCAGCAGCCCCTTGAATTCTGAAATGTCGGCCCCCAGCGCCAGATAATCCTTGCGCTGCACCTCGGCCCTGGCCTTGTCGTCGGACAGCATGGTCCCAAGGCCGTAGTCGGTCTTGTAGATCTTGAAGTGCTCGGCAGTCCAGAAGATCGCCAGCACCTCCTGTTCGCGCTGGTCGAGCCCGCCGACCTTCAGATCGGCGAGCTTCTGCGCCGGCTTGTCCATTTCCACTCTGTCTTTCGGGACAGTCGTACCATCGGGCATTGCAATCACTCCGCGTGAATAACGCCATGATAGCAAAGTCCCGCGCATGGCGCGAGGCGGGCATTTCCGCCCCGAATTGGGCTTTTGGCGCGCGGGCATCCGTGGCAGGCTTTTTTCATGGCACAGAAATTCACCACCCCCGACGGCACGCCGGTCTCGCGTTTCTGCTTCGGCACGATGCAGTTCGGCGGCAAGGCCGACGAGGCCGAAAGCCGCGCGATGTACGATGCCGCGCGTGCAGCCGGGATCAACTTCTTCGACACGGCGGTCAGTTACGCCGAGGGGCGGTCCGAATTGCTGCTCGGCGAATATGCCGCGCACGAGCGCGAGGCCTTGTTCGTCGCCACGAAATGCGCCTGGCCGCTGCCCGCCGACGCCGAGACGATCACCGCCCAGTTCGACGCCAGCCGCAAGCGGCTGGACATGGATTACGTCGATCTGCTGTACCTGCACCGCTGGGACGACGCGACACCGCTGGAGGAAACTTTCGAGACGCTGGCAGGCTTCGTCGAGGCCGGGCAGGTGCGTCATGTCGGGGTGTCGAACTACGCCGCCTGGCAGGTGATGAAGGCCGAACGCGTGGCGCATTCCTTCAGCCTGTCGATTGCCTTCCTGCAGCCGATGTACAGCCTCGTCAAACGCCAGGCCGAGGTCGAGATCCTGCCCATGGCGGCCTCGGAAGGCTTTGCCGTGGTGCCCTATTCGCCGCTGGGCGGCGGGCTTCTGTCCGGAAAGTACGGGCGGGGCGAAGGCGGCCGGCTGGTCGACGACCCGATGTACGAGGCCCGGTACGGGCAGGACTGGATGCACGACGCCGCCACGGCACTGGGCGAGATCGCGGCCGAACTGGGCGTCTCCCCGATCACGCTGGCCGTCGCCTGGGTCGCGCGCAATCCGGGCATCACCGCGCCGATTGTCAGCGCCAGCAAGGCGGCGCAGCTGCAGCCGTCGCTCGACGCGATGGGGTTCGCGATGGACAGGGCGCTTTACGACCGCCTGACCGCACTGACGCCGACGCCCGCGCCCGCCACGGACCGTTCCGAAGAAGCATGACCGATTTCGTCGTCGTCGGCGGCGGCATCGCCGGCGTTTCCGCCGCGGCGCGGCTGTCGCATCTCGGGACCGTCACGCTGTTCGAGGCGGAACCGGCGCTCGGCTATCACGCCTCGGGCCGGTCGGCGGCGATGTTCGAAGAGAATTACGGCAGCGCGTCGACCGTGGCGCTGAACCGCGCGAGCCACGACTATCTTGCGCGCGAGAACGGCGGCGTGCTGGGCCCGCGCGGGCTGTTGCTGGTCGGCTCGGCCGGGAATACCGCGGCCTTCGAGGCCGACATGGCCAAGCTGGGGCTGGCCGAGATCGCGCTGGACGAGGCCTTCGCGATGGTGCCGATCCTCGATCCCTCGGCGGTCTCACGCGCCGCGCACCACGCCACCGCACAGGACATCGACACCGGCCTTCTGTTGCAGGGCTTCGCCGGTCAGGCGCGCGCCAACGGTGCCGCGATCGTGACCGGCGCCCGGGTCGAGACGATCCGGCGCACACCCGCCGGTTGGCATGTGCGGGCCGGCGCGCACGAGGCCGGGGCGCGGATCCTGGTCAATGCCGCCGGCGCCTGGGCCGACCGGGTCGCGGCGCTTGCGGGGGTCGCGCCCTTGGGGCTGATCCCGTGCCGCCGCTCGGTCGCGCTGATCCCGGCGCCCGGCGGCCGCGACGCGCGTGGCTGGCCGATGCTCTTCGGTCCCGGCGAAAGCTGGTATGCCAAGCCCGAGGCCGGCAAGCTGATCGTCTCGCCCGCCGACGAAACCCCGGTCGAGCCGCACGACGCCTGGGCCGAGGAGATGACGCTGGCCGAGGGCATCGCGCGCTATCAGGCAGTCGTCACCGAGCCGGTGACACGGGTCGAGCACAGCTGGGCCGGGCTGCGCACCTTCGCCCCCGACCGATCGCTGGTGATCGGCTTCGCCCCTGAAGCGGAGGGATTTTTCTGGCTCGCGGGTCAGGGCGGCTATGGCATGCAGACCTCGCCCGCCGCCAGCAGGCTTGCCGCCGACCTGATCGGCGGCCGCGCGCCCGCCCTGGACCGGGCGTCGGTCGCCGCACTCGACCCTGCGCGCATTGCCCGGGCTTGACCCGGATCAAGGCCGCGCCGCGCGATCCGGTCCAACCACTGTGCAAAAGGAACGGAGAACAGATATGGACTGGACCCGGATCAATGCCGACATGCGCGCCGGCCTGCGGGCACTGAACGCGGCGATTCCCGACACGGCCAAAGGGTTCGCGGCGCTCTCGAAGGCGGCCAAGGACGGCGGCACGCTGGATGTGAAGACCAAGGAATTCGTCGCCCTCGGCATCTCGGTGGCCGAACGCTGCGATCCGTGCATCGGCTTTCACGTCGAGGCGCTGATCCGCGCCGGCGCCACCCGCGACGAGGTCGCCGACGTGCTGGCGATGTGCGTGCAGATGGGCGGCGGGCCGTCGCTGATGTACGCCGCAAAGGCGCTCGACTGCTTCGACCAGCTATCTGCCGGATGACGCGCCGGCCGGCGATTTGAGCCAGATCAACAGGCGTCCCGGACTCGCTGTTGATCCAGCGCATGTCGCGATGCCCGGAACCGTGCCAGCATCTTCCGTCAACCAGAAACGCGGACCGGCCCTGCGCCGCCCGCGAAGGAGGAGAGCGCATGCGACTATCCCGAACCGTGACATCCATTCTGGCCTTCGCCCTGGCGGCTCTGGCACTTCCCGGGGCCGCCGACGCCACCGAGGCTGCGGCGACCACGCACCTGAACGTTCGGTCGGGCCCCGGCACCGCCTATGTCGTCGTCGACACGCTGGCGCCCGGCGAAATCGTCGAGATCACCGAATGCCGGTCGAACGGCTGGTGCTTCATCACCCATCCCGGCCCGGACGGCTGGGTCAGTTCCAGCTACCTCACCGCCGCGCCCGGTGCCGGGCCGGCACCGAGCCCCGATTGCGGCTTTCGCCTGACCATCGGGCCGGACGGGCCGCGCTTTGCGCTGGTCTGCGGCGACGATCCGGGGCCGGGGCCGGCCCCCGGGCCGGGACCCGGGCCGTCGAACCGCGCGTGTTTCTACGACTTCGCGAATTACGGCGGCGCAAGCTTCTGCCGCGGGGTCGGCACGATCAACGCCCTGCCGGCGGCCGCGAACGACCGGATGAGCTCGGTGCGGGTCTTCGGCAACGCCAGGGTGCGGCTGTGCGTCGATCCGAACCTCGGCGGGTTCTGCCGCGACGTCGTCGGTAACGAGGCGGCGCTCGGGCCGTTCCTGAACAACCGGGTTTCGTCGCTGCGCGTCTATACCGGCGTTCTGCCGCCACCACCCCCGCCGCCGCCGGTCACCTACTCGACGGGGCCGATCGACCTGCCGCTGAACGCGCGGGCGAATCTGGACAACGGCAATGTCGGCGCGTCCGGCGCGGATATCTGGTACCGCTGGATCAGCCCGGTCGAACGGCGGCTGGCCCCGGTGAACGGCGCCATGATGGCGCGCGGCGCCGGCACCAACCGCGGCTTCGCCGGGTGCAGCACGGAAAGCTATTCGCCCGCGCCGCTGCCGCTCGCGGCACTGGCGGTCGGCACATATGTCTGCGTGCGGACCAACGCGGGGCGGATCTCGCAGTTCCGCGTCAACGGCTACACGCCGGGCGCGATGCGGATCGGCTATACGACCTGGGCATACTGACGCCCGCGATCAGACCCGCCGGCCCGGGCCGCGCGCCGTCCCGGGCCGGTCGCCCTGTCAGCCGTCGACGCGAATGCGCGCGTTCTGCGGATCGTATGGCGAATCCTCGACCACCTCGGCATCCCACAGCCGGTTCTGCATCCTGACCCGCAGCTTCTGCCCGGTAACCGCCAGATCGGGGCTGACATAGCCCATGCCGATCTGCCGCCCGAAGGCGACCGACCAGCCGCCCGATGTCAGCCGGCCGACCTTGGTCTCGCCGGCATAGAGCGCCTCGCGCCCCCAGGGATCGGCATCGTCCGGTCCGTCGATCAGCACGGTGACGCATTTCGCACGGATGCCCTTGTCCAGCATCGCCGCCTTGCCGTGGAATTCCTTGCCGAGATCGACGAACCGGTCGAGCCCGCCCTCCAGCGGCGTCGCGTCGCGTCCCAGTTCGGTGCCGAAGGCGCGATAGGATTTCTCCTGCCGCAGCCAGTTCTGCGCCCGCGCGCCCACCAGCTTGATCCCGTGGCCCTCGCCGGCCTCCAGCAGCCGGTCCCAAAGGTAGTTCTGCATCTCAATCGGGTGATGCAGCTCCCAGCCAAGCTCGCCGGTATAGGCGACGCGGACCGCGTGCACCGGGCACATGCCAAGCTCGATGTTGCGCATCGACAGCCAGGGGAACCGCTTGTTGCCAAGCGCCGTCGCGGGATCGGCGTCGCGGATCAGCTCTTTCAGCACGTCGCGCGATTTCGGCCCGGCGATGGCGAAGACGCCGAATTGCGTGGTGATGTCGTGGATGTCGACATGGCCGAACGCGCCCGCCTGGTCCTCGGCAGATTTCCGTAGGAAATCGCCGTCATAGGCCGTCCAGGCACCGGCCGAGATCAGCACGTATTCGTCCGGTGCGTAGCGGACGATGGTGTATTCGGTGCGCGTCGTTCCCGCGTCGGTCAGCGCGTAGGTCAGGTTGATCCGCCCCACATTCGGCAGCCTGTTGCAGGTGAACCAGTCCAGAAACGCCGTCGCGCCCGGGCCGCGCACCAGGTGCTTGGTGAACGCGGTGGCGTCGATCAGGCCGACACCCTCGCGGATCGCACGCGCCTCGGCCTCGGCATATTGCCACCAGCCGCCGCGGCGGAAACTGCGCGCGTCGTGGTCGAAGCTCTGGGCGGCGTCCTTCGGCCCATAGTAATTCGGCCGCTCCCAGCCGTTGACCTGCCCGAACTGCGCGCCTTGCGCCTTTTGCCGGTCATAGGCCGGCGCGGTGCGCAACGGCCGGCAGGCTTCGCGTTCTTCGTCGGGGTGGTGCAGGACGTAGACGTGGGAATAGCATTCCTCGTTCTTCCGCGCCGCATACTCGGTCGTCATCCAGTTGCCGTAGCGCTTGGGGTCGAGCGAGGCCATGTCGATTTCCGCCTCGCCCTCGACCATCATCTGCGCCAGGTAAAGCCCGGTGCCGCCCGCCGCGGTGATGCCAAAGCTGAACCCCTCGGCCAGCCACATGTTGCGCAATCCCGGCGCCGGGCCGACCAGCGGGTTGCCGTCGGGCGTATAGCAGATCGGGCCATTGAAATCGTCCTTCAGCCCAACCTCTTCCGACGACGGGATCCGGTGGATCATCGACATGTATTCCTCTTCGATCCGCTCCAGGTCCAGCGGGAACAGATCGGCACGGAACGTCTCGGGCACGTCGTAGAGGAACCGCGCCGGTGCGCCCTGTTCGTAGGGCCCGAGAATCCAGCCGCCGCGTTCCTCGCGGACATACCACTTGGCGTCGGCGTCGCGCAGCACCGGGTGCTCGGGGTTCGACTTGCGCCACGCGACCAGCGCCGGGTCGGGTTCGGTGACGATGTACTGATGTTCGACCGGGATCGCGGGGATCTTGATGCCCAGCAGGCGCGCGGTGCGCTGCGCGTGGTTGCCGGTGGCCGTCACCACATGCTCGGCATGGATCGTCACCTGCTCGTCCGAGGGCACCAGGTTGCCGCCCTTCTCGACCATCTTCGTGCACGTGACATCCCAGTGGTCGCCGGTCCAGCGGTAGCCGCCGACCTGCCACTTGCGCTCGATCGTGACGCCGCGCTGCCGCGCGCCCTTGGCCATGGCCTGGGTCACATCGGCCGGATTGATGTAGCCGTCGGTCGGGTGATAGATCGCGCCTTTCAGGTCCTCGGTGCGCACCAGCGGCCAGCGTTCCCTGATCTGGTCTGCCGTCAGCCACTCGAACGGAATGCCCACCGTCTCGGCGGTCGAGGCGTAAAGGGCGTATTCGTCCATCCGCGCCTGGCTTTGCGCCATGCGCAGGTTGCCGACGACGTAGAACCCGGCATTCAGCCCGGTCTCTTCCTCGAGCGTCTTGTAGAACTTGACCGAATAGTCGTGAATGTGGCTGGTGGCATAGCTCATGTTGAACAACGGCAGCAGCCCGGCGGCGTGCCAGGTCGACCCGCTGGTCAACTCGTCGCGCTCCATCAGCATCACGTCGTCCCAGCCCGCGCGGGCCAGATGATAGGCGATTCCGGTCCCGACGGCGCCGCCGCCGACGACCAGGGCTTTGACATGGGTTTTCATGCAGGGCGACTCCCGGGGCTGAATTCGCGGACAGATGTAGAGATTACCGGGCGTCCGGGCGCGGGCAAGCCGACGCAATCACGCTCAAAACCGACCTCGGCGAAGCGCGGCGCGCATCGCACCCGTTGCGGTGCCTGCGGCCATTTCCTAGCTTCAGCGCCATGTTGCCCGATCCGGACAGATACGGCCGCCGTGCCCAGACGCTCTTGCTGCATGTCGGAATGCACAAGACCGGCACCAGCACGCTGCAATACGAGCTGTTGCGCCGGCGCCGGCAGCTTGCCGCCATGGGGGTGCTCTATCCCGGCCTGCACAAGGTGCGGATCGGCACCTGGGGGCGGGCGCACCATGCGCTGCTGCACGCGCTCTTCGGCGAATTCGGCCTGGCGAGCGATATCGCCGGCCGCCTGGGCCGTGACCCTGCGGAATACTCGGAACGCGCCTATCTCGGGATCGAGCGGCAGCTCCGCAGCGGGAGCTTCGACCGGCTGATCCTCAGCAGCGAGACCTTCTTTCGAGTCGTCGGACCGAGGCGCGCCGACGCGGTAGGTGCGCGGCTGGCGCGGCTTGCCCGCGAGACCCGCGTCGTCTGTTATGTCCGGCACCCGGCCAGCTTTGCCCTGTCGTCGCTCAGCACCAACGTGCAGCGCGCCGACACCTGGTCCTTCAAACGACTGCGCCAGGTCGTTCAGCCGCTGCAGAGTTTCGCGCAGCTTCGCGCCACCCGGATCGACGTGCATCCCTTCGCACGCGAGTGCCTTGCCGACGGCAACATCGTGTCGGACTTTGCGCAGCGCTACCTGCCGGACGCCGCAACGGTCTTCGCCGCCGGCACCCGCCGCGACCGCAACGCGACACTCTCGGCCGAGGCGATGCACGTGGCGCAGGAATTCGTTCGGAAGATCGGCGCGCGGCACGACAGGCCGATGAGCCGGCGCCACATCCTGTTCCGCCTGATTCTTCCCGCGGCCGACCGGTCGGTTCCCGGCTTCGCGCGCCCGGTGCTGCGGCCCGGGCTGTACGAGGATTTCCAGCGCTTCTCGCAGGGATACGACATCCTGCGCGACAAGTTCGACTGCGAGATCCCCGGCGTCGACTATGCGATCCTCGGGCAGCCCACAACGCTTGACATCGACGCGCTGCGGAACGTCGAGGATTTCTGCGAGGTTGACACCGGGCGCCGGGCGGCCCTGCGCCGCCGCCTGCGGGCGTTCTTTCCGCGCTGACCTCGCCCAATCGCCGCCCCGGTGGGGCGGGTCGGCGATGGCGCGGCGGCCTTGCGGCCATCGTTCCGCGCCTGGCGGAACTCGAGTGTCCTGGGCCATTCACCACCCGCCCGGTTCCATCAAGGCTCAACTCGCGCCAGCGGTGCGGCGGCTCAGTCCAGCGCCTCGTCGATACGATCGACGTCGAAATGGGGCGCGAGGATGCCGCGCAGCCGGGCGCGGCGCGGATTGCCGGGATCGAACAGGCCGTAGCAGAAGTAGTCCTCCAGCAAGCTCGCCTGCTGCTCGAAGCCGTATTCCAGCAGCCCCGCGCCGTCGTCGGGCACGTAATAGTAGGGATCGCGGTTCAAAAAGCTCTCCAGCACCGCCTTCAGCGGGCGATAGCCGGTCCTGGCGCGGTTCTGCCACTGCCAGACATGGACCAGTTCATGCACCATGATCAGCGCCTGCGGCAGCAGCACCTGGTTCGGCCAGCCCGGCAGCGTGTCGGCGCGATAGAATTCGGCGACCACGTGAACGCGGTTGTAAAGCGCCCAGGCCGGCGGCGGGCCGACCGGCGGGTCGGGCGCGGTCCGGTCGCAGACCCCGGGGCGCGGCGCGATCTTTTCGGTCTTGGGCGGCAGGGGCTTGTCCTCGACCGTCGCCGAGGCACCGCCGAACCCGCGCGCGATCCGCACCCGGCCGGGATCGAGGCTGTCGCCGAAGACGTCACCGACAAAGGCGCGCTCGCCCTCGGCCAGCGGCCGGCCGCAGGCGGCGAGCAGGCAAAGCGCCAAGAGCCCCGGGATCAGGCGGAGCATGGCATCGCCTCGCGATAGTCGCGGTTCCGGGCGAGGAAGTCCCAGACCACGCCGCGGCGGTCCGCCGGGGTGGCGCCGGGCAGGCCGTGGCGCGACTGGTAGAGATAGTGGCCGTGCACCCGGTGCTCGAAGAAGTGAAACTCGGTCGGCGCGGCGCGGCCCCGGGCCGCCTCGGCGACGGCGCGGGCATTGGCGACCGGCACCAGGCGGTCGCCCGTGCCGTGTGCCCAGAACAGCGCCGGCCCCGTGCCGAGGTCGCAGCGCGCGAGGTTGCCGAGCGCGCCCGACAGGATCGCCACCGCCGCGAGCGGCGGCCGGGCGAGACCGAGCGCCGGCACCGTGAAGGCGAGGTTCGCCGCGGCCATTCCGCCCGCCGAGACCCCGGCCAGCATCAGCCGAACTGGATCGAGACCCAGGCCCGCACCCCGATCGGCGATCCAGCGGAGCGCGGCGAGCGCATCCTCGGTCGCCGCGTGGCAGGGCCGTCCGGCGAAGGGCCGGCGCAGGCCGAACTCCCCGGGAACCTCGCGAAAGAGTTGCCCGGTGAGGTCCGCGAAGGGCGCGGACAGCTCCGCCCGCCCGTGGGGGCGCAGCCGGTAGGCCACCGCCACCGCCGCCATCCCCCGCGCGGTGATTTCCCGCGCGAAGGGATGCAGCATCTCGGCCCCGCCCTTGTCGAAGCCGCCGGGGTGCAGGTACAACACCGTGCCCCGTGCCTCGCCCTCGGGCAGGAACGCCTCCAACGCCAGCGGCACATCCGCGCCACCCGCCCGTGCGGTGCGATAGATCACGCGATGATCGGGATCGGCCGCGCCCGGCGCCACGCTGGCCACCGGTTCACAACATCGACGGCACGACCAGGTCCGGCGGGCGGTGGCCGTCGGCGAAGGTCTTGATGTTGATGATCACCTTCTCGCCCATCTCGGCACGGCCCTCGACCGTGGCCGACCCCATATGCGGCAACAGCACCACGTTGTTCAGCTTGCGCAACCGCGGGTTCACGTCGGTGCCGTGCTCGTAGACGTCCAGTCCGGCCCCCGCGATATCGCCCGCCCGCAGCATCCGGGTCAGGGCGTTCTCGTCCAGCACTTCCCCGCGCGAGGTGTTCACGATCACCGCCGAAGGCTTCATCAGCTTCAGCCGCCGCGCGTTCATCAGATGAAAGGTCGAGGGCGTGTGCGGGCAGTTCACGCTGATCACGTCCATGCGGCTGACCATCTGGTCGAGGCTTTCCCAGTACGTCGCCTCGAACTCCTCCTCGATCTCGGGGCGCAGCCGCTTCCGGTTGTGATAGTGAATCTGCATTCCGAAGGCGCGCGCCCGCCGCGCCACCGCCTGGCCGATCCGGCCGCAGCCGAGGATGCCCAGCCGCCGCCCGCCGACGCGCCCGCCCAGCAGTGCCGTGGGCGCCCAGCCGGTCCAGGTGCCGGCCTGCATGATCGCCAGGCCTTCGGGGATGCGCCGCGTGACGGCGAGGATCAGCGCCATCGTCATGTCGGCGGTGTCCTCGGTCAGCACGCCGGGCGTGTTCGACACCAGGATGCCGCGCTGCCGCGCCGTGGAAACGTCGATATTGTCGACGCCCGCGCCGAAATTCGCGATCAGCTTCAGCCTGTCCCCGGCCCCCGCCAGCAGGGCGGCGTCGATCGTGTCGGTGATCGTCGGCACCAGCACGTCGGCGCGCCGCATCGCCTCGGCCAGCTGCTCGCGCGTCAACGGCGTGTCTTCGTCGCGCAGCTCGACCCGGAAAAGCTCGGTCATCCGCGTCTCGACCGCTTCGGGCAACCGTCGCGTCACGACAACACTCAGACGTTCAGAAGGCATGAGCCGCGTTCCCTCGCTTCCGTTTCGATGCACGCACTGTCACAGTTACAAGAACCGGCGCGGGGCACAACAAGAACTCAGAGCCTCCGCTGGGGGCCGGGGCGGGCAAATCACCGCGCGGCGGGAAAACAGGCAGGAAAGCGGGCGTTACGTCCATGGTTCGGGTTACGAGAATCGTCTTCGGGGCCGCCGCCGCGGCCCTTTTCGCCATGTCCGCCGCCGCGGCGGAACGCGGACCGGTCACCAACCTGCCGATCCCGCGCTACGTGTCGCTGAAGGCGGCCGAGGGCAACGTGCGGCGCGGGCCGTCGCTCAGCCACCGGATCGACTGGGTGTTCAAGCGCCGCCACATGCCGCTCGAAGTGATCGGCGAATACGGCCACTGGCGCCGGGTGCGCGACCGCGACGGCGCGGGCGGCTGGGTGCATTATTCGCTGTTGTCCGGCATGCGCACCGTGATCGTCGAACGCGACATGCTGCCCCTGCTGATGAAACCCGACGTCAACGCGCCCGTGAATGCCCATGCCGAAATGGGCGTGGTCGCGCGGCTCGGCGAATGCACCGGCGACTGGTGCCGGATCACCGCCGAAAAGCACCGCGGCTGGGTGCCGCGCGCCGCGCTCTGGGGCGTCGGGGCCGAGGAACACCGGAACTGACGCGATGGAGGTTGTGCGCGCTGCACTTTCGGCCCGGCGCTCCGGCGGCGATGCCAGCGCACTGGTGATCCACGCCGAAGGCACCTGGATGGCCTCGATCCAGTCAGAGAAGTTCGACTTCTTCACCAAGCTCATCCGCCACGCCACCGAAAAGGGGCTGACGACCCGGGTCGTCGCCGCCGGCGGCAGCACCTCGAAAATGCTGCTCGACCAGGATCATATCCACATCATGGTGGGCGATCTGCCCGGCTACGGCCGCGGGCGGCTGCACGCGATGCCGACCTATGTCTGGGGCTTCTGGTATCTCGACGAGGTCGGCGTGCACTGGAACTCGTCGCTGCGCTTCGCGCGGTTCTGCCCGGACGAGGTGGATTTCGGCAAGGCGGAATACTTCTTCAACGGCGTCTCGGGCTACATGCTGCGCGAGAACGTGTCCAAGTTCCCGCAAGAGCCGCGGCTCGAGGACGCGCTGCCGCCCGCCGCGGCGGTGGTCTTCTGCCAGGAGATCGAGGGCTACCGGAACCGCAGCCACTACCTGACCACCGAACAGATGATCGGCGCCGCCGCGCGCACCTGCAATGCCGAGACGGTCTATGTCAAGCCGCATCCCGGGCAGTCCCGCGCCAACCGCGCCGCGATAATCAGGCTCGCCGCCGAGTTTCCCAATGTCGCGATCAGCGACGCCTCGATCCACGACCTCGTCGCCGCCTCGCGCATGGTGGTGTCGCAGAACTCGGCCGCCGGCTTCGAGGCGCTGATGCACCGGCGCTGCGTGATCACCTGCGCGAAATCCGACTACTGGCACGCCACGTTGACGCCAAAGACCGAGACCGACCTGACCGAGGCGCTGATGTTCGGCCCCGAGGCGATGGCTGACTTTCCCCTCGAGAAGTACCTATACTGGTTTCTCGATCGCAATTGCCTGGAACCGGCCAAGGATGAATTCGTCACGCGCGCCTGGGCGCGGATCAGGGACAAGGTCTTTCTCTGAGGCAGGGCCGTGACCGGCGCCTCGCCGCAGCGGCTGAACCTGTCGGCCGGGCTGCTGTCGGCCTCGGTCGCGCTGATCCTCGTGGTCGCCAAGCTCTGGGCGCTCAGCGCCACCAGCGCGCTTTCGGTCGCAGCCAGCCTCGCCGACAGCGCGCTCGACCTGATGGTCTCGCTCGCCGGGCTGGCCGCCATCGTCTATGCCGCGCGCCCGCCCGACGAGGACCACGCCTTCGGGCATTCCTCGGCCGAGGATCTCGCCGCGCTCGGGCAGTCGATGTTCATCCTGGTCTCCGCCGGGGTGATCGCCTGGGCCTCGGTGGCGCGGCTGATCGCCGGTCCTCCGGGTCCGATCACGGGCGAGGAAAAGGGCATCGCGGTGATGGTGCTGTCGATCGCGCTGACCCTGGCGCTGGTGTTCTGGCAGCGCCGGGTGATCCGCGCCACCGGCAACCAGGTCGTCGCCGCCGACCAGCTGCACTACATGGGCGATCTCATTCCCAATATCGGCGCGATCCTGTCGCTCGGCGCGTCGGCCTGGCTCGGGCTCGGCCAGATCGACAACATCGTCGCCCTCGGTGCGGCGGCGATGCTGGCCGCCGGCGCGGTCCGGATCGGCAAACGCGCCTGGGACGCGCTGATGGACCGCGCCGCCGACCCGAAGATGATCGCCGGGATCGAGGCCATCGCCCGCGACTGGCCGGGGCTGCACGGCTTTCACGACCTGAAGACCCGCCGCGCCGGCAGCCGGGTCTTCGTCAACATCCATATCGAGCTCGACGGTGCGCAAAGCCTCTCGGATGCCCACGCCATCGGCGCCGCGCTGCGCCGCGCGATCATCGCGCAGTACCCGCAGGCCGACGTGATCGTGCACAAGGACCCCGCGGGCGAAACCCCGCACCCCGAAGACCCGACGAAATAGCCGCCAGCCGCGAGGCGCCGCCCCGGTCCTTCTTCTCGTCGGAAATACGCATGGCGCACCGCCTGCGGCCGGCACGACGCCGAACCGGAGCGTCGCGGTGAACCCCGCGCGGGAAAGAGCGCGCGGAAGCGCACGTTTCGGTCAGCCCCGCCTCGCGGTCACGCCGCGTCCCAAAGCCCCCGGCCCTTCAGCAAGGCCTCGGGCCCGGGCATCCGGCCGCGGAACCGGGTGTAAAGCGCGTCCGCCTCTTCCGACCCGCCCGCCGACAGGATGAAACGCTCCAGCCTGGCCGCGAGGTCCGGGTCGAACGCCCCGCCCGCCTCCTCGAAGGCCTCGAAGGCGTCGGCGTCCATCACTTCGGACCACATGTAGCTGTAATATCCCGCCGAATAGCCGTCGCCCGCGAAGACATGCGCGAAATGCGGCGTCGCGTGGCGCATCCCGATGGCGCGGGGCATGCCCAGGCCCTCCAGAACCTCGGCCTGCCGCGCCATCGGATCGCCCGGCGCCGCGCCCCGGTGGAACGCCAAGTCCACCAGCGCCGAGGCCACGTATTCCACGGTCTGGAACCCCATGTCGAAGGTCTTCGCCGCCAGAAGCCGCTGCAACAGATCCTGCGGCATCGCGGCGCCGGTCCCGGCATGGGTGGCGAACTCGCCCAGCACTTCGGGCACCTCCAGCCAGTGCTCGTAAAGCTGGCTCGGAAGCTCCACGAAATCCCGCGCGACGCTGGTGCCGCTGATGCTCTCGTAGGTCACGTCCGAAAGCATCTGGTGCAACGCGTGGCCGAACTCGTGAAACAGCGTCCGCGCATCGTCATAGCTCAGAAGCGCCGGCTCGCCCTCGGCCGGCTTCGCGAAGTTGCAGACGTTCACGACGACGGGCCGCACCTCGCCGCCAAGCTTCCTTTGCTGGCGGAAGGCCGAGCACCAGGCGCCCGACCGTTTCGATTTGCGCGCGAAATAGTCGCCGACAAAGACCGCCAGATGCGCGCCGCCGCGCGTCACCTCCCAGGCCCGCGCGTCCCGGTGGTAAAGCGGCACGTCGAGCGGCCGGAATTCCAGCCCGAACAGCCGCCCGGCACAGGCAAACGCCGCCTCGATCATCCGGTCGAGCTGCAGGTACGGCTTCAATTCCGCCTCGTCCAGGTCATGCTCGGCCCGGCGCCGCCGCTCGGCGTAATAGCGCCAGTCCCAGGGCTCCAGCTCGCCGTTGATCCCGTCCTCGTGCAGCATCCGCGTCAAGACCTCGCCATCCGCGTCCGCTGCCGCCCTGGCCGGGCGCCAGACCTGCAACAGCAGCGCCTCCACCGCTTCCGGCGTCTTCGCCATCTCGGTTTCCAGCTTGTAGGCCGCGAAGCTCTCATAGCCCAACAGCGTCGCGCGCTCCTCGCGCAGCGCCAAGATCTCGGCCGCGACGGCCCGGTTGTCGGTCTCGCCGCCATTGGCACCGCGCGCCGTCCAGGCGCGCCACGCCCGCTCGCGCAGGTCGCGGCGCGGCGAGAATTGCAGGAACGGCACGATCAGCGACCGCGACAGAGTCACCACCGGCCCCGCCGCGCCCTTCTCCCTGCCCGCCGCGCGGGCGCTCGCCACCACGAAATCCGGCAGTCCCTCCAGATCGTCCTCGCCCAGCTGCATCGCCCAGTCGCGCTCGTCGGCCAGCAGGTTCTGGGTGAACGCCGTCCCCAGCACCGCCAGTCGCTCCTTCACCGCCGCCAGGCGCTCGCGCGCCGCGCCCTGCAGCAGCGCGCCCGACCGCACGAAGCCGCGCCACGTCAGGTACAGCACCCGGTCCTGCTCCGGCGTCAGGCCCAGGCTCTCGCGGCCCTGCCACAGCGCCTCGATCCGCGCGAAAAGCGCCGCGTTCATGCTGATCTCGGACTGGTATTGCGCCAGCTTCGGCGAAAACGCCCGTTGCAGCGCCTCGCGCGCCTCGTTGCTGTCGGCGCCCGCGAGATTGAAGAACACCGACAGCACCCGGCCCAGCCCCTCGTCGGCCCGCTCCAGCGCCTCGATGGTGTTGGCAAAGGTCGCCTGTTCGGCGTTCGCGGCGATCTCGCCGATCCGCTCGCGCGCATCGGCAAGCGCCGCCTCGAACGCCGGCTCGAAATCCTCGTCCGAAATCGCGTCGAACGGCGGCAGCTCGAACGGCGTCCTCCAGTCGTCCAGCAGGGGGTTGGTCATCGGCAGGGCTCCTTTCGCCGCCAAGCTAGGTGCGCGCGCGGCGGATTTGAACCCGCATCAAGCCGCCCTGCCCGTCAGCCGGGCCGGTCCCGCAGCCGCCGCTCCAGCCGGCGCAGCGCCAGCGACAGGCTGACCGTCATCATCAGGTAGATGAAAGCCACCACGTTGTAGGTCTCGAAATAGCGGAAGTTGCCCGCCGACGTGACCTTGCCAAGCTGCGTGATGTCGGTGACGCCAAGGACCGAGACCAGCGAACTGTCCTTCACCATCGCCACGAAATCGTTGCCCAGCGGCGGCAGGATCATCCGGAAGGCCTGCGGAAACACGATGTGGCGGAACCTCTGCCAGCGGTTCAGCCCCAGCGCCTCGGCCGCCTCGATCTGCCCCCTGTCGACCGCCTGCAGCCCGGCGCGGAACACCTCGGCGATGAAGGCCGAATAGCCGATGCTCAGCGCCAGGATCGCGCGCCAGATCAGCGGGAAGTCGCGGGTGCGGATCGGGTCCAGCCCGACCTGCCCCGCGGCCGAGTTCCACGCCGCCACCAGCGCCGGCGCCAGCACGAAGGCGACGTAAAGCAAGAGGACAAGGATCGGGATGCCGCGGATGATCTCGATATAGAACCGCGCCGCCTGGCGCAGCGCCAGCGAACGGCTGAGCGAGGCGACCGCCAGCAGCAGCCCGGCCAGACTGGCCGCCGCAAATCCCACCAGCGTGACGAAGACCGTTATGCCGATGCCCTTCGACAGCGTCCTGAGCACCTGGGCATAGAGATCGTCGGCGACGATGCGATAAAGAAAGAATGCCGCCAGCGCCCCGGCCAGCACCAGCCACCAGTGGAAATCCCTGTCCTGCTGCGGCCCGGGGATCACCGCCGCAGCGCGACGTCACCCGCCGAGCTTGTAGTCAAGGAACCACTTCCTGTTGAGCGCGTCGATCGTGCCGTCGGCCTTCATGTCGGCGATCGCCGCATTCATCGGCGCGACCAGGTCCGAGCCCTTTGGGAAAATGAACCCGAAATCCTCGGTTCCCAGCTTCTCGCCCACGATCTTCAGCCCGCCATCGCTGGCCTCGACATATCCCGCGCCCGCGGTGCCGTCGGTCAGCACCAGGTCCACGTCGCCGGCTTTCAGCGCCTGCACGCCCGCGCCGAAGGTCTCGAACAGCTTGATCCGCGGGTTCGCCTCGTTCCCGTCCAGCACGTCGTAGACGCCGACATAGAACGGCGTGGTGCCGGGCTGGGCGGCCATCAGCAGGTCGTCGTCCGCCGCGAACGAGGCCGCATCGCCGAACCTCGCCTCGTCGCCGCGCACCATCATCACCATCTCCGAACGCATGTAGGCATCCGAGAAATCCACCATCTGGGCGCGGTCCTCGCGGATCGTGATCCCGGTCATGCCCATGTCGTATTGGCCCTCGCTGACCGCGGGGATCATCGCGTCCCAGCTGATGTTCTGGTACTCGACCGCGATGTTCAGCCGCGTCGCGATCTCGGCCATCGCGTCGTATTCCCAGCCGATCGCCTCGCCCGTTCCGGGTTCGACGAATTGCAGCGGGGGATAGGCGTTCTCGGTCACCACGACCACCGTGCGCCCGCCGAGATCGGGCAGATGGCCGCCGGCAAGCGCCGCGGTCGTAACCAGCGCGGCAAGCGCGCCGGTCAATGCGGAAATCAGTCTCATGGCAAACCTCCCAGACAATCCTTGACCCAGACTAGAACAAGATGATCCGCGCTGGAATCGCCGTCTTGCCCCGAAACGCGCCGAAACCGCCCGCCCTGGCGCGCCGCGCGGTGCCCGCGAGCGAAATCCTGCAGCGGGCCCACCCGCGCCGCCCCGTGCACCGGCGAGCGCCCCGGGTCTTCTTCTCGTCGCAAATACGCGTCTCCCCCCCGCCACCGGCGCATCCGCCGGACCGAAAGCGTCGCCTCGCGGCTGCCTGCATGAAAGCGCGCGGCAGCGCTCAACCGGATTGCACGGCCGTGCCGCAGACCGGGCAATCGGCGCGCCGGGCCAGCGCGATCACCCGGGTCTCGCCGTAAAGCGCGTCGTAGATCATCAGCCGCCCGTCCAGCACCTCGCCCGCGCCGGTGATCGCCTTCACCGCCTCGACCGCCATCATCGTGCCCAGCACGCCGGGCAGCGGCCCCAGCACGCCGGCCTCGGCGCAGGTCGGCACCAGCCCCGGCGCCGGCGCCTCGGGAAAGACGCATTGATAGCACGGCCCGCCGCGGCCCGGGTCGAACACCCCGATCTGGCCCTCCCACTGGGTCAGCGCCGCCGAAACCAGCGGCTTGCCCAGCGCGGCGCAGGCCCGGTTCGCCAGATAGCGCGTGGCGAAATTGTCGCTGCCGTCCAGCACCAGGTCGTAGTCGGCGAACAGGTCCCCGGCGATCTCCTCGGTCAGCCGCCGGTGATAGGGCCGCACCGTGACAAACGGGTTCAGCTCCTTCATCGCGATCTCGGCGGAAAACACCTTGGGCATGCCGATCCGCGCATCGGCATGGGCGATCTGGCGCTGCAGGTTGGCCGGTTCGACCTCGTCGTCGTCGATCACGCCGATCGTGCCCACGCCCGCCGCCGCCAGGTACATCACCGCCGGCGCCCCCAGCCCGCCCGCGCCGATCACCAGCACGCGCGCCGCCTTCAGCTTCTTCTGCCCGGGCCCGCCGATCTCGCGCAGCATGATGTGGCGCGCATAGCGCTCCAGCTCCGCCGCGCCGAAGCCGCCCGGCTTCGGCGCCGCGGCCTCGGCCGGCCGCGCCCGGCGCCTGAGCCGGCCCAGCGCCTCGCGGTAGCCGAAGACCAGCGCGGCAAGCCCCCCCAGCACCAGCCATTCGCCCAGCGTGCCGCCCAGCCCGCGCTGCACCGCATGGCCCTCGGGCAGCACGACCAGCAGCGCCAGGACGGCCACGTAGAGCAGCCCGATCATCATCCAGCGCGCCCGCGCCGGCGCCCCGGCCCGGTGTCCGAGAAACCAGAGCCCGGCGGCAATGGCGAGGACCCAGACCATCAGCCGCGCCCCGTCACGCCGTCCCGGTCGAGCCGAAGCCGCCGGCCCCGCGCGCGGTGTCGCCCAGCGACCCGGCCGGATCGAACCGCACCTGCACCACCGGCGCCACGACCAGCTGCGCGATGCGCGCGCCGTGATCCACCGTGAATGGCGCGGCCCCCAGGTTGACCAGGATCACGCCAAGCGGCCCGCGATAGTCGCTGTCGATCGTCCCCGGCGTGTTCAGCACCGTCACCCCGTGCTTCAGCGCCAGGCCCGAGCGCGGCCGCACCTGCATCTCATGGCCCGGCGGGATCTCCACCCGCAGCCCGGTCGGCACCAGCGCCCGTTCGCCGGGCGCCAGCACCAGCCCCCCCGCGCGCTCGGGCCCGGGCAGGTTGGCCCGCACATCCGCCCCGGCCGCCCCCGCCGAGGCATAATGCGGAAACGCGACCGCCGGGTCGGCCCATTCCTCGCGCATGATCTTCACGACCGGGGGCACCGGCAGGCTCCTTCATTTCGCCGGACATGGCCCGCGCAAAGCCCCCGGCCGCGGCAGGGACCGGGACCCGAGCCGGGGACAGCGCCCCCCGCGCGATCCTGCGCCTCAGCCATCGCCCAGCGCCTCGGCGATCTTCGCCGCCAGCTTCCGCGCCACCTCGTCCTTGTCCATCCGCGGCCAGTCCTCGGCCCCCTCGCCCGAGATCAGCGTAACGGCATTCTCGGTCCCGCCCATGATGCCGGTGCCGGGCGAGACGTCGTTGGCGAGGATCCAGTCGCAGCCCTTCCTGGCGCGCTTTGCCGTGGCATTCGCCACCACGTCGTCGGTCTCGGCGGCGAAGCCCACCACCAGGCGCGGCCGGCCCTCGCCCATCCGCGCCACGGTGGCCAGGATGTCCGGGTTTTCCGCAAACCGCAGGCTCGGCAATTTGCCTTCCACCTTCTTGATCTTGCTCGGCTGATCCTCCGCCATCCGCCAGTCCGCCACGGCCGCCGCGAACACCGCCGCATCCGCCGGCAGCGCCGCCTCGACCGCGTCCAGCATCTGCCGCGCGGTCTCGACGCGGACCACCGCGACGCCGTCAGGCGGCGCAACCGTTCCCGGCCCGGTCACGAACGTCACCCGCGCCCCCAGCGCCGCGCAGGCCCGCGCGATCGCCGTGCCCTGCGCCCCGGACGAGCGGTTCGCGATATAGCGCACCGGGTCGATCGGCTCGTGCGTCGGCCCCGAGGTCACCAGCACGTGGCGCCCGCTCAGCGGTCCGTCCATCAGCGCCGCCTCCACCGCGGCGACGATTTCCAGCGGCTCGGCCATCCGCCCCGGCCCGTATTCGCCGCAGGCCATGTCGCCCTCGTTCGGGCCCACCACCAGCACGCCGTCGCCGGTCAGCGTCGCCAGGTTGCGCTGCGTGGCGGCATGCTGCCACATCCGCAGGTTCATCGCCGGCGCGATCAGCACCCGCTTGTCGGTCGCCATCAGCACCGTCGAGGCCAGATCAGAGGCCAGCCCGCCCGCCATCTTCGCCATCAGATCGGCGGTGCAGGGCGCCACGACCAACAGATCGGCGTCGCGGGAAAGCTCGATATGCCCCATCTCGGCCTCGTCGGTCAGGTCGAACAGATCGCGATAGACCTTCTCGGCCGCCAGCGCCGAGGCGGAAAGCGGCGTCACGAATTCCCCCGCGGCACGGGTCAGCACCGGCACCACCGTCGCACCGCGCTCGCGCAGCCGCCGGATCAGGTCCAGCGACTTGTAGGCCGCGATCCCGCCGCCGATGATCAAAAGGATGCGCTTTCCCGCCAGCATCGCCTACCCCTTGCCCGCCGCCCGAAACCTAAGCCCGCGGCGGCCGAGACACAACGCCAAGGCGCATCGCGCCCCTCCGGACCCGCCCGCGCCACCCGGCCGGCCCGCGCCACGCCTGGCGCGACGGCGCCCGCGCCTTCCGGGG